>NZ_JBMFQS010000008.1:0-75886 GCF_049968475.1 Calditerrivibrio sp. | reverse complement strand
CTTCATAATAGGAACCTATATAGCGAGCACTATAAACAGAAAGTAGTTTTTCAAGAGGTTTACTATGGAGTTCTTGTTATGGTTCTTTGCGATAGGGAAGGAATTGTGTATGATGTTTGGTTTCATCCAGCTAGTTATCATGAGGTAAAGTCTTTTAGGTTAAGAGCTAAAACGAGCCTATGGTTTAAGGAGTTAATCAATCTTTTTGAGGTTATAGGGGACAAAGGGTATAAGGGATGTGAAAATGTTTATGTTTGTAAGACTAAAGAGGAAAGAGCTCAAAGACAGGTTATAGAAGGAGTATTTTCAAGACTTAAACAATTTAATACTTTAAGTAGATGGAGGAAGGGTATTACACTTCTTACATACTTGTATGCTTATGCAATAGGCTATAGCTTTTTCAGATCTATTGAGGTAAATTTATGTGGTTAATTTCTCACTCAACGTATAAAAAATATCAATAATTTATTAGATTTCGTAAGATGAAAATGAGATGTATATCTTTGAAACCCTTTTAGACAATTTTTATCCCACATTTCTCATTTTTTCTGCTTTACAAATTAAATTAAAACTGATATATTCGACCAAAATGGAGTTAGAATGCAAATAAATACACTCAAGATCGTCTTTATCATAGGGTTTTTATTGTGTGGATTACCTTTTATCGAATCAACCCATGCTCTCATTCTTGGAGTTTTACTCTCTATATCGTTTGGCAATCCTTTTCCTTCACTTACAGCAAAGTTAAGCAAAAATTTACTCAAAATAGCCGTGGTTGGGCTTGGATTTGGGGTAAATTTTTACAAAGTGATTGAAGTTGGTAAAAATTCAATATTACTTACCTTTACGACTATACTTGCTTCTACTCTCGTAGGACTTCTCATTGGCAATTTATTATCCATTAATAAAAAAACATCCTTACTGATATCTTTTGGGACAGCCATTTGCGGTGGCAGTGCCATAGCCGCAATGGCTCCAGTCATAGAAGCCGACAGCGAACAGGTGGCAGTTTCCCTTGCTACAGTTTTTATTCTCAATGCAATAGCACTATTAATTTTCCCCGCAATTGGGCATTTACTAAATCTTTCCCAAACTCAATTTGGTCTTTTTTCAGCCCTGGCAATCCATGATACGAGTAGTGTTGTTGGGGCGGCATCTGTTTACGGTGCAACAGCCTTATCCATAGCCACCACTGTCAAGCTTACAAGAGCCTTATGGATTGCCCCTTTTGCCTTCGCAGTGGGATTATTCAAAGGGAAAAAAGGGAAAATCAACTTACCTCTATTTATATTGGGTTTTATCTTTGCTGCTTTTATAAATAGTTCTCTACCTTCTTATGCTCAGATTTGGCAATATCTGAATTTTATTGCAAAAAGAATACTAGTTATGACCCTTTTTCTCATAGGTGCGGGGCTTTCCAGAAAAACTCTACAGGAAGTAGGTATCAGACCACTTATACAGGGAGTAGCTCTTTGGTTTGTGGTAAGCGTTTCCACATTGGGGCTTCTTTACTATAATATTTTAAATTATCACAATTGATATCACCCTTCAGACAATCTGATTCTTGTATTTACTTCCACCTCCAAATATCTTGCATACCAATATGATATCTGATGATCTATCCACCTTATATCATCTTCAGATAGATCTTTTAATAGAAGCTCTATCTCTTTCTTCATATTCTTGAGCTCCTGCCTATCGTCTAAATCCAAAAGTTCATAAATATCTTCCCATTCTATTACCTTTTTTTTAAGATCCAACACCTTTTCTTTCATATACACCTCTTTTTTTAAAAGTATTTTAAATAAAGGTTGGGAAATTTTCAAGAGTTTTTTTGTCTTAAAACAACATCTGTTAGTTGAATATTTATTATAATATTTCAATATAATCTTATTGAAAAAAATTTATTATTTATTATGATTATGGTGGGGGTAATATGGATAAAAATACTACGGTAATATCAGTTGCAAGTGGAAAAGGTGGAGTGGGTAAAAGCAATTTTTCTTTAAATCTATCTCTATCCATAGCAGAACAGGGGAAGCCAACAGCTCTATTTGATGCCGACCTATCTCTGGGTAATGCATCTTTACTCATCGGAAGTAATCCTCAAAAAACTATTTTAAACCTTATAGAAGATGATGTCACCATAAACGATATAATATTTAAATCTAAACGCTACGAAAATTTTTTTCTGATACCAGCAGGTACTGGTATAACAAAGCTTACCAATCTCACTGATAAAGATAAAACAATCCTTACCAATAAGATAAATGAATTTAAATCAAAAATAGAATTCTTAATAATAGACACCGCAGCAGGTGCTTCTGATGAAGTGGTACATTTTATAGCAATGTCAGATATACTCATAGTGGTAATTATACCAGAGATCACATCCATAAAAGATGCCTATGGCCTTCTAAAAATTTTAAAAGAGAAAGGGATCGTAAAAAAAACCTATATAGTTATTAATAAAGCAAAATCTAAAACACAAGTTATAAATATTTTCGATAAATTTGAAGAAACGGTCAAAAAATTCCTCGAAATCGATGTGGAACTCCTGGGGCCCATCCCTTATAACATCAAGATACCTGAAGCCGTAAATAATCAAACGCCTATTCTATACTATGAACCTGAAGGTAGTACTTCAGCCCTTTTTAGACAATTCGCAAACCTTCTTATCAATAATAAGATTGCAAACAAAGATATGGTCAGTTTTCTTTCAAAACTTTTTCTAAGCAACAATACAAAAGAAGACCAACCCAAAAAGGAGGAATCGGATGACATTCATCTAGATAATTGTTTACTATCAACAATAGAACAAAACATTGAAAAAATCTTAGAGGGAGTAAACCATATACAAAAAACGTTTAAAATAAATCTTAGAAGAGATAATATAAGCAAATCAAAGCAGGATTATTTCTCAGATTTTCAAGTAGGTCATGAGCTTATATTTGTGGAAAAAGATTCTTATTTTGTTTCCTCAAAGATATTAGGATGGGATTTTGGTAATTATATCTTTGTAAAAATCAATAACAATCTACTAAATCTCCTGGAAAATTTATCACATATCACAGCCCGTTATAGCTATCAAGATAAACTTATAGAATTTAAAACACATCTTCTCCACAAGCCAACCGATTTTGATGAGATTGTCATATTTTCATACCCAAAACGGTATACAGAAACCTCACTACGGGGCAGTAAAAGATATTCCGTAAACCTGGGTTCCATTATGATGGTAAACAACAATGCCTCCAAATGTAAAATGATCGATTTGAATCTCAATGGAGCCCTGATCGAGTCTGAAATACCTCTAAGTATAGGTGATATTTTAAAATTATCGTTTGTTTTACCTGATGGTAAATTGATAGAGAATATAATTTGTAAAGTAAAAAATATTAGAAATTCAAACAGATATGGTGTAAGCTTTGAAACTATATCTCCCCTTGCCCTTAAAAGACTTAATGATTTCTTAGATGTTTACGATAAAATTACCGCCGGAAAAGGGTCACTTACAGAAACAAAGAAAACATCTGGTAATTTTGAAAATATAAGTCCTATGGACCTCGTGCAGGTGCTTTCTATTTCAAACAAAACCTGTCTGTTTGAGATGTTTGGTAATGACTATCTGGGTAAAATTTATTTTGAAAAAGGCTCAGTGGTGCATGCTGAATGCCAGAAAGATAAAGGTCTCGATGCCTTTTATAAGTTAATGGAAATAGAAGAGGGGGAATTCAATATAGTTGATATCCCTGCCGAATCAATCCCTGCCAAAACAATCGGTAAATCCACAAATCAACTGCTTCTGGATGCAGCATTTTTGATTGATACCAAAAGAAACTTAAAAAATAAAAATCACTAAGATTTTTAACAACTCTTCAAATATTTAAGATTCTACTATCACCACTTTTTTTGTGCTCCTAATCCATACGTAGGGGCAAAACTACGTGTTCGCCCATTGATGCATCATCATTAAAAAAACCTACTAAATATCATAAAAAGCAATATCAATGAGCTATAAGATGAAATTTAATCTGTTATTCCACATATTTAATCTCATATTGTCTACTTCCAAGCCCCATCTCTTCGGAATGTTTAAGCTGAATTTCTGGAGTAAGATACGGATATATATCCACAAATGGGTCTTTCCCACCAAACTGATTCATCACCAGATCATAGCTTGCCTGATCGATAGCAACTGGATCCTGTGAAGAAAGAAATCCAATATCGCCACATATTGGGGCATCGTTGCCAGGGTAACAATCGCACGCAGGGCTAATGTTTATCAGAATATTTACATATACGATCTTACCCTTAAGAGATTTATGCACTCCATAAGCATATTCTGCCATTTTTAGCTGAGTATTCTCTACGGTTTCATCCCAGTTTATACCTATAGCACTTTCAGGACATACAGCTATGCATCTTGCACATCCGGTGCAATTTTCGTTGATAAACGCTTTTGGTTTTATCACAATAGCATCATGCGCACATGCAGAAAGACACCTTCCGCAGGCAGTGCATTTATCCTGATGTACTTTTGGTCTTGTGACAGAATGCATCTCCAGCTTCCCCTGTCTCGAAGCACATCCCATTGAGAGATTTTTTATAGCTCCGCCAAATCCTGACACTTCATGCCCCTTAAAATGTGATACACAAACCATACCATCGGCATTCACTATATCCGAAGCAAGTTTTACAGCTGAAAGGTACTTACCATTAATGGGGACATCGATGCTGTTTTCACCCCTTAAACCATCCGCAATAATAGCTGGTATACCTAGGGTAGAATATCCAAACCCATTCCAATTGACATTATGAAGATGATCCACACTATTCGTCCTCATTCCAACGTATAATGTATTGGTATCCGTCAGAAATGGATTGGTTTTAAGCCCCTTAAGTACCTCCACAACTGGTCTGAGGTAAATTGGGGGGATAAAAGCTGTATTTCCCAGCTCACCAAAGTGGGTTTTAATGGCTATCAACTCCCCTTTAGCAAATAATCTATCCGGCTCACAGCGATTGATAAGTTTTTTTATCTTGTTTAAAGGTGATGAATGCTTCTTGTTTTTCAAACCAGAAAAATATACTATAGATTTCATATTTTTACTCTAAGTTAAACACCACTGTTTTTATCTCTGTCATCTCTTCCACAGCAAACTTTGGTCCCTCTCTGCCTGTTCCGGATAGTTTAACACCACCGTACGGCATCTGGTCAACCCTGAATGTTGGCATATCATTCACCATAACCCCACCCACTTCAAGTTTATCAATTGCAGTGAAGGCTGATTTTATATCCTTGGTAAATATTCCCGCCTGCAATCCATACTTCGAGTTGTTTGCCTTTTCAATAGCCTCTTCGAGTGTTTCATACTTCATAATACATACAACAGGCCCAAAAATCTCTTCGTACACAACCTTCATTGTTTCATTGGTATCAAGTAAGACTGTTGGCTCCAGAAGTGCACCATTTCTTTTTCCACCACAGGCTATTTTGGCCCCATTGTTTACAGCCTCATTAATCCATTCCTCAACTCTGATGGCCTCTTTCTCCTCAATCATTGGCCCCACCACGACATTTTCATCCAGCTGAGACCCGTAGCTTGTATTTTTTACTGCTTCCACAAACTGTGATGTGAATGCATCATATATGTCATTGTGGACATATATCCTTTGAATACTTATGCAGACCTGCCCAGAATTGGCAAACCCCCCCACCACGCATTTTGGAAGAGCTGAAGCGATATCCGCATCTTTATGAATAATTACGGCGGAATTGTTACCCAATTCAAGAGTTACCTTTTTCATCCCAGCTTTTCTTTTGATCTCAAGCCCCACCTCAGGTGACCCGGTAAAGCTTATCATGGCTATCTTGTCAGATTCCACCATTCTGTTGCCCACGGAGGAACCAGATCCAACCAAAAGCGTAATCCCCTCTTTTGGCAGCCCAGCTTCCAGTAAAATCTCCACCAATTTCACAGCAGTAAGAGGTGTGGTGGAAGCAGGTTTTAAAACTATGCAGTTACCAGCAGCAATGGCAGGTGCAACCTTATGCGAAACAAGGTTTAATGGAAAATTAAACGGAGTAATAGCTCCTACCACCCCCAGTGGATATCTCTTATAGTATCCAAATCTATTTTTCCCTGTGGCTGCAGCATCAAGAGGCACCAGTTCACCAGACAACCTTCTGGCTTCATCCGCAGCAAACTGAAAAGTTTCAGAGCTTCTAAGCACCTCCCCTTTTGCAAATCTCAAAGCTTTTCCACTTTCTCTGGCAATTGTAATGGCAAGTTCATCCAGATTTTCTTTTATTAATAGAGAGACTTTATTCAAGATATCGCCCCTTTCCTTAGCTGTGAGGGATGCCATAATAGATCTATTTTTGTAAGCATAATCTATCCCTTTGTCTGTCCATTCTGCATCAGCCATTGCTATCTGTGATATGATAGCGTTATCATAAGGATTTTTTACATCGATATATTTCCCGGTATCAACCCACTTCCCCTCGATAAAAAGCTTTTTCTTCTCCATAAAACCTCCTGAGAAAATTGATTAAAATAGAATACCATTTTACCTCTTGACTTTCAAGTGAAAAATTATAAATTTAACGATATGGATGGTTTCAGTGGCATAGGTAAATTGTTAATATTTTTTGGTCTGATAATTATTGCTGTTGGTTTATTTTTGTATTTCGGAGAAAGAATTGGTCTTGGAAAACTGCCCGGGGATATATATTATAAAAGAGGTAATTTTACTTTCTATTTTCCAATAGTCACCTCAATTGTAGTAAGTATTATATTGACTATCGTTTTAAACATTTTTCTTCGGAAATGATTTTTTACAACTGATGGCTAATACACTATCTATAACCTAAGCTCTTTTTTAATAATTTGTTTGCATAAAAAAGCCCGCCTTTCGGCGGGCATCATCTTCATATTCCGGGGATTAAGCTTTTGTAACGTTAGCTGCTTGAGGACCTTTTGGACCTTTAACGATATCAAAGTTTACCTTATCTCCCTCTTTTAGGCTTTTAAACCCATCCATAGTAATCGCAGAGTAATGTACAAATACATCCTCTCCGGTAGAGCTGGTGATAAAACCATACCCTTTAGTGTCGTTGAACCACTTAACTGTTCCTGTGTTACTCATAACATTTCACCTCATTGTTAAATTACAGGGTTTACACCCTAATTTGATATTACCAAAAAAATTCCCTTTGTCAAATATATTTTTATAAAAATAAAAAATGTTTTAAAAAAAGTAATGAAAAATATAGTCAATTCTACCTCTTTTAATTAAATAGATACCACTAAATTTCATCACCTCTTTGATTTTTAACCTCATTTCAGGCTTGTAGCAGTGTATCTTGCAATCCTTACATTTAGGCTTTGGGTCAAGCGGGCACTTTTCATCCCTTTTTAATGCGTATTGTAAAAGCTCTAAACATTCCCTACATAGCCCATCCCCTTCTTCTGGGATACCATTTTTCAGATGATGTTCCCTGCAATATATCTTTATAAATGTTCTAAGCGTTTTTGCATCTTTTTTTATTCTTTTCTCTTTTTTCATAATCGGACAGTTGTTCTCAAGTGGTGGGGATTACCTCACCTAATCTTTAGTAATCTTTACCTGCTGGCATTATATTTTTTACGTCAAAAGCATGACATGGCGTCACACCATACACCATATTACATTTGGGACATTTCGATTCAAACGTTTCCATTATAAATTTTTCACCACACTCACATTCAATTTCAAATGGAATAGGCATGTATTGATTGCTAAACCCCATCATCCTCAACTTGTCCACAATCTGTTGTCCATTTTCAAAACTTCCAGAGCAACCCTGATGCATAATTAACCTCCTATTTATACGTTTAGTATTTCACCATTTCTTATCTGATTTCTAAGACTCACAAGCTTTTCATCAAGAGCCTGTAAGTATGGCAGATGCTGTCTCTCTTCTTCTGAGACTTCTATTATCTTACTGATCCCACCATTCTTAATTACAAGCCTTCTATCCCCCATTAGAGCCAGAATAGGGTCATGAGTGGCCATAAGAACTATCTTTTCCTCTTTTACGAGCAGTTCCAATGCTTTTTTTCTATCTATCCCGGCATTCTCTATCTCATCAATCAAAATAATTGGAGATCTACTTAATATCGCAGTATCTGCAATCATCAACGCCCTCGACTGCCCACCACTGAGGGAAGTAACCGGTGTGTTTGCCTGAAACTGTTCACCCGCGAGTTTATTTGCCTCATCTATAATGGCAGAGACCTTCTCATCAACATTTTCTATCAGTCTACTTTCTGCATGCATTCTAACAAACTCTTCTACCGTCAAATCCATAACAAAATTCATATTCTGGGACAATTGCGCCACCATTTTATGATCAATAGAGAATCTTCTTTTTTTATCAGGCACTTTCCCATTTATTAAAATTTGCCTTCTGGTGGGTGTATCCTTTTGTGCGAGCCATTCGATATCTGCAAGCAGTCGACTTTTCCCAGACCCTGTGGGGCCAACGATACAGATCACTTCCCCTTTTCTGATGGTTAATTCTACATTTTCAGGTTCACCATACTTATTTACACCACCCACGATGGTAATACTTTCCAATTCCTCAACAGTATCAGCGTCTGCAGTCATAGCATTCATAAAGTTTACAAACTGCTCTTTTAACAGGTCTATGCTTAACCCTTTTTCTTCAAGTTTATCCTCGTCAAGGGAATCAAAAAATTCTCTGAAACTTTTCGATAACTCATCATCTTTCAATTTCAGATCGTATGAATCTAAAAAATCGTATACAAATATATATTCATTAAGCAGATTTGCTATGCTCAAGCTTAAAAAATCTTTCATTCATCTCCCCTAAAAATCCATCTTTTTTACATTTCCCATCTGATAAGCATCGCCGATTCTTGTTTCCCCCAAACAGTAGGAACAAAGGGCAGCTGGCATAGAAAATCTAAGTTGCTTACCTTTTAGTGTATCTATATCTTCTGTGTCGTTTAATACTGTAGCGAGTTCAAATGCTCCCTGCCCGGTAATACCATTTACATGCATAATCACAGCCCTTGGATTGACCACCTTCACCCTCGAAGCAAACACTTCCCGTTCGGCCTGGGATACGATGTCACCTTTTGTTATAACAACAATATCTGCAAATTTAAGCATAGGACCTATTTTCTTTGGAGTATTGACTCCACTTAGATTATCAATCACACACACAGCTGTTACTCCTCTAATATGTGGGGAACATCTATTGCACAATCCTGCACTCTCACTTATTAAAAGATCCAGTCCCAACTCTATTCCCCATTCTACACAAGCCTCCACGTTACTCACAAAGTAATGATCCGGACATAGCCCACCGGATAACCCTTTTTTTACCGGTATCCCCTTTGCTTCATAAAGCTTATCGTCTTCCGTCAACAAACAATCAAACTTCACCACTCCACATCTCTGATTCTGTAATTTATATGATTCTATCACCTTCAGGATTACAGATGTTTTACCCGATGATGGCGGCCCAGAAATAGTTATAAATTTCATTACTGTACCTCTGAAGCAGATTTTTCAAATAATTCATTCAACTTATGTATCAAAGCACCCACATCATAAGAATATATAAAATCCCAACCAAGCCACTTAAACTTCGCATTTTCCGGCACAATATTTTTAACATCTTTATTCAGCGACGGGAATAGTCCTCTATGAGAGAGAATCTCACCCATCTCCTTTCCGGCAATGAATCTGGCAATAGGTTCAAGTATCTCTCTCTT
The DNA here is from genome assembly GCF_049968475.1 of Calditerrivibrio sp. NCBI lineage: Bacteria > Pseudomonadati > Deferribacterota > Deferribacteres > Deferribacterales > Calditerrivibrionaceae > Calditerrivibrio > Calditerrivibrio sp. The sequence continues at coordinate 66,095 of NZ_JBMFQS010000008.1, read as the reverse complement.
ACTCCTTTTTACCAACATAAACACAGGAGCCACAATCGCCCCATCCTCCGGCCAGATGACCTCCATACTACTTACGTCCCTGACCATTTTTGTAAAAAAGTATGGCATAATTGTTATTGCAGGTTTTTCAGCATTTTTCATATTTGCATTTTTTACCATTTGTGAAGGGTGCATAGATTTTAATAACGTTTTAGCTATCTTTTCAATCCCTTTGTAACCAAAATCTTTGTATATATTCAACAAAATTCCATTAAACAGATCGAAATCACCCACCGGCAATACCACCCTCTGGGCATATTCAGGTTTTAAGAGGTCTGACCAGCTTTTAGGAACTGGAAGATCACCCAATTCTTTTTTATTAACCATAAATACAGCCACCACAAGTGAAATAATTGAATAGTCCCCATGCGGATCTTTTATATTTAACGCTCTGAAATTTTCATTAACCTCATCATCTGTAATATCCACAAAAACCTTCTTCTCTTTAAAAAGCCCCAGAGATTTTTGATCAAAAAATGCCTCAAATCCTGCACTTATAAAGATATCTGGCAATTTATCCGGATCATTTATCGACAGTATATTCTCCTTCAAATAATCAATCCCTATTGAAGCCGCCTCAAACTTATAATTCACTTTGATTTTTTTATCCTTTTCAAATTTTTCTATAAATGTTGTGAATTGCTCCTGCAATGGTACCCTCACCGGACATGGCAAAAGCCCAACGATATTGATGTCAAAATTTTCTTCAATTTTCGTTGCCATCTTATAGTTTTTGTCAGAACTAATCTTCTCTTCTATCAATTTTATATAAGTTTCAATATCATATCCTTTAGTTTTCAAAGCAGTAGAAAATTTTAAAAACTTTCCCACTGATTCAAGATAGGTTTTATCCGCAAACTGTGGAAATCCATTCGATATTAGTACTTCTATCGATTCCGGATAATTTGATACTAATTCCAATATAGTCATATTCTCATTTATATTTACTCTTTCCATATCGCCTCCTTGTTGATGAGAATATAGACTAAAGATTTAAAAAAAGAATTGATTTTGGTCAAAAATTTATTTTTTAATAAAATAAAAAATGCCACCCTTAAGGTGGCAAATATATCTCGTTGCTATCTTCCTTTTCCTCCACCGCCATGTCCACCACCTGAGCCACTAGAACCGCCAGAACCACCTGCACCACTAGAACCAGCACCAGATCCACCACCACTTCCACCATTCCCGGTGCCTGACATACTACCAGCCATCTGACCACCTTTATAACCTTTTTCAAAACCATATTTCATATTCATTGCCAGCTCATTAGCATTCATATTTCGGAAGTTATTTCTAAACATAGCTCTTATTTCAGCCATTTCTTTTGCCGAATACCCCTTTTCTATGCCTACACCTATAGTTTTTGCCACATCCTGTGAATTTATCCTCGCCCTCACCATATCTCTTGCCATTTCACTGACTTCTGCTGCCAACTCTTTATCTTTTCTCACCCTATCCCTCGACATCAGAGACTCCACATCCTTTTCATGCATCCCGGCAGTCAATGCTTCAGCAATATTGCTCATAATTCGGTTTTTAACCTTTTCCTCTTGTGTGATCCTTTCCGCTATCAGTTTTGCAAATGAGTATCGGTTTCCCACATTGTTTAATGCTTTTACCATCTGGTCTGCTGATACATTTTTCGCCAACCCTTCACCAACTTTGTTTGCAATTGCTTCCTGTGTAGCTCCTTTTTGAAATGCCTCCCTCATCTGGCTTAATATCTGATTCTTCTCCTGATTACTGTATCTACTCTGCATAAGCATTCCATACACATTCAGCAACTCACTGTTTTTCATTCCCATCCTGATGTTCTGCTGCAGTTGTTCTCTTACCTGATTAGGTGTGGTACTCATCAGATCTTCTTCAGTCACAGCAGCATATGATGCTACACTTAAAATTACCAAACATACTATCAAATATATCTTTTTCATAAATCACCTCCATCTAACCATATAACGTTGTACCTTAAAAATGGTTACATTTTAAAAATACAATTTATATTTCCAAAATCATCATTCTCCACTTCTACACAATCTACAGATTTTACACCTCTATCATCCGTATAGAAAAATTTGAACTCATCCTTTTTATCTACAACAATTGTCCAATATCCATCGTCCTTTTCCATTTTATGAGGCTTGAAATTATCCACACTGTAGTGAAAATATGTTTCTCTGTCATTTTTAACGCTAAAGATCATCTTATCACCCTTAAATTCTATTTCATGTGCCGCACAACCATACATAATTGAAATCAAAACTACAATCAGATACCGCATTCTAAACCTCCAGAATAGAGTTAATATGTCCAAAATCATCCTGCTCCACCATCAACGCTGTAGGGTCAGCCACAATTTTGCCATTTATTATAAAAGCGTATCTATGTTCCCCTTTTGGTATCTCAATTACAATTTCCCAATAATTGGTTTCCCCTACCCTCTTTAATGGTATTTTTTCCCAATTGGTGAAGCTGCCAACCAATTCTACGTTACCCACATTCTCTTCATAAATTACAAATCTGTATTCCTTTTTATCAGTCGATTTCGCCTGATGAATATTCCCCTCATTTTTAACGAAATTTATAGATTTAATAACAAACACAATCCCAATCATTATCATTGCCGCAAACAACAATATCTTTTTTAAATTACCACTTTTTTTATATTCAACTTCTTTAAAATTTTCCGCCTTCTTACCTATCTTTTTTCTGATCATCACCTCACTGTCTATCATATCTATCGTTTCATTAAAAAATTGTTCATCCTCTTTCACATTTATTACAAACTCTTTTTTTTCAATAAGGCTTAGCTCATCATCAATAAATTGACTTATCAAAATCTCTTTCATAATCCACCTCCAGATAATATCTCTTTAATCTTTTTCCTTGCCCTATATATTTTAATCTTGATATTAGCCACTGATAAACCTGTCATCTTGCTTATCTCTTCATATTTCAGTCCATCCACCACACTCATAAAAAAAAGCTGTTTTTCTTCATCATCCATATGACTCAATACTCTTTCCAGATCCAATTCGGCTGTTTTATCTTCGCTGTAGCTCAACTCCACTTCTGATGTATCAAGGTGATCTTTTTTCCTATTATATTCATCTATCACAAGATTTTTCCCTATTGTGTATAATAGCTCAACATTATATCTATTACTGTAATGTGTATATAGCTTTAGATAGCTTTCCTGAACTATATCATTTGCAGTATCTGAATCGTTAATTTTTGATAGGATGTATTGATAAAAACCTTTTTTCGTCGAATTATAAAATTCTTTAAAACTGTTCATGTCATCTAAGATAGGGGGCAGATCCCCCCATCATTTACTTAGCAGTGGCACCAAAGCCAGTCCCATCTTTCGGCTGAGGTTTTGTTCCGTCTCCATAACCTTTTCCTGTACCATCCAGTGCCCTATCCCCTGTCTTAAAACCATTCTGCGTACTCTCTCCGCTGTAGCTCTTATTGTAGCCACCCATCCCTTTACCAGATCCAATCTTCATTCCTGATCCATTACCTTTTGCAAACAAACTGATAGATGAAGCTACGAAAACTAATACCGCCAACACTGCAACTATTCTTTTCATTTCCGCCTCCTTTTGGCTTGTTTATTTGTATAACTATCCAAAATAAAAAAGGTTACAAAATTTTTACATTTTAGAATTTATGTAGAAATGGTAGAATGATATCGCAGCTGACTGTGAAGCATTAAGAGAATCAATCATTCCTTTCATAGGTATCCTAAAAACTACATCAGCTTTTTTCAACACATTTTTTCTGATCCCTTCCCCCTCAGAACCTATTATTACTGCATATGGTTCATTGGGGGTGATATCTACCAAGTTCACTTCACCATTCATATCTGCCGCATAAACCCAATACCCCTTTTTTTTCAACTCCTCAATTGATCTATTTATATTCACCACCTTATAAAACCTACTATAAATAGCAGACCCGGCACTACTTTTTACAACTGCTGGTGTAACAGGTGATTGATTATCCTTTGCAATTATATAATTCTTCACCCCAAAACAGTGCCCCGCCCTGATGATCGCCCCAAAATTCTGTGGATCCTGTATATGATCTAAAATACAGACGTTCCCTGCATTCAGTCCAATTTCATCAATTTCATAATACTCTACTTCAAATTCAAACGCATACCCCTGAGCATCTTTACCAAACCTTTCTTTATGCTTATCCGACGGAAGCTCTTCAAATGGTATTTTTTTTTGAATTAGTAGATCTTTAATTCTATCGTCGTTTCTTATGTATGCCTTTATTATTTTCTCACCGTTTAAAGCTTCAAAAAATGGATTTTTCCCATAAAAAATCATTTTTGACATTCAACGTCCTTTATATAAGCTTGTTCCCCTTTAATCCATCCAACCTTTTTCTTATAGTTTACTTTTACCCAACCATCATACTTTTCCAATATTACAAGATTAGTACCTTTAGGGATAACCATTAAATATTCTGCATGTTTATCCGGTTCTATTCTGAGCTTTAAATTAGCTTTTAATATTACGCAATTTTTCTTCTCAACTTCTGATTTTTTTGCTTCAGAGTTACCTTTTGATGCCAATTTTTTTTCGTCAACTGATGCCAAATCCTGATCTATTTTCTTCAAAATATCTTTTTTATCATGTTTATTATCAGTTATTTCCAGTGATTGGCTTTTATTATCAGATATTACTTTTATATCTTTAATCTTTTTTGACTCTTTTCCTGAAATATAGAAAACTGCCCCACCAATGACCGCCAATAACACGGCCACTAATAAATATGAAGGTTTTGTTTTTATATTTCTCTTTTTTTTCTCTTTAACAATATTGGCAGATTTAACTATCGAATGGACATCTTTGATTGTAATCTTCCCTGTAATTCCAAATGATTTCAAAAGCTCAGCAATCTTTGAGATCCTATCAGGGATCCCTTCCGTATATTCATAAACGGTGTGATAATCCTCATCTTTAAACTCCTCCAGATCCAGACCGTTTTTATCACATACGTACTTGAAATACTGAATAGTTTCGTTCTTCGTAAGAGGATTCAAATAACATATCGCCTGATTTAAATATTTAAAATATGTGGAAACCCATTCTCTATATATTGAAAAATCCTGATTGTTAGTAACCATAATCAGGGTCAAAACCTTATTCCCTTCAAACTCGTAATCAAACAGCCTAATAATCTCCCCTATTATATCCTCCGTAATACCGGATATATCATCAATTATTATCACCAATTTCTTACCCTCAGCTTTCAGATCAACAGCAATTTGAGCAACCTCATCCATCATCTCTTTTTTATTTCCTCTTCTATCCACACCTAAATCTTTTAGGATGTTCCTTAAAAGTTGCTCGGTATTTTCAAGAAAACTATCTAAAATAATCGGCCTAATATCTCCTATGAAATTATCTATCTGCCTTATGAAACGCGATTTCCCTACACCTGATTCCCCAGTAAGTACTATAATTGGAACAGAATTATCGATATACTTCTTTATCAATTCGTAAGACTCTTTTCTACTTTGGGAAATAAAATAATCACTCATTTTTTCCATATCTATCCTTTTTATTTAAACCTATATTTTATCCATTTAAATATTTCTTTCATCCATTTTTCAATTCCATAAGCTGCTGTTTTAAATCATTCAAAATCCTTCTTAACTCCGCCTCATGCCCTTTTTCCTGTTGGGCAAGAGCGATAAAGAGATTTTTCGCCTCATCAGTTGTGGATTTTTCAGCTGCCTTGATATAAAAATGCATTGCCTCAATCTCTTTTGGAATTCTCAGCAATACTATCTGAATCATCTCCTCAATTGCTTTTATCTTCTCCTGCTTGTTCATATCGTTTAATCCGGCCATGTGATCCTCCCACCGTTGTATGCCACAAATGTCATCACAGGTATTGCCAGAAGATATGAAATTGCATATATATAAAACCACAAGTTCCCCTCTTCCTGGTTTCCCGATAAAACCCTCGCCACAACGGCATTTATAACTAGTAATATTAGAAAAGAAGAATAAATGATTTTGTTTTTAAATATCTCCGTTAACGTTCTGTCATAATTTATATACCAGCTCATTAGCCCCGTAATAACTGCGGGAAACACAGATGCACCGCCAAAAAGCAATGCGTAATAAGCTGTCCTTTCAAACTCACTTATTTTGAAAATCAGAAACAGAAATAACATAAATGCACCAAAGTACAGCACACCCATCGGAAAATGTATAAATATTGGGTGAGGGTGGTATCTTCTATACAAATTACGCCACTTTTCTTTGGGATCTTCCTTGGGTATATCCTCCTCAATATCACAGACATATTTTACTTTATCCAATACCTTTTCATCATGGGGCGCCATACTGATAAAATCAGTCATGTCTCCACCAGCTTTATGTCTACCCATATGTTTTCCATTTTTCCAAAGACGACTCTCCGTTACGTCATATACCTTACCTTTAAATATTATATATGCAGGCTTTCCATTCTCTCCATTGAACTCTTTTACATCTTCTCTTTTCATATTCTCACCTATTTCAGATCAATTTGCTTAACAAGATCAACAGCACGGTATTCATTGCTTAAAACCATATACCCTTTCAATTCAAGATTATAACTTCCGTTTATCTGATAACTATTGAAGATGAACCAATCATCCACATCTTTTTTAAAAATCTCCCTATCAACTACATTCATAATTTCATAAGATATTATAGCAGATGATACGTTACCATCAAGTTTTTCTGAAAGATTTAGTATCTTCTCCTGTGGATTTACACAACTTAAAAAGCTATATATCTCTGTATTTTTAAGCCCTTGAACTATATCTATATTTGCAAGCTCATCGCATATTTTTTTAGTCAATATCATAATATTAAGTTTGCTGTAATCTTTTATAAATTGAACAGGTAGGATTACTTCATTTAACACATTCTTATCCTCACCAATCGCAATATAATAAATTTTTTCTATCTTTTTATCTTTACTCATTTCAGCAAGAATATTTCTTAAATCTTTTGGGCTTCTATAGCTTACTATTTTATGCACACCACTCTTTTCTAAGGTATCGAATAAATTTGCTTCTATTCCATCTTTTACCACAAAACACACTTTTTCCCAATTCTCTTTTTTTTCATCCAGAACACTTTTAAGTATTTCTTCGTATCTATATTTCAAAAATACCACCTTATCATCGACTTTTATTAATTTTTCTCCAATATCCACAGAATACTTTTTCCCTTCCACATTTTCCAACATTTCATACTTATATCCCCTCTGCTCCATAAGTTGGACCACACCTCTTGTTACGGGGTCAAAGAGGTCTCCCTTAATTGCAATAGTTATATCCTCTCCATAGCTAACCACAACGCCTAATAAAACAATAACTCCGACAAAAAGGATCCTCAATCCTTTCATATTCCACCTCCAGATAGTGCTTTTTTATAAACTGATCTGCCACCTTTAATTCTTCCGGAAGATTTTCACCTTTATACATTAACCACGAAGATGTTTCATGTGAAACATTCCAACTTTTTTTAAGAATATCAAGGAGTTTTGCAACACCTCTTGCCGTAAAAAAATCAAATTTATACGTTTTAAGATCCTCTATTCTATTGTTTAAAACAATGATATTATCCAGGGATAGTTCACGAGCTGCAAATTTTAAAAATTCAGCTTTTTTCCTAATACTTTCGCAGAGGAAGATTTCAGCATCGGGATAAAAGATCGCAATAACAACACCAGGAAACCCTCCACCAGAACCGATGTCACACAGCGTATTAAATGAGGGTGAGTGTTTTTTAAAAAAAAAGATACTGTCTAAAAGATGTTTTATATAAAACTGCTCACGGTCTTTAATTGAAGTAAGATTAAAAGTGGCATTTAAATGAAGGTTATAAAAAAGATCCAATTTTTCTGCCTGCAAATCTGTCAATGTAATATAATTATCAATCATCTCGTTTAAGACCTTTTATATATACATGAATCAGAGAAACAGCAGCAGGTGTCATCCCTTTTATCCTCAAAGCCTGACCGAGAGTTTTCGGGTTAAATTTGTTAAGTTTTTCTATATATTCCCTTCTAAGACCTACAATTTTTGAATAATCTATATTATCAGGTATCTTTACGCCCTCTATCTTCTGCAGTCTAATCGCTTCCTCTTTTTGCTTCTTAATATACCCTTCGTATTTAACAGAAATTTCCGCCTGATTAAGTACACGATTAGAATAGGTATTAGGTAAGAATTCTAATAGGTCTGAAATTTGCACCTCAGGTCTCTTCAAAAGTTCGATAAGAGAAGTACTACCTTCAATATTTACCCCCAAGCTGGCAAACTTATCTTTATTTTTGCTATTGTAGGGGACTTTTGTATATGACAATACACCTAAACAATCCTCTAAAAGTGCCTTTTCCTGTATAAACCTTTCATATCTTGATTTAGGAACAATCCCCAAAGCAAAACCTTTATCCAACAAACGATACTCCGCATTATCCTCCCTCAGCAGCAAACGATACTCAGCTCTTGAGTGGAACATCCGATAAGGCTCATCAACACCCTTCATCACTAAATCATCGATCATAACACCGATAAAACTTTCATCCCGCCCTAATACAAATTGCTTGTTGTCTATAGAAAGCACTGCGTTGATACCTGCGATTATACCCTGAGCTGCAGCCTCCTCGTACCCAGTGGTGCCATTTATCTGTCCAGCAAAGAATAAACCTTTTATCTTCTTTGTCTCTAATGTATGGAAAAGCTCATATGGTTGTACAAAATCATATTCAATAGCATAGGCAGGCCTTATAAACTCCACCCTTTCAAGCCCCACAAGGGATCGATACATAGCAATCTGCACATCAATCGGCAAAGACGAAGAAAAGCCGTTTGCATAGATCTCCTTCGTATCTAAACCTTCCGGCTCGAGAAAGATCTGGTGTCTATTTTTATCCGGAAACTTTTTCACCTTATCCTCAATGGAAGGGCAGTATCTGGGGCCAATCCCCTGTATTACTCCGGAATATAAAGGAGAACGATGCATGTTATCCCGGATTATCTGATGCGTATGCTCATTAGTATAAGCTATAAAACAAGATACCTGAGGAAGGGTTATTGATTCAGTTTCAAAAGAAAAAGGCTCCGGTGGGTTATCACCTTTTTGTTCCTCAAGTAGATTAAAATTGATAGTATCAGCATGTAATCTGGCAGGGGTACCAGTCTTTAATCGCTGAACATCAAATCCGAGTCGTTTTAAAGATTCCGCAAGATGGGTAGAAGGAAATTCATTAGCCCTGCCGGCTGGATACCTCTTATCACCAATATGAATAAGACCATTAAGAAATGTACCAGTGGTGAGGATTAAGGATCTACATTTAAAAATATACCCTGTATCACATTCCACACCAAATACTGCACCATCTTTTACAAGTATATCGGTAACAACCGCCTGTTTTACATCTAAATTAGGCTCAGTAAGCAATTTATTCGTCATATATTGACGGTAAAGTTTTTTATCAGCCTGTGCTCTGGAGCTGCGGACAGCAGGTCCCTTTTTTCTGTTTAAAATCCTGAATTGAATACCTGTTGCATCAATACATTTTGCCATCTCACCCCCAAGGGCGTCGATATCTTTTACCAAACATCCCTTAGCAAGGCCCCCAATGGCAGGATTGCAGCTCATCTGGGCAATTGTCTCTATGTATATAGTAAGTAACAGTGTCTTAGCACCCATCCTGGCTGATGCTAAAGCGGCCTCTATACCAGCATGGCCAGCACCCACAACAATTACATCATAATTATTAGCATATTGAATCATAAAAACCTCAACCTATTTTCCGATACAGAATTTTTCAAATATATTATTTAAAATATTATCCGTATACCTTTCACCGGTTATTTCATATAGAATATTCAAAGACTGTTGTAATTCAAACGCTGCTACGTCAAGATCCAGAGACGTTAACGCATTTACAAGTGCATTCAGACAGGATAAGAAATCTTTGAAAAGTTTAAGATGCCTATCATTGATTAATACCGATGTGTAAGCCGCATCAGAATCAGACAACGACAACTTTTGGGTAATTTGTGGAACAATCTTCTCCACGTCTATGGAATATTTCAAAGAAAAAGCAAGGTCATGACTGATATCAAACTTATTAATTAGATCCACTTTATTGACAAATACAAGTCTCGTTTTATACTTTGTTATGTCCAGAATATATCGATCTTCATCATCAAATGAAGAAGCATCAAGTAAAACTATCACCAGATCGGCATGTTGTATCATCTCAAGAGATCTGTCAATACCAAGCTTTTCTATAGTATCGCTGGAACTTCTGACACCGGCTGTATCGATAAGCTTAATCGGAATCCCACCTAAATTTGCATATTCCAGTATGTAGTCCCTTGTAGTACCAGGGATATCTGAAACGATAGATCTCTCCTGAGAAAGCAAAAAATTGAGTAGCGACGATTTACCTACATTTGGCTTACCAGCTATAACCACAGAAAAACCTGTTTTATAATGTTGTATGGTATTATAATTTGATATAAGTGTTGAAACTTCATTAGAGATAAAGTCAATCTCTTTATAAAGATTATCAAAAGAAGACTGATCCAGTTCTTCATCTGGAAACTCTATAAATGCTTCTATAACAGATCCGATATCTACCATTTTTGATATAATTGAATCAACTTTCTTTTTCAATGCACCGGTTAATGTATTGTAGGAAAATTGAACAGAATACTTTGATTTTGAGCTGATAAGATCCAGAATAGATTCCGCCTGGGAAAGATCTATTTTACCATTTAAAAATCTTCTTTTGGTAAATTCACCCGGTTCAGCAAAACGAAAACCTAACTTATAGCAGTCTGAAATAAAGGATGACACGATAAGTGGATTACCGTGAAAAGATACCTCCAGCAAATCCTCACCGGTGTAAGAATGTGGAGCTTTGAAAAAAGTCAGTATTACATCATCCCTGAGTTCAGATCCTTTGTAAGTTGCATTATAAACCCTTCTATGTTCTAAATTTGTAATATCAAAAAGTTGAAGCGATTTTAGTGCATCATCCCCAGAGATCCTGACAACTATAATGGCAGAGTTTATAAGTGGTGTAATTGGAGCAACAATAGTATCCATTTTAATAGTTTATCTTAAATACTTTTTTCAAAAGCCTTCATGGTATTATACATCAACATAGTTATAGTCATAGGCCCCACACCACCAGGTACCGGTGTGATATGAGATGCTAACTTTTCCACTTCATCATACTTAACATCCCCCACCAGTTTCCCCTCGAAACGGTTTATCCCCACATCTATTACGACGGCTCCCTCTTTTACGAAATCTTTTGTCACGAAATTAGGCTTACCAATTGCAGCAATAAGGATATCAGCGGCACGACAGATTTCGTGAAGGTTTTTTGTCTTAGAATGGCAAATGGTCACAGTAGCATTAGCTTTTAACAAAAGGGCTGACATCGGCTTTCCGACAATATTACTTCTACCTAAAACAACAGCATTTTTACCAGTTAGATCTATGTTGTACTCCTCAAAGAATTTCATGACGCCATAGGGTGTACAGGGGAAAAGTGTGTCTTCACCGATATGCATCAAACCAACATTGTAAGGGTGAAATCCATCCACATCTTTGGCGGGATCAATTGAGTATAAAATCCTTTTTTCGTCTATCTGCTTAGGAAGAGGTAATTGCACAAGAATACCATGTATTGTGCTATCAGAATTATATTTTTCCACCAGTCTTAAAAGATCTTCCGTTGATGAGGATTCAGGGATCCTTTCCACCACAGATTTATATCCAGCTTCAATGCAGGCCTTTTCTTTCATATTAACATATACGGTACTTGCTGGATCATTTCCAACTAAAATAACTGCTATGCCAGGAACTTTGCCATACTTTTCTTTATATGCAGAAACCTTCTCTTTAAGACTTCCCCTTATCTTTTCAGACAATTTTTTTCCATCCATCACTATAGCCATTTTATTCCTCCTTTATTATGGCAAATGACACTATCTCATCATCTGCAACACTCATAAGCTTAACACCCTGAGTATCCCTGCCTAAAACAGGTATATCTGAGACAGCAATCCTTATTATCTTTCCAGTTTTACTCATTAGCATTACATCATCTTCGATCTTCACCTGCTTGGCACCAACAATTGGGCCCGTCTTAGGTGTTACCTTTGATAACTTAAGGCCTTTACCGCCCCTTGACTGAATTCTATAATCGGAAACAAGGGAGCATTTACCATACCCATTAGTTGTGACTGTCAGAATAAACGGCGCACCGGTGAGAACCTCCATAGATACCACATAATCATCCTCTTCCAGAGTAATACCTCTAACACCTGTAGCAGTTCTTCCCATATCTCTTACTTCTTTTGATTCAAACTGTATCGTTTTGCCATTCCTGGTGGCAATGGTAATGTTATCATTATCAGTGGTAATAACAGTAGATACAAGTTCATCATTTTCCCTTAATTTCATCGCCACAATACCGCTTCTACCACTTTTAAATTCCTCTACGGCTGTCTTTTTTACAATACCAAACTTTGTACACATAAAAATGTATTTATCATGGTCATTATCCGAAAGGGTGACAACTGACGCTATATATTCCCCCTGAGAAAATGAAAGAAGATTGGAGATATGTCTACCCCTTGTGCCAGGTGCTGATTCAGGCAGCTCATAGACCTTTAAGAAATGGATCTTACCCTGATTGGTGAAAAAGAGCAGTTTAGAATGGTTTGAGGTGACTATAAGGGTTTCTATGAAGTCTTCCCCCTTGCTCAATGTGGCGGATTTACCTTTACCACCTCTTTTTTGTGAGGAGAAAAAGCTTAGAGGTGTTCGTTTTATATAGCCCTGATTAGTAATAGTAACAACCATTTCTGTGTCAGGTATAAGATCCTCTATACTGAATTCATTATGGTCGTAAACGATCTCAGTTCTTCGCTTATCCGCATACTTATCCTTAATCTCCAGCAACTCATCCTTAATAATTCCCATAAGAATTTGATGATTATTCAAAATTGATTTATAATATTCAATATTCTTTAAAGTCTCTTTATACTCCTCAACTAACTTTTCGATCTCCAATCCCGTAAGCTTTTGAAGCTTCATATCTAAAATAGCTGACACCTGTAAATCGGAAAAAGAGAAACGATCCATTAATTTAACTTTTGCTTCTTTCACGTCTGCAGAGCCTTTGATGATGGCAATAACTTCGTCTATATTCTCCACTGCAGTTTTAAGTCCTTCTAAAATATGAAGTCTTTCCTCAGCTTTTCTCAGCAGATATTTGGTTCTACGGGTAACAATGGTAATCCTATGACCTATAAATTCATCTAAAATTTTCAAAAGGGGCAAGGTTTGTGGCCTACCATTGACTAAAGCAACTATGTTTATACCAAATGTCACTTCCATCTGGGTAAACTTATACAACTGATTTAGTATAACATCTGGCAATTCACCTTTTTTAATATCAATCACAACCCTTATTCCGTCCCTATCAGATTCATCCCTCAACTCTGTAATCCCAACTATCACCTTATCCCTCACCAATTCGGCAATCTTTTCAATAAGGGATGATTTATTCACCTGATAGGGGATCTCAGTAATTACGATCTGCTCCTTACCAGATTTAAGCTGTTGAATCTCAGCCCTTGCACGAATTTTTATTGCCCCTCTACCGGTAAGGTAAGCTGTTTTTAGTTCGGATACTCCCATCAGAATACCGGCAGTAGGGAAATCTGGACCTTTTATGAATTTTAATATATTATCAAGTGTCGATTCTGGGTTGTCAATCCTATGAATTAAAGCGTCCACCACTTCTCCTAAATTATGTGGGGGGATATTTGTGGCCATACCCACAGCGATACCACTCGATCCATTTATGAGAAGATTTGGTACCCTAGTGGGTAATACAAGAGGCTCTTCAATGGAACCATCATAATTGGGAGCAAAATCAACAGTATCTTTATCAATATCCAGTAGCAATTCATCAGTAATTTTAGCCATACGTACTTCTGTATATCTCATTGCTGCAGCGGAATCGCCATCCACTGAACCGAAATTACCCTGACCATCCACAAGGGGATACCTCATGGAAAAATTCTGAGCCAATCTCACAAGAGTATCATATACGGCAGAATCACCATGAGGGTGAAATTTACCTATGACATCCCCCACCACCCTTGCAGATTTTTTGTATGGTTTATTATGGGACAATCCCATTTCATACATAGCATATAGTACCCTTCGATGGACAGGTTTAAGACCATCCCTTACATCAGGTAAGGCTCTACCAACAATAACACTCATTGCATAATCCAGATAACTGGATTTTATGGAATCCTCTATACTTATATCGATAATACCCTTTTCTTTATTACTCATTAATACTCCTTATACCTTAATTATATATCTATATTTTTAGCATACAATGCATTTTCTTCTATAAACTCCCTTCTGGGAGCCACCACATCCCCCATTAATAAAGAAAACAAACCATCAGCTTCTTCGGCATCCTCAATAGTAACTCGATATAAAACCCTTCTTTCGGGATCCACAGTAGTTTCCCACAGCTGTTCCGGATTCATTTCCCCAAGACCCTTGTACCTTTGAATCGTGAGCCCTTTCTTACCCCTTGATTCCACAAAATGTACAAGATCAGAAACCTTATTAAAATACAATTCCTCACCATCCACCAATATTTTAATGGGAAGTCCACCTAACTCATTTAAAAACCTTGCAAGCCTTTTGATCTCTTTAAACTCTGGTGTAGTTAAAAAATCAGTATTTATGGCATATACAGAACCAGATGTAGATGTAAAAAATATATTGTATCTATTGTATTCCTCATTAAAATCTATAAAATATGAATGATAACCTTCAAATGCACCTTTTTGATCCAACGTATTCATCAAGTCTTCCACAAACCTTTTATCCGAAAGATTTTCCGGCTCTAAGTTCTGTTGAGTGGCGATATTTAATATCAACTTCTCTAAATACCCTTTCTTTTCGTATTTTGATATCAGTTTATTCATAAAAAATAGATTTCTGATAATCTCCCGATACCTTATTTCAGATATTTCGAGTATGCTCACACCCTCAAGACCCATATCAAGGATAAAATCCTCAAACTCTTCCTCATTGTGAATATACCTTTCCACTTTATTTTTTTTAATTTTATAAAGTGGTGGTCTTGCTATATATAAAAAACCCCTCTCTATTATAGGTCTCATATATCTGAAGAAAAAAGTAAGAAGTAGTGTGGATATATGAGCACCATCCACATCAGCATCTGTCATGATGATTATTTTATGATAACGCAATTTATTCAAATCAAAATCTTCCTTACCTATACCACAACCAAGTGCCGTTATGATCGTTTTTATCTCGTTGTTGGAAAGAAGCTTATCATATCTTGCCTTTTCCACATTTAAAATCTTACCCTTCAAAGGTAAAATCGCCTGAAAACGTCTATCTCTGCACTGTTTTGCAGAACCACCTGCAGAATCACCCTCCACTATGAAAATTTCCGAAATGGCAGGATCTTTCTCCTGACAATCTGCAAGCTTACCGGGCAAAGTTGAAACGTCTAAGGCATTTTTTCTTCTGGTTAGCTCCTTTGCTTTTTTGGCAGCTTCCCTTGCCCTATAAGCCTGAACAGCCTTATCAAGAATCTTTTTTACTATAACTGAATTTTCCTCAAAAAAATCGGGTAAAAATGAACCCAAAACAGATT
Organism: Calditerrivibrio sp.; assembly: GCF_049968475.1. Lineage (NCBI taxonomy): Bacteria > Pseudomonadati > Deferribacterota > Deferribacteres > Deferribacterales > Calditerrivibrionaceae > Calditerrivibrio > Calditerrivibrio sp. The sequence continues at coordinate 50,273 of NZ_JBMFQS010000008.1, read as the reverse complement.
CAACTGCCACTTTACCGATAGAAGATCCAAGCTTCGATTTGGTCTGCCCTTCAAACATAGGTTCATTTAATTTTATCGAGACAATTGCAGACATCCCCTCCCTGACGTCGTCACCTTCGAGAGATATTTTATCTTTCAATAGATTGTATTTGTTTATGAAATTATTAAAAGCTTTCGTAAAAGCGGATTTAAAACCTGCTTCGTGAGTACCACCTTCCTCTGTATGGATGTTGTTCACAAATGAAATAATCTTTTCATCAAAAGATGTGTTATAAAGAATTACGCATTCCACAACTACGTTTTCATACTTACCTGAAACATAAATTGGATCATCAAAGAGCAGTTCTTTCCCCTTATTCAAGAATTTGATATAACTTACAATGCCACCATCAAAACAGAAATCATGAACCTTTTCGGATGCTTCATCCACAGCTTTTATCCTAATTCCGCTATTTAAAAAGGCAAGCTCTCTAAACCTTTTGGATAGAGAATCGAAGTGAAATTCTGTGGTTTCAAATATATCAGGATCAGGTTTAAACCTTACCTTTGTACCTGTCTTATCTGTCTTACCTATCTCTTTGAATTCTGTGACAGGGACACCCCTTTCATACCTCTGGAAATAAACTTTACCATCCCTCTTAACCGTCACCTCAAGATACTCCGATAGGGCATTAACCACAGAGACACCAACACCATGTAAACCTCCGGAAGCAAAATAAGCCCCGGAATTAAACTTACCACCGGCGTGAAGAGTGGTCATCACCACTTCCACAGTAGGTTTCTTGGCGGTGGGATGAATCCCCACAGGTATACCCCTTCCATCATCTTCCACAGTTACAGATCCATCCACATGAAGGGTGACAAAAATATTTTTACAAAAACCTGCCATAGCTTCATCTATAGAGTTATCAACCACTTCGTAAACAAGATGATGTAACCCTTTCACATCGATAGAGCCTATATACATACCTGGTCTTTGCCTTACAGCTTCAAGACCTTCAAGTACTTTGATCGATTCTTCACTATAACTATTTTCAGCGTTATTTAATAATTCTGACATAATACCTCACGAAAGTTTTATTATATTTATATCTTTATCTATTTTAGATTGTCCTGTCAAAAAATATTGATATTTATCAAAGAGTCCCATAAAAAAAGAAACCCTTTCCACATCAAGACCACTTTCAAGCTCATCCAAAAGAAGAATTATACTCTTTTTTGAAAAATCTTCAACAACTTTTAAAAAACAGTAAATACAACATAAAGATAAACTTTTTCTTTGTCCAAACGAAGCTATATTTTCAAAAGACTCACCATTTAAGTTAAACAAAATCCTATCCCTATGCGGTCCAGACAACACTTTTTTTATGATAAGCTCCTTATCTAAAATATCTTCATCAAGATGATTTGGAATGTAGGATAACGAAAAAAATTCGGTATTAAAAGATGGGATATCAATTAAATATTTTTCTATATAAGTATTAAAGCTTTTTATTAAATTTGATCTTTTATTATGTATCTCTTTCGTATAAAAATACATTTTTTCATGTATCGACTTGTAGAGCAATCTATCTTTAACATCCTTTAAAATATACTTTTTTTTTAATTCCAATAACTTATTATACCCCAGCAAACTACCGATATAAGATCTGTCAAGATAAAAAATTGTTCTATCTAAAAAATTTCTCCTCATCTCCTGTTCTTTGGATAGAAAACCTTCATTTTCCGGAGAATAAAAAATAACCGGATGATTATGATAAAAATTTATGATGTTTTCGTGTCTTTTCCCATTTATGGTCAATCTTTTTTTAGTATCGTAATACAAAGAGATATTATATTTTACATCATTCTCAACAAAATTAGATGATATTTCAAAAAATTTTTTTTCGATATTTATTAGAGATTTCAATCTATTAGTTTTAAAACTTTTACCCGTAAGGATAACAGAAATGCCTTCCAATAATGATGTTTTACCAGATCCATTTTTACCTGTAATATAATTTCTATAATCAAACGAGAAAACACTATTTAAATGATTTCTGAAATTTTTCAGTTTTATATCTTTTAAAAACATCTTTTAAAAGAGTTAGCCTCTATCCATTGCAAGTGGTACGATGAGATATTTATAATTTCCTTGTTCTGGATATATAAATACAGGATTTCTTCTTCCACTTAATTTTAAAATCACATTATTGCAGTCTATATGCGATAGAATTTCTAATAATAATTTACCATTTAAAATGACATCAATCGGATCACCGCTGTATCTTATTGCGTTTAATTTATCAAAACCTTGTCCATACTCAGTCTCAAGTGTATAAACGGTAATTTGATCTGAGGATAGGGATAAAACAATTGCATGTGTAATCTCAGTTGATATAGGGAGAACCTTTCTTATATTATCTGATAAGCTATCTTTGTCTACCAGAACTTCTATAGGAGTTTCTGAAGAGAATAATGCATTTATAGATTTTACCGCTTTTTCAATCAGTCTTGAATATATCTTTATATTTCCAGCTATAAGCATGAATTGCTTTAAATCTGTATAAATTTCAATAGTTGATGTTCGATCGAGAACTTTTAAGATATCTGAAGCTGTCTTTTTTGGTATATTAATGATAAATTCATCAGACTGCTCTTCCGGAAGTTGAATAACATAAGATGATATCCTCTGAAAGTCTGAAGAGTGAAGCTCAAGTTTGTTTCCATATACTTTTAAATGTAGACCTGTAAATTCTATTTTTGTGGCGTTTGTTGCCACACAGAAAAGGGTTTTGTCTAAAGCATCTGCAAGTAGAGAGGAATCAATTTTTAAGCTATATTCTGCTGTTATATCTGACATAGCTGGAAAAAACTCTGGAGACATTGTGGCTAAAGAAAAGTTTGCCTGACCGGATGATATTTTCAACCTTGAACCATCAAAGAAAAACTCTATAATAGACGAATCTGAAAATTCCTTTATTATATCAAATAATTTCTTACAAATAACGGTTGTGGTACCTTCCATCTCCACATCCAGATCCAGCTCCGCACAAAAACCGGAAAGTATAGAGTTTGTTTTGAACACTACTTTACCTTTTTCAGCCGAAATGTATATGTTTTGAAGAATCGTATTTGTGTTTTTCATACTTATGAAGTTTACCGCGTTTTGTAGTATGTAAAAGACCTCGTTTTTGATTATCTTAAATTTCATAATTACCCCACAATTATTTCTATTAATGTTTTTTAAAAGATAATAGTAATAATAAACGAATTATTTTATGTTTACAAGTGAAAAATTCATCGAATTGATAAATTTTTATTGGATATTTTTTATGTTCAAAATTGTGTGGGATAATGTTGAAAAATATTTAAAAAAATAAGGTTAGTTTTATTTTGTATTCTTATCAAAAGCTATTCAGTGTTAAAAAGTGGTATCTTTAAACATAAATTTGAATCTGATGTTTGAAATATGTTGGATTATTTATAAATATTTCTAATTATGGTATTTATGACGCTTTTAAGCTCCTGATCAGATTGTATTCTGTTTTGTATCTCTTTTATTGAATGAAGTACAGTGGAATGATTTCTACCGCCAAAAATATTTGCTATATCCTGTAAAGGTAAATTCAACTTCTCCCGTAAAATATACATGGCCACTTGTCTTGGATAGGATATAACTCTACTTCTGTTTTTCGATTTTATCTCCTGCAGCTTGACATTAAAATAACTACAAACTGCATTAATAACAGATTCCGGTGTAACGATTATATCTTTTTTTATCATAAACTTTTCTAAGGCTTTTTTGGCAAGATCTATTGTGATCGGTTCATTGTGAAAAGTCGAAAATGCATTTAATCTTATTAGGGCACCTATAAGGTCCCTTATATTATCCCCTTTAAGGTTTTCCGCCAGAAAATGGGCCACTTCATCGGAAATATATATATTCATTATTTCAGACCTTTTAAGTATTATAGCCACCTTTTCATCCACAGAAGGTGGTTGTATATCCGCCACAAGACCCCATGAAAAACGACTTCTTAATCTTTCTTCAAGATCTGGAATTTCATTTGGCTCTTTATCACTCGTAAGTACTATCTGCTTCTGCATATCATAAAGGGAGTTGAATGTGTAAAAAAATTCCTCTGTACTTCTCGTTTTACCAGCTAAAAATTGAACGTCGTCAAACAATAATAGATCTATATTTCTATATTTTTCCCTAAATATATCCATCGTTTTGGATTTAAGAGCATATATCATTTCGTTTGTAAATGCTTCACTTGATATGTATAATATTTTTAATTTTGGGAATTTTTCCAGAATCTTATTCCCTATTGCGTGCATAAGATGTGTTTTACCAAGTCCAACACCACCGTATATGAATAATGGGTTATAAGTTTGAAAATAGCCTTCAGCAACTGCTAAAGCGGCCGCATGGGGGAATTGATTGGAAGAACCCACCACAAAGTTATCAAATGTATACTGTTTGTTTAAATTAGTTGAATTATTTAATATGGTGTTTTGTGCTTTTACTGTTTGATCCTGAGGTTGTTCTCTATATGACTGTGTGGATGATCCTATTACAATCTGGATTTCCGATTGTATGTTGTATTCTTCAAGAAATATCTTTTTAAGTGTTTCGAGATATTTATCTTCCACCCAATTTTTATAAAACCTATTGGGTGCTTCTATGATAATAAGATCCCCTCTCATATCCAGAATTTTAAGAGGTTTTAGCCAGGTATTAACTATTTGTGGTGAAAATCTAGCTTCAGCTAATTTTAATACCTCTTCCCAGAGATTATTATCCATATATACTTATATCGTACCCTTTTTCTGTAAGGGTGTGTATAATCTCCTCAATGTGGGAGCTACCTTTTGTTTCAAGGTGAAAAATAACTTTCGTAGAACCAACAGGTAAGTTTACATCGTACCTGAAATGCCTGATATCTAAAACATTGGCACCCAGATCCGCCACATCCCTTGTAACCTCAGCAAGAGAACCGGGAATATCTTTTAATATTACGGTTAATTCAAGGAATCTTCCTGTAGAGGCAAGACCTTTGTAAAATACCCTGGTGAGTAAATTAACATCGATATTCCCACCAGATAAAATCAAAACTACGTTTTTCCCTTCCACGGATAGTTTGTTTGACAAAATTGTGGCAAGAGGAGTTGCACCTGCACCTTCCACAACAAGCTTAGATTTTTCTATGTATTGCAATATTGCATAGGCTATCTCATTTTCAGAAACAAGAATGATGTCATCCACATATTTTTTACAATATCCAAAGGTTATATCCCCAGCCTCTTTAACGGCTATACCTTCCGCAATGGTATTGGAATTTGTAAGCTTTACTATATTACCTTTTTTTATGGCATTATACATCGAAGCGGCATTTTCAGCCTGTACACCAATTATTTTAATATTACTATTTACATTTTTTACAAACTTGGAAATACCTGAAATGAGACCTCCACCACCAATTGGCACCACAATGGTGTCTATATCCTCTTTTTCTTTTAAGATTTCATATGCAATTGTGGCCTGGCCATCTATGACATCTTCATCGTTGAAGGGATGAACAAAGAAGAGATTTCTATTTTTTGAAAGGGAAATAGCTTTTATGTATGCATCGTCGTAGGATTTTCCGTGTAAAACAACTTCAGCACCATATCTTTTTGTATTTTCCACCTTTACAAGTGGAGTGATCTCAGGCATAACAATTACAGCAGGGATAGATAAAAGATTACAACCGAAGGCCACCCCCTGAGCATGGTTACCAGCAGAAGCGGTAATTACACCATTTTTGCATTTATCGTAGTTTTTCAAAATTGCATTCAAAGCACCCCTGAGCTTGAAAGATCCAGTCCTCTGCAAGTTTTCCATTTTGAAGTATATATTGGCCTTATAAGGCTCTGAGAAGTTATTAGAGTAATAGAGAGGTAGATATTTTATGTAAGGTTTTATTCTTTCGTATGCTTCCACTATTTTTCCTATTCCCATGAAAGATAGATACACTTATCTGAAATTAAGGTCAAGAGGAAGTTAGAAATTTTTGTTGAAAAAAGAATGATGGTCATTATAATATGAGTATTAAAGTTTACAAGGAGGATATATGCACAAAAAGAGTATTGAGCTTTTAAATCAGGCAATTGCTGAGGAGATGACGGCGCTTCAACAATATATGTATTTTCATTTTCACTGTGATGATCAGGATCTGGATATCTTGTCCAACATCTTCAGACAAAATGCAATACAGGAGATGATTCATGTGGAGCGTTTCGCCGAAAGGATACTATTCTTAAAGGGTGAAGTGGAGATGAAGGCATCACAGGATGTTCAAAAGATTACCAATCCTGAAGAGATGTTAAAAATGGCCATAAAACTGGAAGAGGATACAATTGTCCTCTATAATAAATTCGCAAATGAATGTGCACAGCAAGGGGATTCTGTGACCAAACAGCTTTTTGAGTCGGTTATTGCAGAAGAAGAGAGACACTACGATGATTTCGACAAGGAATCTGAAAATATAATAGCTTATGGTAAGGAATATCTTGTGCTTCAATCTATGGAAAGGGCAAAAAAGAGGGGTATACCTAGACCAACAACCCCTGTGGAATAATGGGTCAGTGATTCTGACCCTTTTTCCCTATGTTAACACAAAAAAGTATAAAAGTATTCTGTACGGCAAGAAGGTACGATAAATCTGCTCTATTTTCATATCTGAGTAATAGATACAAAACAACTATTATAAAAGATGCTGCTATTGTCGAATTACCGAAAGGTGGCGTAGCTATTTTTTTTAGTTATGGTGTTTCCGTTTTCTGGGATGTGGATTATGAAAGTCAGAGGTACCTTTTGGATGAAATATCGGAATACTCAAAGGAATTATTTCAAAAGCCTATAGTTGAAGACTTTAATTATGTTGTTGATAATTCGCAACAAAATACAAAAATAACCCGTGACATATTTATTTTAAACGATGATAGCAATCTGGTAAAGCTTGCCATTTCTTACCCCCTTTCCCAATCGACGGAGCTTTATTATTTTGAAGAGGCAGTTATCACTATCATAAATAGGAACGAATTTTTAGTGAATGAATTGGTGAAAAGGGGAAGAATAAAGTTGCCCCAGAAACAGCTTTCCATGGAAAGGGGTAAAATATTCAGGGAGATATCAGAAATATATCTAAGCTATGGCTTTCTGGATGTGCCGGAATTTTTCTGGGAATATCCCGATTTAGAACCGTTGTACCAGTCGATAGCCAATTATCTTGATATAAAACCGAGGATTGAGGTTTTAAATAAAAAGCTTGCGGTCATACAAGACCTTTTAAATATGATCTCTGATGAGCAAAAGCACAACCATTCTGCCTTTCTGGAAACTGTAATTATAATTCTCATTGCTATAGAGATAGTTATAAGTGTTATAAAATGGTAGCTAAAAATTTACCCCAAAATTCATATAAAATGCATTGCTACCTCTATGGGGACTAAAAGGGGCATATCCGTAGGACATTGAAAAGAATCCCACACCTTTCTGGGAAATAATCAGCTCTAAGCCTAAATCCTTTGCATTACTCATTTTGTTGAAATCATCTCCATATAGAGCATATTCGAAAAAGGGACCAATTACCACAAAGTCGATCGGTTTATAACCCAGAAATATTTGTGAATAGGTTAACGATTTGTCCCCTAGTGTGGCATTTGTGATGGGGTCTTTAAATCCTAATTCTCTATATCCATAAGCTTTCATTCTTTGGGGACCACCTAAAACGATCAGATAATTTACCGGTATTTTATCTTTATCTCCGCTTAAATGGTGAAGTTCGGCGGTCAACTTCAATAGAAATGGACTTTTTGGTAACAATTTAAACACTTCAAATTTACCTCTGGATTCAACGATGGTATTATCTTTGGTAAATATCGGTGTTTCTGATATAGAAATGAAATAGCCATCACCGGAGAGTGATTCAAAATCTTTGGAACTATAAATCAGTTTCAAAGGTACATTTAAAATCTTATAATCTTTCTCATATATATCTGCATAATATTTTGAAAAAGATGTTTTATAAATATCTAAATATGATAATGACAACCCAACGTAAAGCTGCAAATTATCTAAGGTTATTTTCGAGATGGCAGTAGGGGTAGCTTCTTTAAACTCAAAATCGTTTTCATCTCTATCTTTAAGGTTTATGGCAAGATAATCATCTACAATTTTATGTATAGTCTTCTGTCCGGCAAGTGATAGTAAAAGGGACGTCTCGTTGTAGGATTTTTTGACGGAGAGGCTCAGAGTCCTACCGCTGTTTAGGATGTCAAACCTGTTGTAACCTAACTCAAGGGAAAACCTGTCTATGGAGTCGTAACCAAATATACCATAAATTCTATTTTCTTTTCCTTTAAGTCTATTTATGGCAAGTATGGTTTCGTTATCTATGTTAAATTGTTGTAAAGATACTTTTTCAGAATTTTTATTTCTCAGTAAATAATCGTATATCTCTTCAAATTTAGATGTGGTTAACGTATCATTATCATTAAAGAACCTTTTTTTGATTTTATTTACTACCTCATAGGTGTTTGACAATATCCCGGATATATGAGGCGTTGAGCAGTTTAACGTAAAAAAAATACTCTCATTTTCTATTTTTTCTACGTTAAGTCCTGTTATCCAACAATTATTGGAGTAACTTTGATAGATCTCTTTTCTTAGATTATCTATGTCCTGTGGGTAGAGTTTATAAATTTTTTTGGTTTCATATCTTTTACCGTTTACAAAGATAGCTTTTATTGTCTTAGGCGTCTTTGTTTCTACTACAATTCTACCTTTAACAGAGTTTTGACTTCGTATTATATTGTAGTCTTTAATTGCAAATTCTTCATATCCTTCGGATCGTAACTTATCTTCAAGATATTTTTTAGCTTCATCATCCTGACAGGATAAAATCAAAGATTTAAGATTTGAGTCAATAAGATCTGAATTTTTTTGATTGTTTATGAAGAGATTGATATCAAATGATCTCACGTAATTGTCTGCATCAATCTTTATAAAGATCTCTCTATCTTCTATCGTAATATCCACTTCAGAATTTATGAATCCTGAAGCTTCGAGATATTCCGTCAATTTTAGTTCGAGCTCTCTGATATCAAATTTATCAGTGGTATTAAAATGATCTATGAAAAATTTTTTAATACTCATATTATCAAAATCGAAATCATTTTTTATGTTCAATTTATACTGCTCGCCTTTTGAAATGTATATGACAGGTTTTATCACCACTCCACCTTTAATAAGAGTAATGAGTAATGGTATGGGATCATCGAGTGGATAAATTCTTCTTATTCCTTTTATTATCAGATCCTGTCTTAAAACTTTACTATTAAAGTAGTAATTATTCTTGAGTAATTCTTTTGCTTTTTCCACCTCCTTATTTATTGTTTCTTCTGTGTAAGGTTTTATTGGAATTTTTATAGATTTCACATCTTCGTCTATTACTATTTCTATTTCATCTATGTAATATCTCAATCCTTCATCCACAACTATTTTGATATTTTCACCATCGCCATCGACTTTAATTTCTGCATCGATAAAGCCGTTGTTTTTATAAAAAGCTTCGATATTTTTTCTGATTTTATATAAAGTATCTATATAAAAGGGGTCTCCGATATTAATTCCTGATGCCAGTAATAGCTGGCTATTTAAAATAGAGAAATTTCCTTTGAAGTTTATCGATCTTATTAATTTGGATTTTTGCACTACAATTTCATTGTCATCTTCATAATTAATGTAGTAACCCAAGAAGGATAATAACTCTGTAAATTTTTCACTGGTTAACTTACTGCTATACTCCTCAAAACGTAGTTTAAGGTCGGAGGGAATCTCTCCCTTTATCTCTTTTGAAAATAGTTTTGTTGCAAAGATAACACTAAAAATCAAAACTAAAGATAGTACCCGCACCTGTACCTCCATCCGTTTTTGAAAAGATGGTTAATTTAAACCAGTCAAATAGTGTATATTCCAGACCAACTTTACTATTTCGATTTTCATCAATACTTGTGGTGTAGTTTACCTCAATCCTGTCGTTGAACTTTCTACCTACTTTAAAAATGCCACCCGAAGCGTTAGGCTCTATACCTATTGTATTAATTCCGAAGAATCTATTTGTGTTTTTTACGATATCCTTAAAAATGGCATCGTTGATAATTTTACTCATCAGATTATAACTTCCCATGTTTCTACTTGAACTAAAATAGGTATCACCCTTTTGCTTTGAATCGTAAATGGTGATTCTATAGTCCGGAATGTAGCCATTCACATATATCCTCGTGGTGTTTAAGGCATCGGTGCCATTTGCTTCCATATCCGCATAGATTGTGTCGTTATTTAAGATTTTCATTACCCCTTTTGTCACTAAAAATTTAGTCCCCTGTATGGTAAAGTAGCTATTTATGAGCTTTATGTCACCGTTTAATTTTAGTTTTTCCTCATACTTTAACTGCAGATTCAGATCAGCGTATCCATTTAACATCCCATCTGTTATTCTCACCGGTTTAGTTGTTGATATTTTTAAGCTGTATCTGAAAGGTAATTTCATTGGTGGAGTGGGAGAGTTATTTTTTTCATACTTTGCATACCTGAAGACAGATTTATCAACGAATATCTCACCGTATATCTGGTTTTCACCCCCATGATAGAGGAGATTTCCGGATATAGCACCGTAAAACCCTCGTTTTTCCGCAAATATATCTTTGAAAATTAAATTGCCGTTATACTGTGTTATATCGTAATATCTGTTTGATTCCAATTTACCCGATATCTCATTCGATTTTATTGATAACTCTATCTTTTTATCTGAGACATATCCATCAGCCCTTATATTTTTTAGTTTAAGCTTTATATCGGGATAAATTACATCAAAAATTGTATGTAACGTTCCATCAAGCTTTGGATAAGAATTAAAATCGTATTCAAACCGGACTTTCCCTTCTATTTTTTTGATATTTGTGTGTTTTATAGATATTTTTGAGTCTTTTAGGTCTATTTCACCATTCAGCTTATTTAAATCTGATTTTAAAAGCACAACTTTCAGGTCTTTGAAGTCTGATGATGATGCAATAAGATCTCCTCGTATAATAGTAGTTGAATCAGCCGTCAATGAGAGATTGTTTATGTATATATCTTTAAAACTATTTAGTATGGTTATTGTATCTGATGATCTGATCTCAAATATTTTAAGATCGTTTGATGACACCTCCATATCACCGATTACGGAGATATTATCGATATTGAAACGCTTTAATGTTATCCGTGACGATAATGAGCTGTTATCAATATCCATATAGCCATTAATGTATAATTTGTCTGATTTATGTATAAAAGTTAATCCATTTAGATTACCTATTATATCAAAACGGTTATTTTCCAGATGTTTTATTTCAAAATAGACTGATCCTTTGTATGAAGGGTCTTTTGGTTTACCTTTTATGAGTAGATTAAGATTTTTGATGATTGGATAGCCGGAAAGTTTTATCTTTTCTGATTTTATCATACCGTCTATAGTGTCTCTTTTAAAATCGATTAGAAGTTTTGGTTTGATTCTGTTGTTCTCCAAAAGTATTTCATCTACCGCCATCAATGAATTTTTAAAAGAAAGTTTAACTCTATTAGGGGAGAATTTGAAATCATCAATACTTATATCAACATTTCCGGTGTAATCACCATTTGAATAGTTTACAACTGTTTTGCCTGAAATTTTATATGATATGTCAGATTTTTCAACAAAAAAGTTCATCACTTCATAAAAAGGAACAGCTTCAGTTATTACTTCGTAATTTTCCTTTTTAGTGTTGAAATTGATAAAGCCTTTGGTTTTTATCCTACCCGTTTTCAGCGTTGATATATTTGTAAAAGAGATATTGTCCGATGATAGATCAAATTCTCCGCGGGTTTTAGCAGTTTCTATACCATAAATTTTCTGGGGGATATTTGAATCATAATATCCTTTAAGATATATGCTATCTTTTGTTATATTTATTTTACTTTTGATCATTCCATAAAAATCGTTATTTATGGCGTGCTTTATGTCTGAGTTATTTTTCAACTCCCCTTCAATATCCAAAAAGATTGAATCAGCGTCTGGATCATATACGCCGTTTCCTTTTGCAGAAAAAGTTTTTGATCTGGCTACTAAATTTTTCAAAATGTAGGCATTATCATCTTTCATCAGATCTGAAAAAACGGTATATTCTTCATTACTTGTGATACCGAGCTGTATCTTCCCATTTCTACTATCAAAATCTTTTAGTTTGATGTAATTTAAATATGGATGCCAGTTGTCGTCTTCGTGGAGTTTATAACCATCAATAAATTTTATTATTAAATCGACTTTCTTTGTTTTCGTATCAAAAAAACCTTCCGAATAGATTTTATTATTATCAAATACAATATAATCAGATGAAAATTTAAATTTATCGCCTATAACACCTGCCATTGATAACTTAATGTTCAATCTCTTATCGTCATATTTTAAGTTACAATCTATCATTGAGCGTAATTGTCTGTCAGATAGATCGCCTTTTAATTTTATTAAACCTTTTAAGTGTGGATTTAACATCCTTACAAAATTCTCACCTATAAAGCCTTCAAAGGAGGATTCTGCTTTATTACCTTCAGATATATCTATTGGTCTCGTTGCCTGTAAAAAAAAGTTCTCCCCTTTTAAGTCAAATTGATAGATTTTAAGACTTTTAGGGGTGTATAAGAGTTTTATCCTACCTATAAATCTATCTTTTATCTCATCCTTAGAAAAGTCACCGCTTAAATAAGGTATGCTGAATTCACCACCATATCTGTAAAATATGCTATTTGTTTTCAATGATACTTTTATGTCATTATAGGTTGTGTTTAGATATAATGATGATATTTTTAAATCTTTTAATTTTGATAGATCTATTTTTTTGCTGGGCTGGTTCCAGAAATATTCCGGAATATCTGCTTTTATATTGGAGATTTCGATATCAAGACAGCTTTTACCCATAAGATATCTTAGTGGATAAAATCTTAATACGACGGAATCGCTTTTAAAGAATGCCCTATCAACCTCCAGCGTAAAACCTTTCAGATCGAAATAAAATGGAAAGAAGAGTTTATTAACTTTTTCTATACTGACTTCATAAGGGGAATATTTTTTAATAAGATAATCTAAGTTGGTCTGGATGGCATAATTTATGGAAATAGCTATTAATGATATAAAAAAAATAAGAGCGATGATTATTTTTGGGTATGTCTTACCTTTTTTTTCATTTACCATTATAGTGTTCTATATATTTTAAAAGACCATTAAATATCCCTTCAGCCATTTTGTTTTTATATTCTTCGGTGGTATAAAGCTGAGCAGTATGCGGGTTGGAAATAAAACCGCACTCAATAAGTATGGATGGCATTTTTGCTCCAACTAATACATAAAAAGGTGCCTGTTTCACCCCAATATCACGATCTGCTGTGGAAGAGGAAATACTTTTCTGTACATAATTTGCTAGCATTAAAGATTCTTCCAATTTGGAGTTTAGCATAATATCTTTCAGGATCCCTTGAAGATCGGATATCGATTTTTCTGATGCCTGGTTTTCAAACGCTGCCACTGCTAATGAAGATTTATCTTTAGTTACGTTTAATACGAATGTTTCAATACCATGTGCATCAGGGTTTCTGCTGGCATTTTGGTGTATGGATACAAAAATATCTGCCCTGTTTTTATTCGCAAAGGCGGTTCTCTCCTCAAGTGGTATGAAGATATCTGTATCACGGGTCAAAAGGATTTTAAGGGCTGAATCGTATTTTTCAAGCTTCTGTTTTACCCTCAAAGCTATATCAAGGTTTATATCCTTTTCCATCAGTCCGTTGTAAGTTGCACCAGGATCTTTACCTCCATGTCCGGGGTCTAAAACTATTGTTTTTACTTTTAGACCAAAGGCAGATGCAAGGGTGTGTTTGTCACCGCTTTCAACGAGGGTTACCTTCCCTTTACTTTTCTGTTTTTTATCCACTTTAGGCTCAAATTTAGACTCCCCTTCTTTTAACTTGTTTAAGCTATCTTTGCTGACATCTATAACTATTCTGTAAGGATTTTCCATCTGGAAAACGGTGAAATCGTTTACCGAGTCTATATCAAGTACAACTCTGGTGGTGTATTTTTCATAAATACCCCATCTGAGACCTTTGAGCAATCCGTCGTTTATATCCATATTTTTTGGTACTGATGGGTTTATTACAGAATTATAGATATCCACAAATAGCCTAGGGGGTTTATTAAATTCTGGATTTTCCTTAAGCCAGTGTTTATAAAAGTGAGCTTTTCCTGAAAGCTCTATCACCACCCTTGTATAGTCGTCATTGCTCCAGTATTTTACGCTTTTTATTTCAACGCGGGGTGCATTATTTTCAGAATCGATAACATCAGATTTTTTTTCATCTGGATTCTTGATATTCTCCTGTGATGTTTTTTCTTTGTCGTTTTTCGTTATCTGTGGATTTTTTTGGGGTGATGGTAGAGATGAGGTGGAATATTTTTTGTTTAATATGGTGAGTTGCTGCTGGGCTATTTTAGCTTCTTTGGACTTTGGGAATTTTTTTATGCAATTTTCGTACATAAATTTTGCCGTGGGAATATCTTTCATTTGAATATATATCTCAGCTGCTTTTAAGTGGGCATTAGCTGCAAGGGTTGATCTATAATTGCTTGAAAGTAGTTTGTAATATTTAAGGGCTTCAGCTTGATCAATGCTATTTTTAAATCTTGCATAGGATCCGTTGTAAGTTTCCGCAGCATAGTAAAGAGATTTTTCACCTAATGCAGATTTTGGATTCTTCTCGTATATCTCAAGAAATTTGTCCGCCACCATTTTATAGGAGAATCTTGTGACATTTTTGGATTTATTTATAAAGTTGAAATCTTTCATATTTAAATTAAAATCATCCTGAACGGATGCTGAGGCCACTATTGCCAATAAAAAAATAATTAGAAAGCTGAATATCTTTTTAAACATCAAATAATTTCTCCTTTAGGTATTTTCCTGTATAAGATCTTTCACATCTGCAGCATTCCTCCGGTGTACCTTCAAATATAATCTCACCACCTCTGTCGCCACCTTCTGGTCCGAGGTCAATTATATAATCTGCTATTTTTATTACGTCAAGGTTATGCTCAATTATTATAACAGAATTTCCTGCTTCTGACAATGCCTTAAATATCTTGACAAGTTTTTTAACGTCGTCAAAGTGCAGACCTGTGGTGGGTTCATCAAATATATACAGGGTTTTGCCGGTGGATTTTTTCATCAATTCTTTTGCCAGCTTGATTCTCTGGGCTTCTCCTCCAGATAGTGTGGTGGCTGGCTGTCCCAGATGTATGTATCCTAAACCCACCTCTTTCAACACTGAAAGTTTGTGGTTGAGCTTGGGGATATTTTCGAAAAAGTCATAGGCTTCGTCTACGGTGAGTTCGAGTATTTCGGCTATGTTTTTCCCTTTATATTTGATATCCAGAGTATCTCTATTATACCTGCTTCCATGGCAGACGTCACACTTTACATACATATCAGGCAGAAAATGCATCTCTATCTTTATATACCCTTCCCCCTGACATTTTTCACATCTACCCCCCTTTAGATTAAAGCTAAACCGTCCCTGTTTATAGCCCCTTAATTTAGCTTCTGGGGTTAGCGCCATTACCTCTCGGATATCGGTAAAAACCCCTGTATAAGTGGCGGGGTTTGACCTTGGGGTTCTGCCTATTGGGGATTGATCTATATCTATTATTTTATCTATATGTTCTATCCCGGTAATCTGATCGTGGACACCTGGCTTTTCTGCCGAACCTAGTAATTTTCGTTTGATGGCAGGATATAGTATATCCATTACAAGGGTGGACTTACCGGATCCACTGACACCTGTGACAGCCGTAATCAAGCCCACAGGGAACCTGACTGTAATGTTTTTAAGATTATTTTGCCTTGCTCCAACTACCGTAATGAATCTTCCATCCGGTTTTTTTCTTTTGGGGATGTCTATCTTCTTTTTACCATTCAGGTAAGAGGCTGTCAGGGATCGTTTTGACTTTAATAATTCCTCATAGCTACCCTGAAAAATTATCTCCCCTCCGTGTATTCCGGCACCTAATCCCATATCTATTATGTGATCTGCATTTTTTATTGTATCTTCATCATGCTCCACAACGATTACAGTATTACCGATATCTCTTAGGTTTTTGAGCGTATTGATCAGCATATCGTTGTCCTTTTGGTGGAGACCTATACTTGGTTCATCAAGGACATACAAAACTCCCGTCAGTCCGGAACCCACCTGTGTGGCAAGCCGGATACGCTGTGATTCACCCCCGCTCAGGGTCATTGCACTTCTGGAAAGTGTAACGTAATCTATTCCAACGTTTTTTAAGAAGGTAAGTCGGTGCATTATCTCTTTGATTATCTTCTCTGCCACCTCTTTTTTAAACCCTTTAAATTCAAGGTTTTCAAAGAAAGGGATAAGCTGATCAATGGTCATGGAGGATATCTCTGCTATATTTAATCCTGCTATTTTTACCGAAAGGCTATGGGGTCTGAGACGGGTTCCCTTGCAGCTATCACAGGGCATACTGGACATATAAAGTCTGGCTTTTTCTATATCCTGATATCTCTCAGAATACAGAAGCTCTTTAAGTTCTCCGATGACCCCTTTAAACTCCTTTTCGTAAACGATCTTTTGATCACCCTTGAAGGTATAAAGTTTAAGAGGTTTATCCGTTCCGTAAAAAAGGATCTGTTTGCTCTTTTCGTTTAGTTTGGAAAAACTGGTGTTTACATCTATACCGTACTGTTCAGAAAGAGCTATAATCATGTTCATCTGATGAAAATTTTCAAGTTTCCCCCATGGTGCAATTGCCCCTTCTTTTATCGATTTTGTAGGATCAGGTACGATCAATTCCTCATCAAATACCATCTTGACGCCCAGCCCTTCACATTCTGGACACGCCCCAAAGGGGTTATTAAATGAGAACGTTCTGGGTTCAATCTCCGGAATACTTACGTTACAATCCACACAGGCAAACTTTTCACTATATAGAAATTTTCCTTCTTCAGTGATGAGCTCCACGAGTCCATCTGAGAGCTTTAAAGCAGTTTCTATAGAATCGGTCAATCTCCGTTTGATATCATTTTTTACCTTTAATCTATCGATAACTACTGAGATATTGTGTTTTGTATTTTTATTTAAATTGATATCATCTTCCAATCGTAACAATTCGCCATTTACATAAGCCCTCACATACCCTTCCTTGAGAAGTTTCTGGAAAAGTTGCCTAAACTCCCCTTTTTTCCCCATCACAATGGGGGACAGTATCTCAATTTTGCTGTTTTCAGGAAGAGAAAGTACAATATCTGCAATCTGCTGCGGAGTGTAGCTCTCAACCTTTTTTCCACAAACCGGACAAAATACTTCGCCTACCCTTGCAAATAGGAGTCTAAGATAATCATAAATTTCTGTAATTGTCCCCACCGTTGATCGGGGGTTCTTACTGATCGATTTTTGTTCTATACTGATGGCTGGGGAGAGATAGTCTATGGAGTCCACATCCGGCTTTTCCATCAACTCTAAAAACTGCCTTGCATATGCCGAAAGAGATTCCACGTAGCGTCTTTGCCCTTCGGCGTATAAAGTATCAAAAGCAAGTGTGGATTTACCAGAGCCACTTACCCCTGTGATTACGATGAGCTTATGTTTGGGTATCTCAAGGGAGATATTTTTTAAGTTGTGTTGCCTTGCACCTTTTATTATAATATGATCTTTCACTTTCTAAACCTTAACCTGATATTGGCAATCTGATCAAAAATTTTGTATACTCTCCGACTTTCGATTCAACGGCTATCGTACCGTTATGGGCGTTGACTATATCCTTTACCACCGCAAGACCCAATCCTGTACCTTTCTCTTTCCCTGCAGTGTAGAAGGGGTCGAATATCCTATCCACCATTTCTGCCGAGATCCCTTTGCCGTTGTCTTCAATTATAAATAGCAGATGATTATTTTCCTGCAATACCTTCAGCTTAATTTTTCCATTTTCACCCACTGCATCAACTGCATTATTTATAAGATTAAAAAGCACTCTGAAAAGTTTATCCTTATCTCCATAAAAAATTATACCTGGGGGGTAGTTCACATAAAAATCGATATTATATGGTTTTAACATGATGCTTGTGTGTTTTATGATATATTCCATAAAATCGTCCAACTCTATTTTGGTGGTTTTCAAAGTTATCTGATTTTTGGAAAAATCGAGTATATCCATCACAAGGCCATGTATAAGCTTCAATTCTGTATATATGTTATCCACATATTCCTTAAAATCGCTTTTATCTTCGGAGGCTATTTCTAAAAGCTCCACATAGTTCTGAACGATATTTAATAGATTTTTGATATCATGGATTATCGTGCTGGTGAATTTTCCTATGAGCTGTAAATTTTCTGATCGCCTTATCGATTCATAAATCTGTGCTTTTTCTATGGATATGGCACACTGGGATGCAATATATTTGGCGATCTTTATATCGTCATCGCTGAAATAATCATCTTCTTTGTCCGTAAGATTAAGAACTCCTATCAACTTATCCTTTATCCTTAGGGGCACAGACATGTATGATTTTGTATCGTAGCCAAGTTCCCAATTAGCGTTTGATCCTTTGTTTATGACGATCGGCTCCCCTGTGGTTGCCACTTTACCACTTATCCCATTTCCTAAAGGAACTTTTAGACTTTTGTAATCAAGGTGTAGTCCTACGGCAGCTTTAATTACCAAATGATCCCCATTGATTATCATTATGGATATCCTTTTTACAGATAGATACTCCTGGGCTATTTCTAAAATATCATTTAATAACTCATCCTCTTTGAGGGTGGAAGCCATCTTTTCAGATATCTCCACCAATATATCAAGGAGATCTTTTTTCAATTGTACACCTTTAAAATGTTATACCTCATATCCCTCTGGGCGGGTGTAAAACCTGCCCTTTTGATAAAATGTAGAAGCTCCTCTAAAGATAGGCTATAGCTGACGCCGCAGGATGCCACCACGTTTTCCTCAATCATCAGGCTACCGAAGTCGTTGCCACCAAAGTACAACCCCAATTGCCCAATCTTTGGCCCCTGGGTAACCCAGGATACCTGGATATTGTCTATATTTTCAAGATAAATTCTTGATATGGCTAGCACTTTTAGATATTCAGTAGCGGTTACCTGTTCGCCACCCAACTCTGTATTGTTTGGCTGAAAGGGCCAGGGGATAAAAGCTGTAAACCCACCGGTTTTTGACTGTAGATTTCTAATTTTGTCGAGATGTTCTATGATCATCTCCGGGGTATCGGTCTTTTTAAACATCATTGTGGCCGTAGTTTTTAGCCCTTTTTTGTGGGCTATTTCCATTATTTCAAGCCATCTGGTGGAGTTGATTTTATTTGGGCTTACTCTGGAACGTTCCAGATCCACCAGAAGTTCTGCACCTCCACCCGGGATGGAATCAAGCCCTGCTCTGATTAATCTGTCAAGGGTTTCCTCAAGAGGGAGAGAGCTTACTTTTGATATGTGATCTATCTCCGGACTTGAAAACCCATGGATCCAGACATTGAAATGCGTTTTTATGTATCTCAGCATATCTTCATAAAAATCTATGTTGAGATCCGGATGGAGCCCCCCCTGTAAAAGGATCTGGGTACCATTTAGAGCTATAGTTTCTTCAATCTTTTTTTTCAAAATTTCAAAATCGATAACGAAAGCATCATTATCCTTCTTATCTCTGTAATAAGCACAGAATTTACACTTACAGATACAAACATTCGTATAGTTTATATTCCGGTCTATTACAAACGTTACGATACCTTCCGGATGTTTTTTCTGTCTTATTTTGTTCGCTCTATCTGCAAGGGTCAACAATTCTTCTTCGAATAGCTTTACCCCTTCGTCAAATCTCAGCATAATCTTATCTCCATCTTGAGGTTATCCTATTACAACATGAGAAAATGTCAACAAAAAAATGTAATCTAAACTTATTGACAAAAAAGGGAAGATAGATTAAAAACATAATATCAAAGGAGCGTAGCTCAGTGGGAGAGCATTGCGTTGACGTCGCAAGGGTCAGGGGTTCAATCCCCCTCGCTCCTATTTGCTATTGCGGGGTGGTTTATGGTGAAATTTATCTTACTTTTTATTTCTTTGATTTTTTCCTTCAGTTATCTCTATGCAGATGATGACCAGCTGGTGAAGATTTTAAATCGAGAGAAAGAGCTTCTGGAGATGGAAAAAAATCTCAATATCGAGTACAATGAAAGGAAAAGATCCATCTTAAATAATACAAATGAGTGTCTTTCCAGAGCCAAAACAAAAAAAGAGATAAGGGATTGCAATAAATTTAAAAGGGATGAGACTGAATTTCTACAAAAAGAGATGAAGTTTCGTAAAGAGCAGATTACACAGGAAAGAAAAGATCTGGCGGAACAGAAAAAAAAATTAAAACCACGTAGAAAGAAAAAGAGCTGATTTTTTATTTTCTTTACAAATAGAATACAAATTTCCCTTGAAAAGTTAGATTTTAGTGGTTATAAATAAAAGATTTTGTAAAAGTGTTTTAGCATCATAGAGGTAGAACTACTTTCCCGGAGGATATATGTCTTATTATTTTTTGGAGATTTTAAGTGAAGAGATCCCTGCCGATTTTGTAAATGTGGGAATAGATTATCTTGGCACAGCTTTTGAAAACCTTTTTAAAGAAAACAGGATAACTTTTGAGAAAATTGTTTCAGATGGCACACCCAGAAGACTCTTTGTATGGGTGTCCGGGCTGGTGGATCATCAGCCTGATCAGGAAGAGGAGATTGTGGGGCCACCTGCATCCGCAGCTTTTGATCCAGAGGGGAATCTTACCAATGTTGCATTAAATTTTGCCAAAGCAAAACAATTGGATCTGGCTACATTAAAAAAGATAAACACCCCAAAGGGGGAGTATCTTGCTGGAAAGAGATTTATCAAAGGAAGATCTACAAAAGAAATCATATCTGAGAATATTGTAAAGTTGATCCAGAATATACCATTTAAAAAGACAATGCGCTGGGGAGATAAGTCATTCAGATTTGGAAGACCGGTGAAGTCCTTTATATCACTTTATGATGGCGAACTTTTACCTTTTGGCATAGATGGAATTGAGGCTTCTGATATAACAGCTGGGCATAGATTTATGTGGAAAGATAGCATTAAGATCGATAGCCCTGAAGACTATTTTCATAAACTAAAAAATGCTTTTGTGGTGCCTGAGAAAGGGGCAAGACGTGAGATGATAGTGTCAGATATCTTAAGTATAGCTCACCAATATGAAGTGGATGTGGATATAGATGAGTCCCTTTTAGATACTGTAACAAATCTTGTGGAGTATCCTTTTGCTGTACTGGGAAGTTTCAGTGAAGAGTTTCTACAGCTACCTGAAGAGGTACTTATAACCTCAATGAAGAATCATCAAAAGTATTTTTATACAAAAAACAGGAAAAATGGGAAGATAAGTAACTATTTTATAGGGATATCAAATACTAAACCTGTAAACGATAATATCCGTAAAGGGTATGAGAGGGTTTTGCGGGCAAGACTTAAGGATGCTGCATTTTTCTTTGAAAATGACAAAAATGTGCCTCTTGAATCAAGGGTTGAAGAGCTGAAAAAAGTTGTCTATCAGGAGAAGCTTGGGACATCTTATGAAAAGATGGAAAGGTTCAGGGAGGTTTCAAGATACCTAACCGAGGTGCTTAATCTATCGGTGGAGGAGCGTAAGCTTATTGACAGGACTGCTTACCTTTGCAAGGCCGATTTGATGACGGAAATGGTGTACGAATTCCCCGAACTGCAGGGGGTGATGGGAAGAGAGTACGGCAGGATTCAGGGGGAGCCCCAAGAGGTTTATATAGGTATCTATGAACACTATCTTCCAAAATTTTCTGGTGATAAGATACCTGCTACAATCACAGGTGCAGTGGTATCCATTGCGGATAAGATAGATACCATATGCGGCTGTTTTTCTATTGGTCTTATACCCACCGGTAACAATGACCCTTATGCGTTGAGGAGAAACACGATAGGGATAATTCAGATTATAAGGCAGAAATCGTTCCGGATAGATATAGATAAGCTTGTTTCAAAATCATTGGACGTTTTAAAATCGAAGGTTAATTTTGACTTAGAAATGGTAAAAGACCAGGTGATGGAATTTATAAAACAGCGATACAAACAGGTTTTGATATCAGAAGGGATAGCCTCTGACGCAATTGACGCTTCTATAGATCTGTTCAATGATCTTATAAAGATTGAAAAGCTTGCCAGTACCTTATCCGATGCTAAAGGGAAAGATTCCTTTAATTCGATAGCCCAGAGTTATAAACGTATAAATAACATCCTCAAAAAAGCAAACCATACCAGAACCGATTACAATAGTGAGATTTTAACCGAAGAAACGGAGCGAAAACTCTTGGGTAAAATTAATGGCATAAAAAATGATTTTATGATATACTTAAACAAAGAGGAATATGGTGACGGCTTGAATGCTTTATTGCAGCTGGAGCCATACATCAACGAATTTTTTGATAAAGTAATGGTGATGGTGGAAGATAGAAATGTGAGAGAAAATAGGTTATCAATGCTTTGCTCTTTGAAGCAATTATTTGATAAAATTGGAAATTTATCAATGATAAATTAGGAGGATTTATGGTTAAGTATGTCTATTTTTTCGGCAATGGAAAAGCCGAAGGGGATGGCTCAGACAAAAATCTGCTGGGCGGTAAAGGTGCAGGATTAGCTGAGATGACAAACCTTGGGATACCAGTTCCACCTGGATTTACCATCACCACCGAAGCCTGTATAGCTTATCAGAAAAATAAAACTTATCCGGAGGGGATGTGGGAGCAGACCCTTGAAGCTTTGAAAAAGCTCGAGGAAACAACAAAGAAGAAGTTTGGTTCGAATGAAAACCCTCTGCTGGTATCTGTAAGATCTGGTGCAAGGGTATCCATGCCAGGTATGATGGATACCATCTTAAATCTTGGATTAAACGATGAAACGGTGAAAGGACTTGCAACCTCTTCCAACAATGAAAGGTTTGCCTATGATTCATACAGAAGGTTTATTCAGATGTTTAGCAATGTTGTTCTTGGTGTGGAACATTCCAAGTTTGAAAAGCTGATTAGTGAAGTCAAGAAGGGAAAAGGGTACAGTCTTGATACTGATCTGACTGCAGAGGACTGGAAAGGGCTCGTGGAAAAGTTTAAGGCTCTTGTTCAAAACGAAACTGGAAAGCCTTTCCCTCAGGATGTAATGGAGCAGTTGAAATTGGCCATTAATGCTGTTTTTGATTCATGGGATAATCAGAGGGCTAAAACATATAGAAAAATCAACAAAATCCCTGATGACTGGGGTACCGCGGTGAACGTTGTGGCGATGGTATTTGGGAATATGGGGAACGATTCTGGTACAGGTGTGGCATTTACAAGAAATCCATCAACCGGTGAAAAGGAGTTTTTTGGTGAGTTTTTGATCAATGCTCAAGGGGAAGATGTTGTGGCGGGTATAAGAACACCGGAGCCTATCTCAAGGCTTAAGGACGAGATGCCAGGTGTATTTGCACAGCTCGAAGAGGTGTACAAAAAGCTTGAATCCCACTACAAGGATATGCAGGATATAGAATTTACTGTAGAAAGAGGCGTATTGTATATGCTTCAGACCAGAAGCGGTAAGAGGACTGCGAGAGCAGCAGTAAAAATCGCCTATGATATGTACAAAGAGGGTTTGATAGACAAAAAAACGGCTGTATTGAGGGTTGCTCCTGAGCAGGTGGATCAGCTTTTACATCCGATGATAGATCCAAAAGAGAAATATACACCAATTGCAAAAGGTTTACCAGCTTCCCCTGGAGCTGCTGTGGGTAGAGTGGTATTCACTGCCGATGATGCTGAAAGCTGGGCAGCTAAGGGTGAAAAGGTAATACTTGTAAGAGACGAGACCTCACCGGAGGATATTGGCGGAATGCATGCTGCTGAGGGTATTTTGACCGCCACAGGTGGTATGACCAGCCATGCTGCTGTTGTGGCAAGAGGTATGGGTAAATGCTGTATAGTTGGATGTGGATCCATTCATATTGATGAAGATGAAAAAGTATTTACCGTTGGGAATATTACTGTAAAAGAGGGTGACTTCATCACCATTAATGGTAGTACTGGTGAGGTAATTTTAGGAAAAGTTAAACTTGTGGAGCCAGAGCTTTCGGGTGAATTTGCTGAAATATTAAGCTGGGCTGATGAATTTAGAAAGCTCGGGGTCAGGACAAATGCCGATACTCCACATGATTCTAAAGTGGCGAGGGAATTTGGTGCTGAAGGGATAGGTCTTTGTAGAACGGAGCATATGTTCTTTGAAGGGGATAGGATAGATGCCGTAAGGGAGATGATTCTTGCCGATACAGAAGAGGAAAGAGTAAAAGCACTTGCAAAAGTAAAACCTTACCAAAAAGAGGACTTTAAGGGGATCTTTAAGGCTATGGATGGCTTCCCTGTTACTGTTAGATTGCTTGATCCACCTCTTCATGAGTTTATTCCACATACCGATGAGGATATTCAAAAGGTTGCAAATGCATCCGGAATACCATTCGATGTGCTTAAAAAGAAAAGAGATGAGTTGCACGAGTTTAACCCGATGCTGGGACATAGAGGCTGCCGTCTGGGGATAACTTACCCTGAGATATACGAGATGCAGGTTTATGCTATTATGGAGGCGGCTTGCGAAGTTGCCAAAGAGGGAGTGAAGGTATATCCTGAAATTATGATCCCTCTTGTGGGGCATTATAAAGAGCTTGAGATGTTGAGGGAGATGACTGTGAGGGTTGCCGATGAGGTAATGCATAAGTATGGCATTACGCTAAAATACCTTGTGGGCACAATGATAGAACTTCCGAGGGCAGCTCTTACGGCTGATGAGATTGCTCAGTATGCGGAATTTTTCTCATTTGGTACAAATGACCTCACCCAGACTACACTTGGATTAAGTAGGGATGATTCAGGTAAGTTTTTACCATTCTATGTGGAAAAAGGTATCTACAAAGAGGATCCTTTTGTATCTCTTGATCTGAATGGTGTGGGGCAGCTTGTGGAGATGGGAGTGACAAAAGGTAGAAAGACAAGGCCAGATCTCAAGACCGGTATCTGTGGGGAACATGGTGGTGATCCTGCTTCAATCTTCTTCTGTCACAGAGTGGGGCTTAATTATGTGAGCTGTTCACCTTACAGGGTACCTGTTGCAAGACTTGCTGCGGCGCATGCTGCATTAAAACAACAATAATAAAAATAAAAATTCTTAGGGGGGCTATCCCCCCTGTTTTTTGGTGATTATATGGGTATTTTATCAGGTTCGATGAATCTATTCAGGGTTTACTTCAACGATCCATTTTCTTTTAACACTCTCCAGTTGAGTGATATCCTTGAACAGTATTCCTTTAACGCTCTTTATAGTGATGAAAAAAATATCAATTATGGCTTTGTACCATTTGAATATCCGGAAAAGGAAAGTTTTCAGGATAGTTCATTGCTGTATGGTGAGCATATATTGTTTGGGATGAGGTATGATGAAAAAAAGATCAATGCAAAATACTTCAATCTTGAATTTGTGGCATTGAAGAAAAAGTTTATGGAGGAGAATCGAAAGGAGTTTCTCTCCAAAATGGATGTGGAATTTATAAAAAATACGCTTACGAACAGACTAACAAAATCTGCGGTTCCCAATTCTACCATTGTGGAAATTCTTCTGGTGCCGGAGAATAAAGAAGCTTTTATATCGGTGCAAACCACAAAGATTTTTGAGGCCCTTTCGCATCTTTTTAAAAGTGCATTTGATATATCTATCTATCAGGAAACATTTGTGGAGCTTGCCAAAAGAGTTTTAAATAACCCTTCAAAAATGGACAGAGTGCTGCAGTTATAAGGTGGTCATAAAGATGATAAAAAAAGATCTAAGCTTCCTTGAAAATGAATATCTTCAATTTTTGCTGATGAATTATTTTATAGGCGAAAACGAAATTGAATTAAACACCGAATATTACACTTATCTGCCGAAAGGTAAGGTGAGTTTTATCTCTCCTGAAAATGGAGAAAAGGTGGATATAGAATCAAGTAATATATCCGACTGTGCAGAGATGTATACCTCTCTCAAAGACTCCAAGGTTATCAAACAGATCACTATGACTCTAAACGGTAAAAATATTACTATCGATTTTGTTTTGAAAACATCCCCT
Source organism: Calditerrivibrio sp. (assembly GCF_049968475.1). Taxonomy (NCBI): domain Bacteria; kingdom Pseudomonadati; phylum Deferribacterota; class Deferribacteres; order Deferribacterales; family Calditerrivibrionaceae; genus Calditerrivibrio; species Calditerrivibrio sp. The sequence goes on along the minus strand of NZ_JBMFQS010000008.1, from coordinate 23,931 downwards.
CTAAGGATCACAGGGATCGTAGCTCCTAAGTCACTGGCGGAGGAGTTTGATGATAAAGTGATGGAGAGACTCCTTTACTTTGATCTAATAAAACAATTCTACCAGAAAACCCTTAAGAGCTTTCTGGAATTGAGAATAAGTGATGACTGGCAGCAGCTTTTAAAAAACTTTGAGGATTACCTTTCAAAAATTGTCTAAAAAAATTCAAAAAATTTTTAATTTTGTAAAAATCCTGCTATAATAAAATTATGAAAAAGATGAACAACAGATCAGATGTGGCAGTGAAATACCTTTTGATATCAAAAGATGGTAATGCTTTGATGGAGATTGGTGAAAAATCTGCCGGTATTGAAAAGCAGATTAAGATAGATGGTTATGATATTGAGACCATAGTAGGCTTCCCTAATATTGAGAAGAAAGAACAAATTATTGATGGTATTGCAAAAATAATAGAATTATTAAAAAATGGGAAAAAAATTTTTAATGATGATGTATTGATTGAATATGTTGATATGATTATCAATGAGAAAAGCATAGATGAGATTCTATACTTCACTTTAAAACATATAATTTCCTCTAACTTGGCTGAAAAAACGGCATTTTTTATTTTAAATGATAAACTGCTCAAGTTGAGAGGGGTGGCTTATCTTAAAAGAGATAATGAAGATATTATCTTTGAAAATAGGGCTATTAAAAGTTGTCAAATAGATCTGAGTAATAGAGGGAAGATAGCTGATGCCATGTTTTTCGATAAAGTCGTAACTGTAAATTATAGTGAATTGCCAGGCAAGAATATAGAAAGGTATTTTGATAAAAATACAATTATAATTCCAGTATATAATATCAAAGGTGTGGTTGGGGTGGTGTTATTAGAAGATGATGGTACTAAGGCGAAAGACGATGCCTCGTTGAGACTTGTATCAAGATTGGTATCTCTTGGAATTAACTACTCCAGCATTACAAAACAACTGAAACTTTCAAAGGAAGATGTGGCCTACTTTAAAGAAAGTATCGAAGTAAGTAGCACTTTGACGCACATGGGGAAGATCACCGCTTCGGTAGCTCATGAGATAAAAAATCCCTTAGTTTCCATTGGTGGATTCGCCAAAAGATTGGAAAGATATGTTTCAGATGAGAGAGGACTGAGCTATCTTAAGATCATTCAGTCTGAGACCACAAGATTAGAGCAGATTGTAAATGATATCCTGACATATTCAAAAATATTTAATATTAAAAGGGAGAAAGTCTCATTATATTCCCTACTTATGGATTTAGAGGAATTCTTTAAAGATGAGCTTATGATAAAAAGGATCATGGTGAAGATAAATTGTCCTGAGGATTTAATCGCCTATATTGATCCAAGAAAATTTAAGCAGATATTTGTGAATCTTATTAAAAACTCCATTCAGTCTATTGAAAACGATGGGGAGATCACTATAGATGTGGAGAGGGTCAAGAATGGAATTAACATTATAATAAGGGATACGGGGGATGGTTTCCCAATTGAAATTATCCAGAGGCCTTTTGAGCCTTTTGTCACCACCAAAGAAGCAGGTACAGGCCTTGGGCTATCTATATGCCATAAGATAGTATCCGCCCATCAGGGTCAGATATGGCTGGATAATTATGATGATGGCGCAATGGTCAAAATATTTATACCATCTGAGGGGGAAGTATGAAAGTAAAGAAGATTTTGATAGTGGACGATGAACCAAACGTGGCAAGACTGTATGAGGATTATCTTAAGGATTACGGCTTTGAAGTGAAATCGATAAACAATCCACACGAAGCCACCAATGAATTTTATATGTTTCAACCAGATTTGGTATTACTGGATGTCAATATGCCGGATAAAGATGGATTGACCGTTTTACGGGAGTTAAAAAAGGTCTCTCCTAACGTTCCGGTGTATCTTTTGACGGCACATGATGAGTATAAAAGAAATTTCAATGCTCTTTATGCAGAAGAGTACATTTTGAAATCAAGGGATCCAAAGATAATAGTAAATTTGATCGAAAAGATCAAAGAATAATAAAAGATTATGAAGCTGTCCAATATATTGCGTCTAATTCTTCCGTTTTATCAAAGGTACCCCTGTCATCTCTGGGGGGATTGGCAGGTCCATTATTGTTAATATAGTGGGGGCGATGTCTGCCAGCTTACCATCTTTTACGGCTGAATCGATTTCACAATTGTAATTAAAAATTATAAAAGGTACTGGATTTGTGGTGTGGGCGGTATGAGGTTGGTTGGTCTTGTAGTCCCACATCTCTTCACTATTTCCATGATCAGCTGTTACGATGAGTGCTAAATCGTTTTCTTTTGCAAATTGAACGACTCTTCCCAATTGTTCATCCACCTTTTTGCAGGCGTTTATTGCAGCTTCCTCCACGCCGGTATGACCCACCATGTCTGGGTTGGCAAAATTCATAACGGTAAGATCAAATTTATGCTTTTTCCAGGAATCAATAAAATTATCCACAACCTTTTCAACACTCATTTCTGGTTTTAGGTCATAAGTGGGTACATCCTTGGGTGAAGGGATAAGGATTCTGGATTCCCCTCCAAATTCAATTTCTCTTCCACCATTGAAGAAAAATGTTACGTGGGCATATTTTTCTGTCTCTGCAATTCTTAATTGGGTTAATTTGAGATTGCTTAAATATTCCCCAAGAGTGTTTTTTAGATCTTCCGGTGCAAAAAGATATGGAAGCTTAAACGTAGCATCGTATTCTGTCATTGTGACAAAAGGGAGATTGGAAAACTTTCTTGTTTCAAAGAAATTGAAATCAGTTTCTATAAATGCTCTGGTGAGTTCCCTTGCCCTATCCGCTCTGAAATTGAAGAAAAGGATACCATCACCATCTTTTATCCCATCATAATTACCAATTACTTTTGGCGTGATAAATTCATCAGTAATGTTATTTTTATATGATACTTCACATGCTTCGATGGGAGAAGTGTAATTTTCACCTTTTGAAAAAACAATCGCATTGTAAGCCTTTTCCACTCTATCCCATCTTTTATCCCTATCCATAGCATAGTATCTACCGATAACAGTGGCTATGGTTCCATAATTAATCGATTTTAAAAAACTTAAAAGGTCTTCAAGAAACCCTTTACCACTTGTGGGGGGGGTATCTCTACCATCCATAAAAGCATGTATAAATGTTTTACCGATCCCGGCTTCTTTAGCGATATTAATCAGACCTTTTAAATGATCTATATGGCTATGGACGCCGCCGTCACTTAGAAGTCCAAATAGATGAAGAGACCCATTGTATTTTTTGATATTTTCAAAAAAAGTTTGAAGGGTTTTATTATTATTTATCTCTTTTGATTGTATTGCTTTTTGAATCCTTACCAGATCCTGATAAACGATCCTACCTGCCCCAATATTGGTGTGTCCAACTTCGGAGTTACCCATCTGCCCTGATGGTAAACCCACAAATTCTTCACTGGCATTAATAAGTCTTTTTGGGGATTCATTCCACAATTTCAGAAAGTTTTGAGGATTGGAGAGTAACACTGCATTGTGTTCTTTCTCTTCTCTGTAACCCCAACCATCAAGTATAAGCAATACAACCTTTTTCATAATTACATCTTTATGAGACCTTTTTTCTCAAGATCTGTTTTACAGTCTACGCAATATCTTGCGAAAGGAACCTGCCTTAATCTCTTTTCCTCGATATCGCAACCACATTCAATACAGATGCCATAGGTACCCTCTTCTATTCTTTTCAGAGCCTGCTCCACAAGATTAAGTTTTAAAGCATCTGTTTCAACCCTTCCGAGCATAATGTTTTTGTTGTATAAGTTATAAGCTTCATCAGCTGAATCCTGCCCATCCTCGGTACCAAAAGAGATCGCTTCAGAGTACTTCTCTTTTAGCTTCTGCTTTAACTCTTCTCTCATCTTCAAAAGAATCTGTTTTTGAGATTCTAAAAAGTTTTGATCCATAAATCCTCCTATTACGAAACTATTTCAAATAGTTTCATTTGTGGTAGGGGTGACCACTAATTATAGTAAATGCTCTATAAATCTGCTCAAATAGTACTAAAAGGGCAACTTTGTGCGCCATAGTCATCCTTGATAGCGATATCAATTTATCACATCTGGAAAGAAACTGTTTCCCCAATCCAAAAGCTCCACCTATATAGAATACCACATTTTTTTTTATGTTCAACGTATCATTTAAAAAATTTGCAAACGATTCTGATGTGTAGCTTTCACCTTCCAAATCCATTGCTATCTTGAAGCTATCTTTACCTAATTCAAATAGTTTTACAATCTCTTTATCTTTAAGTGGAAGATCTTCTGCCACCTTAAGCTCCCTAAACTCGAAATTCACAAACGAGTTTAACCTGGTTGCATAGTCATTTATAATCCTCTGGTAATCGTTATCTTTGACTTTTCCAGCCAAAACAATAGTTAGTTTCATAAAAATTGAAAGCTTATATATTATAACTAAAAATAAGTCAAGTAAAAATACCCCCTGTCTGTCATGAATCTTTTTTTGTAAACCTTAGCAATTAAATTCTTAATTTTAAGCCTTAAATTAACCATACAAATATTTAAAGATGTGGATTTTATAAGTATTTCTTTGCAACCTCCAGAGCCTTATCTATATGGTCAGTAATATTTTCTTCACCTATTAATTGATCTACTCCAGCCTTAAGTAGTAATGATTTAACATAGGGGTTTACTCCGGATAAAACTACTTTAGTTTTCCTTTTCATAAAGTATTCACATATTTCGATAAGGGCATGCATCCCTGTGGCGTCCACCATAGGTACATTACGCATTCTCAATATAAAAACTTTTGGGGTATTTTCTATTGATGTTAGTGTGTTTTTTACTTTGTCAGCTACACCGAAAAAGAAAGGTCCACTTAATTCATATAAGTCGACTCCATTAGGAATTATCTTGTTGTAAGTTGCATCCGGGTCGAAAATGTCTTCCTCATCTTTTTCTTCTGACTTATCCAATTCAATTTTCAGGTCTTTTATTTCTGTCATAGATATCATTCTTCTCATGAATAGCAATACTGCAAGGAGCATTCCTACCTGGATTGCCACATTTAAATCTATAATTACCGTAAGCAGGAAGGTTGTGAGAAATACGGAGATATCACTTTTTGGAGCTTTAAAGAGGTCTTTTATGTGCTCTAATTCACTCATATTGTATGCTACTACGATTAGAATTGCTGCAAGTGTTGCAAATGGGATTTTTATGATTATTGGTGATAAAAGTAACATAAACAATAAGACCCATAATGCATGGAATATCCCACTAAGTGGTGAAAATGCGCCATTTTTTATGTTTGTTGCAGTTCTTGCGATTGTTCCAGTGGCGGGTAGACCTGTAAATAAGGGTGATGCTATGTTTGCAATCCCCTGAGCTATCAATTCCATATTTGACCTATGCTTACCACCTGTCATGCCATCAGCAACCACTGCACTTAAGAGGGATTCTATTGCACCAAGTATAGCAATAGTGACGGCATCTGTTATTACTGCTTTGATTTTTGCTAATGAAAAAGGAGGTAGCTGGGGATGAGGTAAACTGTTTGGTATTGATCCAAATCTATCCTGAATTGTTTCTATAGGTAATTTTAAAATATACATAATTGCAACGCCAAAAATTACGGCAATAAAGGGACCTGGAATTTTTGTGGTAATCTTTTTGGAGTAGATTATTATCAAAATTGACAATACACCAATTAATGTGGTGGTTAGATTTATATCAGAGATGTGTTCAAAATATGTCATGATTTTTTCAAAAAATTCAGATGGAACTTTCTTTATGCCCATACCAAAAAAATCATTGAGTTGTGTGATAAAAATTATCATTGCGATACCCGCACTAAAACCTTTTGTGACAGGGTATGGTATAAACTTTATCACAGAACCCAATTTTAATAATCCCATCAAGATTAGTATTAAACCAGCAATGATTGTAGCAAGCATCAAGCCGTCATAGCCATGCTTATAAATAATACCATAAACGATTACAATGAAAGCACCTGCTGGTCCACCAATCTGATATCGGCTCCCGCCGAGTAATGATATCAAAAACCCACCGATGATGGCAGTGTATAAACCTTTCTCAGGTGAAGCTCCACTCGCGATTGCAAAAGCCATAGATAATGGTAAAGCAACAATGGCTACGATGAGACCACTTATTAGATCTGAAGAGAGATTTTTAGTTGTATACCCTTTTTTTAAAACTGTAAAAAGTTTTGGTTTAAATTCTTTAAAATAAGCAATACTCATAAAATCTCCTGAATTGATTGTTTATTTTGATAAGAAGAACTATTCTTAACTTTATCGATGAAATGTCAATTTAAAATTAATTAAACTGCCAAATATATAGGTGTTTGATTGTATGGTTTAATAAAAGCTTAATAAAATTGATTTTAATATTAAATAAATTATAACAAGATAATCAAATAGCATGGACGTAAAAAATTATTTTATGGCTATATTTTTTCGTTTATCTTCAGTAAGTCAATATGGCAAAAAAGGATAGGTGAAACCTATCCTTAGTGTTAAACACTTTCTACATATTCTATTACTTTATCGGATATTGTTTTTACTGTTTTTTCAAATTTATTCAGATCTTTTTCCAGAAGGGTCATTCTAAAACCAGGTATGTCTGTGTAAAATGATGTGAGTGGTACTACACAGATACCGGTAGAACCTAAGAGGTAATATACAAATCTTTTGTCCAGCTCCATATCAGGATCCATCAGTTTTTCTACAAAACTCTCCACATTTTTATTTGCAATTTTCAATTTCATTTTATTGTTTAAAATACCATCTTTGAAGGCAACAGCCATGTAAAAAGCGCCATCAGTCCTATTTACGAAAAGGTATTTATTTTCTTTTAAAATATCGTAAGCTATATTGGATAGCTTTTGATAGTGTGTTGATCGCTCGAGTAAATAATTGTTGTATTCAGGGTGTTCCATAATGATAGGGAGTGCCATTTGTGGGAGAGTTGTGGAGCAAACTTCAGACATCTTCTTCTGAACTATTGTGTTTACGTATTCTTTGAAGGATTCATCCTTATCAGTATTATAAAACTCCATCCATCCACACCTGGAACCTGGCCATGGGAACTCTTTGGAGATCCCCTTCAGGCTGATTGCCGGTGTATCCCCCACTATGTCCGCCAGTAGAACACTTTTTTTACCATTGTAAACAATTTTGTTATAAATTTCATCAAAAATGAGGTACAGATCGTTTTCCTTTGCTATTTGTACAATCTCTTTTAATAAATTCTCAGGGTAGACAAATCCTGTGGGGTTGTCAGGGTTTAATACAAGTATACCTACAATTGCTTTGTACCTGCGAACCTTTTCTCTAATCTCATTTAGATCTGGTTGCCAGTTGTTTGCAGGATTCATTCTATAAGTCAATGGGGGAATTGACCCATGGGCAACTTCAGAGATATAATGGGATGAATATGTGGGCTCCGGGAGCAATACCCTTAAATCGGGACGGAGACAGCTATAAAGTTTGTCTACTGCATCCCCCAGTCCATTAAAAAAAAGTATATCATCGGGAGTTATCTGTATTCCACCTCTTTTATTAATCTGATTGGCAAGGTATTCTCTCGTAGACAGGACGCCCTTTGTTGGGGAATAGGCGTAGCTTTCATTTTTGGATGCAACATCTTTTACGATATCTTTCATCCATTCCGGAATTATTTCCCCCTTGCTGACAGGATCACCGATATTTTCCCACGTTACCTCTATACCATTTTTTTTCAGTTCTTCCGCCACAAGAACAATATTCCTAATTTCATAGGTTAGTCCACTGTTTCCTTTTGCGATATTTGATCTCATACAACACCTCAAATGGTTTTAATTTATTTTTGTATCTTTTTTACCTCTAAAATGTATCTTCATAGGAATCCCTTCAAATCCAAAGTATTCCCGCACCATATTAAACAGATATCGCTGATAAGAAAAATGCACAGCATCTGGATAGTTTACAAATACCACAAATTCTGGTGGATTGACCCCCACCTGTGTCATGTAGTAAAACTTCAATCTTCTATTTTTTATCATTGGGGGCTGATGCTTCGCCTGGGCAATCTCCAGTATCTCATTCAGTTTTGAAGTGGGTACCCGTTTGTTTGTCTCGTCGAAAAGCTGCTTTGCCATCTTAAAAATCTTGAATATATTTTTCTTTGTTGCTGCGGATATGAAAATGTATTTAGGTTTGTAGATGAATTTGAATTTATCTTCTATATCAGATACTAAATGTTTCTGGGCTTCTGCTTTATCCTCAAGAAGATCCCATTTGTTTAAAGCAATTATTACAGGCTTACCCAATTCGTATGCATCAGCCACAATTTTTACATCCTTTTCAGTTACACCTTCAGTTGCATCAATAAGTGCCACCACCACATCGGATCTTTCAATGGAGTCGTAGGCTCTGTAGTAACCATATTTTTCTATTCGATCTTTAAACATTACAGACTTTTTTCTTATTCCGGCAGTGTCGATTAAGATATATTTATCGCCTTCAAATTCAAAATAGCTATCCACAGCGTCCCTCGTGGTGCCAGGAATTGGGGTTACGATTACTCTTTCCTCATTTAACCAGGCATTGATAAGGCTCGATTTGCCCATATTCGGTCTACCTATGACGACGATTTTAAGTCTTTCCTCTTCAATGCAATTTTCGGGATTTTCTTTTATATGAGAAACGATTTTATCAAGAAGTATGTCAACATTTCTACCATGATTTGCACTTATGGATAACATATCATCAATGCCAAGCTTGTAAAACTCAGCAACGTTTAATTCCCTTTCATCACTATCTATTTTATTCACCACCAGAATAAATGGGATATTTTTTTCCCTCATCATCGATACAACGATTTCATCCAGAGGATGCAGCCCCTCTTTGCCGTCTAACATTAAAATGACCAGATCCACCTCTTCAAGTGCTGAGAAAAACTGTTTGTGCATCTCTTTTTTTATGATGTCATCCTTCAGATCAAAACCAGGGGTATCTATAAGTAAAAAATACTTCCCTTCCCAGTGGCAGATAGTTTCCAGCATATCTCTTGTGACACCCGGCATGTCATCTGTGATGGCTATTCTTCTGCCGGCTATTCTATTAAAAAGTGTCGATTTCCCTACGTTGGGTCTACCTAAGATACCTACTTTCAACATATCTGGCTCATTATTTTAAGGGCCTTATCCAATCTTTGTATAAGATCTTCAACCGAAAGAAGTGTAACTATCTTATCCAGATCGGCACCTTTTGTAAGCCCTGTAACCCCTACTCTTAAGACCATAAAAAGTGCCTTTCCTTTTACACCCACTGACTTCTGGATTTCTGCAGTAATTCGTTTGTATTCTTCAGCTGTAATATATGTTTTCCCCAATATGGCATCTCTAAAAGCTTCCAAAACAGCTTTTGACGTGGGAAGTTTTAAAAGTTCAACCGCTTCACCATCTAAGTTTTCATTAAATTCGGTATAAACTTTGAAAAGATCCGGGAGCTCGGTAAAAATTTCAAATTTTTCCCTCAAAGAAAAGATCATATCTGGGATATTTACCTTATACTTATTCTTAAAATCTTCCGTCATAAGTCCAGCTTTTTCTAAAAAAGGGATGGCTTCAGAAAATAAACGATCTTTGTCAAGGGTTCTGATGTAATGACCATTCATCCATTTGAGCTTTGCAAAATCGAATACAGCTGAGCTTTTTGATATTCTATCAAGGGTAAATAGCGAGATAATCTCCTCTTTTCCCATAATTTCTTTATCATCAGGTGCAGACCAGCTGAGGAGGGCCAGGAAATTAAACATAGCCTCTGGCAGGTAGCCTTTATCTTTGAAAAGGTTAAGGGAGGTATCCCCATGTCTTTTACTTAGCTTGGAATGATCACTACCCAAAATCATCGGGATATGCACAAAGATAGGTAGTTTGAAATTAAGAGCATTATATATAAGGATCTGTTTTGGTGTATTATTTAGGTGATCATCCCCTCTTATAACGTGGGTTATATGCATAAGTGCGTCATCTATTACAACTGCAAAATTATAAGTGGGGATGCCATCAGGACGAACTATTACAAAATCCCCAAAGGTATCTGTGGGGAATAAAACATCTCCTTTGATGAAATCTTTCACAAGCACCTCTTTTTCTTTCACATGAAACCTTATGGAGGGCTTGATACCACTATTTTTAAGTCTAATTTTCTCTTCACTGATCAAATTTCTGCATTTGCCATTGTATATCGGTTGTCTTCCTTCCGTTTTTGCTTTTTCTCTTTCAGCTTCCAGTTCATCTTTGGAGCAAAAACACTCATAAGCAAACCCTTCTGATATGAGTTTTTTTACATATTCATCATATATATGTAGTCTTTCACTCTGCCTGTATGGGCCAAAATCTCCCCCCACAATAGGCCCCTCATCCCAATCAAGTCCAAGCCATTTTAGGTCTTCGTATATTATATTTTCAGATTCTAAGGTGGATCTTTCAAGATCTGTATCTTCTATTCTTAAGATAAAAACACCATTATTTTTTTTAGCGAAAAGATAATTAAAAAGGGCTGTTCTGGCATTACCCACATGTATGTGTCCTGTGGGACTGGGGGCAAATCTAACTCTTATTGACATTATTCCTCCGGTGTATTATAATGTATAACATTTGGTTAATTATGAAAAAGTATATACTTATAGCAGACCCTTCAAAAGTGTCAAGATTTGTTTTGGAATACTATCTTTCAGATAAATACAATATCCTTATGGCTGAATCTATCGTAGAAGCCAGAAGGATGCTTTCTCTTGCTATCCCTTCCCTTGTGCTGGTGGCGTATGAATTAAAAGATGGTTTTGGGAATGAGTTGTGCAGGTATGTAAATGAACATTTTAAAAATGTTCCGGTTGTTATTCTCAGCTCTGAAGACAATGATGAAAGAAGGCGGATTGCCATTGAATCAGGAGCAATAGATTACCTCGTAAGGACAAAAATAGACGATTCCATTGTAAGTTATGTGGATGAACTTGTGGAGCTGATAGAAATATCGAATGTAAGGGGATCCATTGCCTGTACAATAATAAATCATAAAGATGATGAAGTCATAATCAATAACGTGCTTCACTCCCTTGGGATGCAGGTATTCAATTTTAAGAATGAGGATGATCTGGAGATAGAGTTATTATCCAAAAATCCAGATATTATCATTGTAGACCTGGATATAGGTAAGAATAAGGGGCTTGAGCTGATTAAAAAGATCAGGAAGATGGGAACTATGAAAAAGGTGCCTATCATTATCATAACCGATTCACGAGAGAGTACGGTATTAAGATCACTTATGCTTTTTGGGGCAAATGACTACACATTAAAACCCCTTTCCCCAGAAAGTATAATGCTAAGGGTTACAGCAAATATAAGAACCAAAAAGCTTTATGATTATCTTGACCGCATAAACAATGAGCTTTATCAAATGGCCACCACAGATCCAATGACTGGACTTTACAATAGAAGGTATATATTAGAGCAGCTCAATATCCTGAATTATAACTTTGAAAGGTATGGGACTATGTTCAGTGTTATTCTGATGGATTTAGATAAATTTAAAAATATAAATGATACCTATGGACATGACTGCGGAGATAAAGTGATTATCGATTTTGCCCACAGGGTAAAGTCATCTGTAAGGAAAACAGATTTTGTGGGGAGATTTGGTGGGGAAGAGCTGATTGTGGTCTTGCAGAATATAGATGAGGAAAACCTTTATAAGATAACAAAAAAGATCCTCTACTCCATCAGAAACTCTTCCGTAAATTATAACAATTTTGTGATATCCTATACAACAAGTATTGGGGTGAAATATTGCAACAGTTACTACCCAAATATAGATGAATATATCAAAAAGGCGGATAACCTTCTCTATTTAGCAAAGGAAAATGGCAGAAACAGAGCGTATATCGAAAATTCCAGTGGTGTGGTGGAGGTTGTTTAGATTAGTTACCTTAATTTTTATAATAAATCATAATAGTATCGATTCCATTTGACTGTGCGGTGGAGATGTCTCTGCTATTTATTTTATGGACTATGGGGTGACGGCAATAATATTGATTATTGAAATGTTTGGAAATGGTTTTATGTTAAATAATAATGCCCCTCATTTTTAATGTTTATCCCACATGGTTATAAATAAATTCTCAAAACTCAAGGGGTATTGGAAGAATTCAAAAAAAGAGGTGAAGATGAGTTTTAAAGATATCGAGAAAATACAACGATTCATAAGTGAGTTACTGATACATGAAGGTGATTTTGAAAAGGATAAAAATATTCTCGTAAATTTGCAAAAATCGATACTGTGCTTTTCTATGGAAGATGAGAAAAATTTTGACTACAAAAAAGCAGATGAGATCGCATCAGTATTGCTTAACAAACTATTGGGTGAGAAAAACAATGAATCTATAGTAGCAGATATTGGAAGGTATGCTTTTACTGCTGAAATCGATAATTACTTAATCAACATAAAGAATAGTTTTTTGTCTGATGATTATGCAATTCACAAGCTTGAATTAGATATATCTTCGTCAAAAGTGACCACATACTTCCAAAATAAAACGGATGGAGGGATAAAAGTAGTAAAAGTGTCTAAGGAAGGTATTTTGTTTTTGGATGATGCTATCATAGGGGTGATAGATGGCGAATTTTACCAGAAGGTTTACGATTATCTTACTCAAGAATGGAATAATGAATGATATAGAGGGCAATAATTAACAATAGCTGATTGTAATTTAACGAAGGATGTGTATCTTTTTTACACTCTTAGGAGGTATGCTATGGCCAAGACAATGTGTAAGATTTCACCAAAGGATGATTACGATAAGTTTATAGAATCTATACAAAATCCTAAGTTTTACTGCAAATCATGCGGTAGAGTGGCAAATCAGGAGAAGAGATTGTGCAAATCTGAAAAGATCCCAGACAGTAAGAAAAATGGGTAAATTGGTGAGTCGGTTAATCATGGAATGGGTGGATGTGGAATATCCTTGTTTTTTTCTAAAAAAGGTATAATTTGTATTGTTGTAAAAAAATTGTGAGTATGGTTATGAGTAGATGGATGATAGTTTATAAAAATATGAGATGGGATGAGATCGAATTTCAGGTGGATGAGCAGGAGATCCAGATAAAGGTCTTACGAAAGAATGAGGCTTTGAAAGGGAAAATTGTAAAACAGAACGATTTTACCAAAGTTTACAGAGTAACGCTGAATGATGGCAGGGAAGTTGATATTGCGGATTTTGATGAGATCGACAATTTTTTTGAAAAAAATACGATAATTTTCAAAAATCGCACCGGTCTACATAGAGAGATAAGAAGATACATCGATTATAGTCTTCAATGAAGAAAGTCGGGTTTACCACAACTATACCTGTGGAAATAATTCTTTCTGCCGGGAAGATCCCCGTAGATCTTAATAATATCTTTATAACATCAAAATCTCCCCACAAGAAGATCTCCTTTGCGGAAGAGTATGGGTTGCCAAGAAATTGCTGTAACTGGATCAAGGGGATGCTTGCCGTAGTAATGGATAATGCCGTGGATGAAGTAATTGCTGTAACAGAAGGGGATTGTAGTAATACTCATGCACTGATGGAGATTCTCCGTTCAGAGGGGGTTCCGGTTTACACTTTTGCCTACCCTTATGGTGAAAAGGATAAGTATAATTTTATAAAAGAACAGATGGAACATCTTGCTAAATCTATTGGTGGTAATTTAAAGGAAAGTATAGAGATTGCAAAAAGATTAAAGCCTCTGAGGGAAAAGCTCATCTATCTTGATAGGTTGACCATTGATGGTTATGTGAGCGGTTTTGAAAATCATCTCTGGCTTGTATCCTCCACAGATTTCAACTCTGATCCCCAAAGATTTGAACAGGAATTGGAGAGCTTTCTTGGTGAAGCGGTACAAAGAGAGAAGAAAGAACACAAAATAAAGCTTGGTGTAATAGGGGTGCCTCCAATATTCACAGATCTATATCAATTTTTGGAGGGTAAAGGGGTTTCTGTTGTGTTTAATGAAATTCAAAGGCAGTTTTCGATGCCTTTTATGCATGACGATTACATACAAAACTTTATCGATTACACCTACCCCTATGATATTTACCACAGGTTGAAAGATATAAAAAAAGAGATACAGTCAAGAGGGCTGGATGGTATTATTCATTATGTTCAATCATTTTGCTACCGACAGATACAGGATGTGATTATTAAAAAGGAGATTGATATCCCGGTAATTACGATAGAAGGGAATGAACCGGAAGGGCTGGATGCAAGGACAAAGATAAGGTTAGAATCGTTTATTGAGATGTTGGAAGCTAAAAAATGTATGCGGGCATAGATTTAGGCAGTAGATTTGTAAAGATAGCTATGCTGTTTGATGGTAAAGTAGAATATAGGTTATACGATACCGTTGAATTTTATAGAAAATATGTAAAAAGAATAGATGGTGAACTCTTAATAGATCCATCTTTTTTACCAGAAATGCCGGAGAGAATCGTTGCCACCGGGTATGGTAGAAATCTTTTAAATTTTAAAAATGTTGAAGTTATATCAGAGATAAAAGCTCATTACCGTGGAGCATTGGAGCAGATCGATTTAGATAATTTTGTTTTAATAGATATTGGCGGACAGGATAGCAAAGTAATCGTTGTCAGGGATCGATATATAGAAGACTTTGTCATGAATGATAAATGTGCCGCAAGCTCAGGTAGATTTATAGAAACTGCGGCTGATATTTTAAAGACCCCTGTGGAAGAGTTTGGTAGGTGCTATGAAAATGCTGCAAAATTGAGTTCAACATGTTCTGTTTTTGCAGAATCGGAGATCATCAGTAAAATAGCTGAGGGTTATTCTCTTGAATCTATTGCGGCGGGTGTTAATGACTCCATTGCCCGCAGGATACTCCCTCTGGTTAAAAAATATACAAAACATAGTATATATGCCAGTGGTGGGGTTGTGAGACTGAGTGGGGTACTGCACTTTTTATCTATTCATCTTTCGAAAAAGGTTGATGTTTTGAAAAATCCTCATTACAACGGGGCTATTGGTTGTCTTGCATATTCTGTGGGTCAATCTCTGAAAGCTTTTCACTTATAAATCTAATTAAATCTTCCACACCCTCCATTGTAATGGCTGATATTTTAAAGAAATCTTTATCTTTGATGAAGTTTTCAAAATCTCTTAGATTATCTAAATTTACTGAATCGATTTTTGTGGCAACCACCACTTCATACTTATTTGCCAATTCTTCAGAATAAGATTTAAGTTCATTTCTTATCTTCAAATAGTTTTCCACCATCGATTCTTCAATTGAGGAGTCTATAAAATGGAGGATAAACTTAGTTCTTTCAATATGACGTAGAAACTGAATCCCCAGACCGAGTCCCATGTGGGCTCCTTCGATTAAACCTGGCATATCGGCTAATACAAATGACCTTCCAAATTCACGTTTTACCACACCTAAATTTGGAGTTAATGTGGTGAACGGGTAATCAGCTATTTTGGGTTTTGCTGCAGAAACGACAGAAATAAACGTAGATTTACCTGCATTAGGGAATCCCACGATCCCAACATCCGCAATCAGTTTAAGCTCCAGTATGAGGTTTTTTTCCTCCCCCGGTTCACCAGGTTCGGCAATTCTTGGTGCTCTTTGGGTTGGACTTACAAAAGCTAAATTACCTCTGCCACCTCTACCACCTTTTGCCACTATTAATTTTTGACCGTCTTCAAGTATCTCCCCGATTATATCACCGGTTTCAATCTCTTTTACCACTGTACCCAACGGTACATTTATGAGTAGATCGTCACCAGATTTACCGTTTTGATCATTTCCCCGTCCGTGTTGTCCCCTTTCGGCTTTGTATATATGCTTGTAATTGAGGTCTAAAAGGGTATGCTTTGATTTATCTCCCACCAGAATGACATCTCCACCTCTTCCGCCATGTCCACCATCAGGTCCACCTTTGGGGACATACTTCTCCCTGCGGAAGCTTATGCATCCATCACCACCATCTCCAGCTTTTACAATTATCTTAACAGTATCTATGAACTTCAATTTAAAACCTCTTTACGTAAAAAAAAAGGGTGCATATGCACCCTTAAATGTCTTAGGGGGAATATATTATTAAGCTGTCTGCTCTGTATATACTGAAACAAATTTACCTCTTGAGCCTTTATCTTCAAATTTTACCTTTCCATCAACGAGAGCGAAAAGGGTATAATCTTTGCCGCAACCTACATTTTTACCAGGTTTAAACTGTGTTCCTCTCTGTCTAACTATGATATTTCCAGCCACAACTACCTGGCCATCAGATCTTTTTACTCCAAGGCGTTTACTGTGACTATCCCTACCGTTTCTTGTACTACCACCAGCTTTCTTGTGAGCCATTTCACGCCTCCTAACTTACTTTTATATCTTTTATTTTAATTTTTGTGAGATGTTGCCTATGACCTATCTTCTTTTTGAAGTCATGTCTTGGTCTTCTTTTGAAAGCAATAACCTTTTCACCTCTTGTTTGTTCAATAATTTCTGCTTCCACAAAGGCACCTTGTACTGTGGGAGCGCCCACCTGCACATTTGAACCATCAGAGACCATAAGCACAGTATCCAACTTTACAAGAGCACCAGGCTCACCTTCTATCTTTTCAACTTTTAAAACATCGCCAGCCTTAACTATATACTGCTTTCCACCTGTTTTTAATATCGCAATCATTGTTACCTCCATTTTCTAAAAGGATTGAGTTAATAACATCTTTTTTTTAAATAGTCAACTAATTTTTTCAATTTTTGTATGCAAATTGCTATTTTTCTCCATCGTGACTACCTTTGGCGTTTATTATATAAAGAGAGAAAGATACCAGCAGTGTGCCAGCTGCCAGAATGAGGAGCTTTATCATGTCCCAATCTTTCTGGCTTATGGAATACTTGAAAAATGTCACTATGAGGACCATCACAACCACTTTTGCTATTTTATCTTTCAGTTGGTCAAGGGAGTGGATGACGAGGATTTTGGATGATTTATTATCCTCTTCCAGCAGATCTATTTTGCTGATAAACAATTCATATAGTCCTATACCGAATATGAAAAGTACAGTAGATATGAGGTAGTTGTCTATTGCTCCGATAATTTTCCCCAGTGATTCCTTCTGGATCGATTCGTAGTAAGAATAGTTTTCGATTGAGTATATTAGCTTTTTAAAAAGGATAAATATATCGAGTGTTCCCATAAAAATCAGTATTATGGCAGCAAAAACAGACGAAATGACCGCAAATAAAAGAAATAGTCTACTGTGCCAGAGAAGTTTTTCAAAGAATGATTCTATCTTTTTCATACTTTGAATTTTAATCTAAACAAATCTATATTTCAACCCTTTTTCGAATTCTATAATTTTGTCCCTGTTTTTCAATAGTTCACCCAGACTATCGTATGTGCCGTCAATCAAAGCCTTTCTGGCGCTTTCTTTTATTTCGATGTTGTAAGTGTTGTTTCCCACCACCAGGGTTTTATTTTCAATGTCGATCAAACATTCAATAGATGGATTATTTGCTATAATTTCCGAAATCTCTTTTATCTTTTCTTTTGGAAGTGTAGCGCACACTATCCCCAGTGTTAATGAATTGCCGTAAAATATCTCTGCAAAACTTTCAGCAATAATTGCCTGGAATCCGGCTCTTTTTATGGACTGTGGGGCATGCTCTCTGGAGGATCCACAGCCAAAATTGTTTCCACTGAGGATTATGTTGGCACCTTTGTATTTTGGGTCGTTCATGGGGTGATTTTTGGGAGTACCATCGTTTTCAAATCTCTCATCATAAAAAGCAAATTCCCCGATCCCATCAAAAGTGACACATTTTAGATACCTTGCGGGTATAATTCTATCGGTATCTATATCGTCACCTATGATAGGTATTATTCTTCCCTTTACTGTTTTTATTGGATCTATACCCATAGTAATCTCCTTTTTACTTTATTGAAAAGATTTCTCTTGGATCAGCCACTGCGCCGGCAATTGCTGATGCTGCAGCAGTCAACGGGCTTGCCAGTATCGTTCTGCCGGTGGAGGATCCCTGTCTACCTTTAAAATTTCTGTTTGAAGTGGATACTGAGATCTGATCCCCCACAAGTTTATCCGGATTCATTGCAAGGCACATAGAGCAACCCGGAAGCCTCCATTCAAATCCAGCTTCAATAAAAATTTTATCAAGACCTTCCGCTTCAGCCTGCTTCTTGATGGTATAAGAACCAGGTACGACTATAGCTTTCACACCTTTTGCAACCTTATGTCCTTTTAAAAATATGGCCGCCTCTCTTAAGTCTTCCAACCTTCCGTTTGTGCAACTACCTATAAATACCACATCTATTTTTGTCCCTTTTATCTTCTTTCCAGGTTTAAATTTCATGTATTCAAGGGCTTCTCTCACAGAATCAGAGTTATCTCCGGGTATACTTTCGGAAATCCCTATACACTGTTCAGGGGTTATTCCCCATGTCACCATTGGCTCCAACGATGAAATATCAAACTTAACCAGATCATCGTATTCAGCGTCTGGATCAGATTTTATACTTTCCCAATATTTGATTCTTTCATCCCAATCGGCACCTTTGGGAGCATAAGGTTTCCCTTTAAGGTATTCGTAGGTAGTTTCATCAGGGTTGATATATCCTACCCTTGCACCGCCTTCTATTGCCATGTTGCAAATGGTCATTCTTGCTTCCATGGATAGTCTTTTGATTACTTCGCCAGCAAATTCGTAGGCATAACCAATCCCGCCATTAACCCCGAGTTTCCTTATTATATGTAATATTATATCTTTGGAGTAAACCCCTTTTGGTAGATCTCCTTTTAGATCGATTTTTCTAACTTTAAAACTGTTTAGAGCCATTGTTTGGGTGGCAAGGACATCCCTGACCTGACTTGTGCCTATGCCAAATGCAATAGCACCAAAGGCACCATGGGTGGCGGTGTGGGAGTCTCCGCAGGCTACTGTGATACCGGGCTGTGTAAGACCCAATTCTGGCCCCACAATATGTACAACCCCCTGGTAACCAGTCTCTGGACTGAAAAATTTTATCCCAAACTCTTTTGTATTTTTTTCTATAGCCTGCATCATCTCCTCTGCAAGAGGATCAGCAAAAGGTCTCTTTATATCGTCGGTTGGGATGATGTGGTCACACGTGGCAAACGTTCTTTCCGGGAAGAGAACTTTAAGCCCAAGCTCCCTAAGCATAGAAAAGGCCTGTGGGCTTGTAACTTCATGGATGAGATGAAGTCCTATAAACAGCTGAGTTCTTCCGCCCGGTAATTTTGCAACTTCATGTAGCTGCCAAACTTTATTGAAAAGATTTTTCCCCATATCGTATACCTCAGTCTGTTATTTTTATGTGTTAACAGTAGACTATTTTTTTGAATTTGTAAAGTTTAATGTGATTTAAAATTGTAAAGTATCATAAAAATAATTAGGTCGATTAAAAAAAACTCTTGATTTTTTTCTGAAGAGTTATATATATAAAAACTGTTAGCACTTAGCTTTGATAACTGCCAACAAAAAAATTAAAATAAAATAATAAGGAGGTCTTGATGGCAAGTATTAAACCATTGCAGGACAGAGTATTAGTAAAAAGACTTGAGGCAGAGGAAAAAACAGCTTCCGGTATCATTATTCCGGACACAGCAAAAGAGAAACCACAAGAAGGTGAAGTAATTGCAACAGGACCTGGTAAAGTCCTTGAAAATGGTACAAGAATTGAGTTGACAGTTAAGCCAGGTGACAAGATTCTTTTCAGCAAATATGCTGGTACAGAAGTAAAAATCGACGGTGTTGAGTATCTCATAATGAGAGAAGATGACATTTTAGGTATTATCAATAAATAATATAAGGAGGTAATAATGGCAAAAGCGATTACATTTAGTGAAGAAGCAAGACAGGCTATTTTAAGAGGTGTTGATAAATTAGCTAATGCGGTGAAAGTTACATTAGGGCCAAAAGGTAGGAATGTAGTAATTGAGAAAAAATTTGGTTCTCCATTGGTAACAAAAGATGGTGTAACTGTTGCAAAAGAGATTGAGCTTAAGGATGCCCTTGAGAATCTTGGTGCTCAGATGGTTAAAGAAGTTGCATCCAAGACCAGCGATATCGCCGGTGATGGTACAACTACGGCCACTGTTTTAGCGCAGGCTATCTATAGGGAAGGTATCAAAAATGTAGTGGCTGGTTCAAACCCAATGGATCTTAAAAGGGGTATTGACAAGGCTGTTGAAGCTGTTGTCGCAGAGCTTAAAAAGATGTCAAAACCTATCCAGGGGAAAAAAGAGATAGCTCAGGTGGGTACAATCTCTTCTAACAACGATCCAGAAATCGGTAACATCATTGCAGATGCTATGGAGAGAGTTGGCAAAGATGGTGTTATCACTATTGAAGAGAATAAATCTACTGACACAGTTCTGGATGTTGTGGAAGGTATGCAGTTTGACAGAGGTTATCTGTCTCCATACTTTGTGACAGATCCTGAGAATATGGAAGCAATCCTTGAAAATCCATATCTTTTGATCTGTGATAAAAAGATATCCAACATGAAAGAGCTTTTGCCTATTCTTGAGCAGCTGGCAAAACAGAATGCTCCATTCCTAATAATAGCTGAAGACATTGAAGGTGAAGCACTTGCAACACTTGTTGTAAACAAATTAAGGGGTACATTAAACTGCTGCGCTGTTAAGGCCCCAGGATTTGGTGATAGAAGAAAAGAAATGCTCAAAGATATCGCTATTCTTACTGGTGGTCAGGTTATCAGCGAAGAGCTTGGTCTCAAACTTGAAAATGCTAAGCTTAGCGACCTTGGTAGAGCTAAAAAAGTTGTTGTGGAGAAAGAAAACACTACAATAGTAGAGGGTGCTGGTAAAACTGAGGATATCCAGGCAAGGGTAAACGTAATCAAAAAGCAGATTGAAGAGACCACTTCAGATTATGATAGAGAAAAATTGCAGGAGAGACTGGCAAAACTTGTTGGTGGTGTAGCAGTGATCAAGGTGGGTGCTGCCACAGAGACTGAAATGAAGGAGAAGAAGGCAAGGGTAGAAGATGCTCTTCATGCCACTAAAGCTGCTGTAGAGGAAGGTATTGTTCCTGGTGGTGGCGTTGCTCTTCTGAGAGCTAGCAGAGCTATTGCAAACCTTAAAGATCTTACTCCAGATCAAAAAGTTGGTGCTGATATAGTTAGAAGGGCTCTTGAGTATCCAGTAAGACAGATAGCTTCCAATGCTGGGTTTGAGGGTTCTATCGTTGTCAATAAGATCCTTGAAGCAGAAAAAGATACTTTCGGATTTGATGCCCATGCTGAAGTTTATACAGATATGATCGAAGCAGGTATCATCGATCCAACAAAAGTAACAAGATCTGCTCTTCAGAATGCTGCATCTGTAGCAGGCTTGATGCTTACTACTGAAGCAATGATTACAGAAATACCAGAAAAGAAAGAACCTGCTATGCCAAATCCAGGCATGGGAATGGATATGTAATATAAAAAAGCCGGCTAATCGCCGGCTTTTTTATTTGTTATTCTTAAGCTGTTTTAATATATTATCTGTCATTTCGGAAACAATTTCATCCAGAAGTTTATCTGCAGATTTAGCGGCAATTTCTACCTTCATCATGCTTTTGGGTTTTCTATCACCGGCGTTGATGGCTTTTGAATCTTTCATCCTTTCAGCCCCCCACACAACTTCACCTGTTTCAATATTAATAATCTTTGCAGTAATGTGTACTTTTGAGTATAAAACTAAATTGTCATCGTATCTTCTTTTCTCTTCAAATGAAAAGACTGCTCCAGACATAAAGTACTGAGCACCAAGTTGTCTAATCTTGATTTTGGATTTTTCATCCAAACCCCCAAGCGTGTCTAGATTACCCTGAAAGCCGATCTCTTCAAAAATTTTATTTATATTGCTTCTGTCAATTATTTTAAATTTTTTTGTCTGAACTATCTCCACAGAAAATTTTTCTGCTACTTTTTCACCAATATTTGCAGGTAGACCTGTGGTTTTAAAATTCAGAATGGCAAGGGTAGCTGAATTTTGTATTTTAAAGTTATCAGATACGTTTACCTTATTTATACTTTCAGCACAAGCTACTAAAAACAGCAACAAAATAAGAAGCAAATTTCGCATAGTAACCCCCATAAAAAGAGATAACCTTAAAACAAATAAAAAGCAAGAGGATAGTTCTTTGCCTTAACCCTATTTTTTGCCCATAAGTATGGATTAGGGTGGAAAAATGGAAGGCAGAAACAATTTAGCATTAACAATTTGGTTTGGCAGAAACTAGCACAAGGTGCACAATTTTCTTATTATAGTAAGGGAGAATATTTTTTTGACAAATACAGGATATATTTTAACAGGTAAAGCATTGAAATATATTTTGGTTTTTTTAAACTCAAAATTGAATGAATTTGTATATGAAAAGCTGAAAAAGCCGGAATCCTTTTCTACAATTTCATATAAAATAAATTACCCCCAGTTTATTGTTATTGTGCTTTTTTTTGGTGAAATCATAATACAACATTATGGAGGGTTTTATAAACATAAAATGTTGAAAATACAGATTCAAATTGATACATAATTAGAAATGGATTTATCTAAATGATTAGCAATTTTTTATTTGCTTTTTATAATAATGAGTTAAAATTACCTATGCCCAGTAAGTCTTTTTGGTAAACTTTGAATTTGACATGACGGCTACGATCCTAAAGTTTGTTTTTTATTATACAAGATTTACTACTTACATAAACTTTGAAGCAGTATCTTTAAACCCTTTTCCACTCGAAATTTACAATATTCTTCTCTTCAGAGCTTAATTCAATCCCAACTAAATAGATTTCTTTATCATCATTTAAATATTTCTCATAGTATCTTTTTTCTTTGATTTGCTCCAATGCTTCACCTGTTTTACCATCCACTTTAAACTCTATAACGTATATCTTATCTGACACAAATACCGTTAAATCAATTCTACCCTTGTTGGTCACATCCTCACTTATTAAGTCTAATCCCAGGGACATAAGATAGGCATATATCACACTGGCGTAAAAGCCTTCGTAAAGCTTTAGTTCGTTGTTTGTATAATTGGTGTATGGAATGGATGAAAAGAGGGTCTTAAGATTATCTCTTATCACATCAAGATCCCCATTGTAAAAAGCATCATAACTCTGATTTTGAATATCATTAGCTTCCCGATAGTTAAAGAGGTATCTGAGAATATAATCATTTAACGATATCTGGACTTCAAGATTCGGTATTTTAAGCTTGTATCCTATACCTCTGGGGCTCTGGATTACCTTCTCAATTGTAATATAACCTGACTGAAATAAAATCACTTCTAAATCTATATTCTCTATGTCAAAGCTGGATAATATCTTATCATCTAGGGTAAGATTTGTGAGGTTTGGTAGAAAATAGTTTCTTTCTTTTATAAGCTTTATCAAAAAAGATGGTGTACCGGTTTCAAACCAGTAGTTTCTAAATAAAAATTCATTGCTGATAAATTGTAAAATGTCAAAGGGATTATAAAGATTATCTTTTAAAAAGTTATATCCATTGTACCATCTCTTTACCTTATCCATATCCACATCAACAAAATAGTCTTTAAAGCTTGTCTCAATGTCCCTCTGGGTATAACCACAGATATTGCCGTACTTTGGATTAAGCGATATATCCGTAAGCATATTAAGCCCGCTAAATATCGATGCCTTTGAAAATTTACTCACACCTGTCAGAAATGCAAAGCGTATATAAGCATCATTATCTTTTATGATTGAATATAGACCTCTTAGAAATTCCCTGTTTATTTTTGCCTGCTCAACATTCTCAATTACATCCAGTATCGGC
>NZ_JBMFQS010000007.1:0-119034 GCF_049968475.1 Calditerrivibrio sp. | reverse complement strand
GGCACGGTTGTTGCAAAAGGTCTATGAAGTCGATCCTCTCATCGGTGCGAAGTGCCAGGGGGCATTGTCGGTTGTGGCGATTATTGAGAATCCCAAGGAGCTTGCAAGATTATCGAGTGGGTGAAGAAACAGGAGCAGGAGCCCCTGCTATCTGTTTGTGCCCGTTCACCTCCTGTGCTGGCACTGTCATTGGTATAATCCCTAAAAAGGCTTTTTATGCAGAACAGGATACCACCTCGAAATCGGCGATTATACGGCTCTTCTCCGAGGGAGCGCTATTGCCTTAGGGCATGGGGAAATTTGCCCAATCTAAGCTTGACGGCAGAAATAGACTGGAATTATACTTCCGCTTGTCGGCGTTGCCGAAATATTCTGGTTGGTTCTGTTGTTCGGGGTTAGAAAACAGTAGAAGTTCGGGGCAAAAGCCCAATTTCGACCCAAAACCGCAAAAAATCCGAAATGACAGTTCCTATCAGTATGCCGTATCTGAGATAACAGCAACAGAAGAAGATGATTTACATTTTTAAAAGCATGGGTGCTGACTAGATTATTTTGTCAACACCCTGGTATTTTTTATATAATGTTCCCCCATTGTCAAGACAATTTTTCAGCTTTTCTAAGTTAGATTCTCCTTTCTTCAAATTTTAATATTTTACATTGATTTACTATGTCTGAGAATGTCAAGGGCGAACGTAAGCGAGTTCATCTTGACCCTTGACATCCAATACACATAAATCATTTTTCTTCCCGGTCTGTCATGACAGACCGGCTGCCTTCCGGCGAGGATGGGGTTTGGGGCAGAGCCCAAGGTTTTATACGACTGCCTGAAGCTGTTTATAAAGCCCGAAATAATACTCTGCCGGCGTTTTGTAGTCTAACGACTTATGAGGCCTCCGGTTGTTATAATACCCCACATATTCCTTTGTAATCTGCCGGAGTTGGTGCCCTGTTTCGCAATCCTCAAGATAAAGCTTTTACCACTTGTAAGATCGAAAGAAGCGCTCTATCTTTTGGTTATCCAGTGTTCTCCTTTCCCATCCATTGAAATTATTATATTGTTACTTTTTAGTAAGTTTATGTAATCATCAATGGTAAACTGTGAACCTTGGTCACCGTTCATAATTTCAGGTTTCCCGTATCGTTTGATCGCCTTTTTTATTGCCTCTAATACAAATGTCCTTTCCAAAGTATTTGATAACTCAAATCCAACAATATACCGGGAATACCAGCCTATAATGACTACCATGTACATAAAACCACGTTTCATCCGGCAGTATGTTATGTCTATAGACCATACCTGTTTTGGATGATCAATATTCAAGTCCCTAAGCAGGTACGGATACAAGTACTTGCCATGCAGATGTTTACTAAGGTTAGCCCCGCACAAAAGACGTGAATACACATTTCCCGCATGTAACGCCGGGTTCGCTTGTGATTGATGCGAATGTGATAATCCCGACTCAGGATATTTGTCATCCTGCGGTAGCCATACTCCGGATGAGCCATGTAAATCTCATCAATAACATGCTTAATCAGGTATTCCTCATCATTTACTGGAACTGATTTGTAGTAAAGGCTTGTACGGTTAATTCCCAACGGTTCGGCTTGCTTTGTTATGCACATTTTCTTTTCTTCTCTGTCAATCATCTTCATGCGGTCTTCAATGGACTTAGAGTCGGCCAGATTTTTTTTAAGCAAGGCAACCTCATATGAAAGTTGTCCAATTTGCTTAAGCAGTTCGTCCTTCTCCATTTCATATGACTGTTTAATCTTCTCTACTTCGTCAGTTTTCTTTCTGAAAACTCTGCCTGCATTGCTTATGAGTTCTGCCTTCCATCGGCTTAGCTAGTTCGGATGTATTTCATATTCGGCAGCAATCTCATTCAGCGTTCTTTCTTCCCTTAAGACCTTAATTACTATTTTTGCTTTTCCTTCCGGTGTAAAATTTCTTCTCTTCCCTATAGTTCCATTCTAACTTATTTTGGCCGTTTTGTCTGTTTTAATTTCTTGTATCATTATAGTTGATTATAACAAACTATATGTGCACAGTGAGCTGGGCTATATAAGTCCAGAAGAATTTGAGGCTGAGTATAAGAGAGAATATTTTCTGGAGGCAGCATGACCTCTACAACTTTAGGGCATAAAAAATGTCTTGACAAGTGGGGTGCAGTACAATCTTATGATTAATTTCTCACTCGAGGTATATTAACTTTCTATTTATGAATTTTGTAATATTTGTTGCAATCGTACAAATTCAAAAACATAGTGTTTAAACAAGAAATAAGGGTTGCATTTTTTGTATCACTATATGATGATAATGAGCTTTTATTCCAATATGATTGAGATAATATGATGACTTGATAATATGTAGAGATACTAACTAAACAATGATGGCGGGGCTTATCCCCCGCCGAATGAGTTATATTAAATTTAAAGATTTTTTAGTCCTCAACACATATTTCTCCTTTTGTAGCTGCCTGTATCGTCTTTATTAATACTATCAATACAAGAACGGTTGTTAATAAAAATGCAATTAGTGATAGATATTTAAAAAATACTATCTGTGTCAGGCGAAAGTACAGTACAACACTTATCGTAAATGCAGCTGATGGGAATGTGTATGCCCACCAGGATAGATAAAAAGGTATTTTAACCAGACTTTTAAAGAATGTTAAGAGCATTATGAAAGTAAAAAAACCGAAATAAAACAACACTTTTGCAAAGCTGTCAATCTGATTGGTTATTTTAATGTATGAAATAAATCCTATTGCTGGTGGAGCAACTAATATAACTAAAGTTGGCATAAGTTTTAATGGTAATGGGTCGGTAAACATCATTCTATATAGTAATATGCTAAAAAGAGGTATCCACATAACTATTCCTGCACTAAAGAAAAACCACGATAATTCAGGAGATACTTTAATACCAAAAAAAGGTATCAGAATATTTCCCACTGCAGGGATAAACCATGCAGGATTTTTTGTATTAATTTTGATATCTTTGAAAAACCAGAAATTTACGATATAAAGGAATAATATGAAATGAATTATAGTTCCTAATATCCAAAAAGTTAGTGCTAAATTATAGTTTAAATCTTCATATCCTATTGAAAAAAGTATCAGACTTATAGAAAAGGTAGGGATAAAATTTAACTTAACAGGATGAAGAAAATCTTTTTTAACCTCCTCAGGATATTTTAAAAATTTCATTAAATAGACAAAGGTCAGAAATAAAAACCATATGGTACATAGAATAATCAAAGTTATGTAGATGTTTTGAATTTCAAACTTAAAAATTTTACTCAACCTTTCAAATGCAATAGAAGTGCCAGCCAGACCCATCACCGTGGCAAAAAAGGATACCGGGAAAAATTTCAAACGTGACTTTTCTATCATAATGCTTGCCTCCATATATTTGAATATTTATATAGTTAGATAATATATCTGCTAAAAGTTTATTGTCAAGATAGTTTATAAATTCCATCAATCTATTTTTTTAATAGATAAGTAATTTTTCTTAGATAATTATTATTATGAGGGATGCTATTGCGCAGGAATTGTGGAGTCTATGCTGAAGATAAAAGGGGTGGTAATTGCCGCAATACCGGCTAAGATTAAAATATTGGAAATAGCGAGGCCTCTCTTCCACATTGTCTTCTAAGATAAAAAGTGTTCACATCTTGCTTATTAAGTGGAACCAGCTAATAGTAAAAAGATATTATTAAAAAAGGCCAATCTTATTTTAAACATTCCTTTATGGCTCTTGATAGATCATCCAATCCATAAGGCTTTTTTAATGCAGAACAGAATCCATAATCTATATATTGGGAGAAAACGGGGGCATCAGAATAGCCACTAGAAACAATTGCTTTTATTTTTTTATCGATTTTTAAAAGTTCTTTTATTGTGTCCAGTCCTCCCATACCCCCAACTATTGTTATATCCAAGATAATTATATCTACATTAATACCGCTACTTTTTAATTCCTTATACTTTTGCAGTACCTCTTCCCCTTTTTTACATTGATAGACAGTATGTCCTAAAGATTCAAGCATAATTGATGTGGAATCAAGAATGAGTTCCTCATCATCCATCAAAATTATCTTGAGGTTCCCATCAGCATTCATTGGTTTGATATCTGATACACTTTTATCTATCTTTTCTTTGGTGGCAGGTAGGTAGATTATTACGGTAGTGCCTTTGTTTAATTCTGATAGAATCTCTATATCTCCGTTGTGCTTTTTTACAATATTGTAACATATGGCAAGTCCAAGGCCTTTCCCCTTCTTTTTTGTGGTAAAAAATGGCTCAAAGACCTTCTTCAGATGATCTTTGGGGATACCGTGTCCTGTATCTTTTATCGATATCTTTATGTAATCCCCTTCCGGGATTAACAAATTGCTATTTGCATCTTTGTGATGTTTATAGTTTTCGGCTTTTATGAAAAGCTCTCCTTTATCGGACATGGCCTGTCTTGCATTTATCACCAGATTTTCTATTACCTGAGATATCTGATGTTCATCAGCAAAGCAATTTAGCAAATCGTCGTTGATATCTAAATTTAGCTTCACAGAGGAACCGGTTAAAGAGAAACTTGCGACTGTTTTAATAATATTTTTGATGTCCACGACTTTAATTAGAGGATCTCCACCTTTTGAAAATGTCAAAAGTTGATTGGCGAGTGCTTTTGCTCTATCCAGGGCATTCAAGGTTTTTTCCAAACAGGAATCAAGTATGGTTGGATCGTTTGTGATTCTAATAAGTTCGATATAGTTTTTTATCCCGGCTAAAATATTGTTAAAATCGTGGGCTATACCACCCGCCAGGATACCTATTGATTCAATTCTCTGGGCATTCTGGACAGCTTCTTCGTATTTGATTATCGGTGTTATATCCTTCATTGTGCCTATGATATGTTTTTCTCCATCTATGGTGATGTATACCCCCTGGTCACTGATAAAAAGGTATGTGCCGTCATCCTTTCGCAATCTGTATTTCACATCAAATCTGATATTATCTCCCTGATATGATTTAATGATGGAATAGGTTTTTGCCGTATCTTCCGGATGAAGACGGGCGACAAAATCTGTGATATCCGTTTCCTGGAATCTTTGGGAGCTTATACCAAGCATCTTTTCAATAGCCCCACTTCTTTTTACTTTTCCCGTCGTCATATTGTAATCATATGCTATCTGATTGCTATTTTCCAATATGATATCATAGAGTCGATTTATTTCAGATAGTTTTTTTGAATTCTGTTCATTTTCTATCAACTCTTTCTTTAAGATCTCATTCTTTCTGTCTATTATTATAAAAAATATTACTACAGTAAGAGTTAGAAGAGAAAAAAGGATCGTGATGATAATTCTAAATCTTTTATTGGTTGATAAAAAAGTATCTTTTTCAACCTTAATTGCATACCCTAAAAAATTATTATCAAAAGTGTATATCGGCAGTAGTATCATTGATAGATTGTTTGGTAAATTGTAAACCTTGTTTTGGGGAGGTAGTAGAACAATGTTATTTAATATCTTAATAACATTATGATTAAATTTTGGAGATTCTGTGCTTATATAAAAATTACCATTTGGCAACAATTTTTTATATTTCCTTTTTAGATACTCATCTTTCATACTCTTTACTGAGCTACTTTGTATTATGTAATAATATTCACTATTGAGCTCTTTATTCATGTAATCTAAAATAAAGTCATAATTTAATGCCAAATCTAATAGACCTAAAAAAACACCTTTATGAAATATCGGGTAGATTGCTCTGTAGGCTATCTCATGTCTTCCCACTTCCAAACCGATTATTTTTCTTTTTTCATTTAGTGCTTTTACGATTAGACTTCTAAAAGGTTTAATATCATCGCTATGAATATCGGGCAGATGAAGTCTCAGGAAACTAAATCCCCTATGGTCAATTATATGTATCTGGCTGTAACCTTTTAGTATGGTTTTTTGAAATATTGGTAAAAGCTTTGAATATATTTCGTTTCTGTTTTCATCAGTTTTTTTATTTTCTACTACAGCTTCATATAGTTTGTCTAATATTTCGGGTTTATTGTATAGATATGCATCCACTATGAAATCTGATAGATTGTAGAAATCTTTAACGATCGTATTAAATTCCAGTAGAAATTTACCTGACAGATCATCGTTGTGATAGTTCAGCTCTTTTTCGGAGGTGTGGAGTATTACCAAATAAAACGAAAAATTAAAGATCAAAAAGAAGAGAATGTATAAAACTACTTTTTTCCTCATGATTAATTATAGAGAAAAAAAATAAAATTTGCAAATGTAAATATTTTTGCAACTGTCTGATTTTCAAGATTATTTTCTTTTTTAGAAAAGAATAATTTTTATTGACATTTTATGGAAAAGTTGTGTATAATTTGCTATGAAATGGTATAAAATGGTATAAAAATATGGGTAGCCAATTTTTGAGTTTCAAAGGTAAGAGTTATCACACAATTAACGATGCCGGTCGTGTCAGTATCCCTGCGAAATTTAGAGATGTATTAAAGAGTAAGTACAATGATGAGTCTCTTATCCTTGTAACACTTGGTAGCCATATCGTTGCTTACCCATATTTAGAGTGGAGTAAGCTTGAGGAATTATGGGAGAGGGAAAGATTAAACGATCCCAAAGTGAATGATTTTCTCAGGTATTTATATTCCACAGCAGAGGATTGTGTTATAGATAAACAGGGTAGGATCCTTATACCACCTCATCTGAGGGAAAGCATCCATCTTAAAAACGAATGTGTAATTATCGGACTTAGAAACAAGATAGAGATATGGCCTAAAGAAAAATGGGAGGAAAAGTACGAAAAGATAGCGGTAGAAGAGCTTTTTTCAGAGCTGAGTTCTAAGTTTCCTGAAATTAATTTATAATAGGGGCAATTATGGCACACAAGGTGGAGATGGCACACATCCCTGTTTTATTGGAAGAAGCTCTACATTATCTTAATGTCGTTAGTGGTGGTGTGTACGTCGATTGCACCGGTGGAGGTGGTGGACATTCAGCTGCCATACTTGAAAGGCTTAATGGTGGTAGATTGATCATATTGGATAGAGATCCGGATGCATGCGAAAGACTTTTTGATAGATTTAAAGGTGTACCAAATGTTGATATTATAAATGAAAATTTTTCAAATATAGAAAAGATTTTAAACAGCATTGGGCTTAAAGCAAACGGTATAATTGCGGATTTTGGGATATCTACATTTCAGATATCCAATACCGGCAGGGGCTTCTCCTTTAGATATGAAGAACCTCTTGATATGAGGATGGATAAAAAAACAGATCTATCAGCATACGATGTGGTAAACAACCTTTCTCAGGAAACACTTGAAAATATAATCAAAAAATATGGAGAGGATCCTTTTGCTAAGAGGATTGCTTATAGTATCGTCAAATATAGAAATTTGAAAAAGATTACCAACACTAAAGAGTTGGCTGAGATAATTGCCAATGCTGTTCCGGCTAAATTCCATAAAAAGGGTATTCATCCAGCCACCAGAACGTTTCAGTCGATAAGAATTTTTGTGAATAAAGAGCTTGAAGCCATTGAATCCCTTCTGAAATCACTTGAAAATATTTTAGTTTCTAAAGGGAGGGGTGTATTTATATCTTTTCATTCCCTTGAAGATAGGATGGTAAAAGATTTTCTAAATTACTACGCAAAGCAGTGCGTATGTCCACCGGGGCAGCCCATCTGTTCATGTGGTAAAAAGCAGACATTTAAGGTATTGACCAAAAAACCTGTCTTACCTTCAAAGGATGAGGTTATAAAAAACCCATATAGCAGAAGTGCAAAACTGAGGGCAGGGGAAAGGATATGATAAACATATCTATACAAAGGATCAAGCCACTTAATTTCGCAATAGATGTTTTTTTTATCCTTGAACTGTTAGTTGCATTGATAGTGGTATTTTTGATTGTTACGATAAAAATGGAATGTGTGAAAATAGGTTATGAAATATACAACCTTTCGCAGGATATAGAGGTGAAAAAACTCAAAATGCAGGAGCTTGTGGAGCTGAGAGACTCTATGATGCAGCCGGAGAAGTTGTCTCAATATTCAAATAGTTTGGAGCTTTATCCACCAAAGCCTGATAGGGTATTTTATGTGGAGTGAGAAAAATAGATTAAGATTAACACTTCTTGTCATTTTTTTGTTTGTTCTAGGTATAATTGCTCGTCTTGTTTATCTGCAAATTGTAAAATATGATTTTTATTATAATATTTCTTTAAATCAATCATCAAAAGAGTTTACAATTGTCCAAAACAGGGCTGTAGTTACCGATAGAAACGGTGTGGTGATTGCCAAAAATAAAAAGGTTGCATCCCTTTATACATTTTCAAAGCAGATTGATGACCCAAAAAGTCTTATAGCAGAAATGAGAAGTAAAGGGATATTGTTAAGTAAAAAAACTACCCAGAAGATATTGAATCAAGAAGGGTTTGTGTGGATTAAACGGGGCGTTGATATCGATACGGCGGAGTATTTTTCCAAGAAGTACAAATCTGTCGGGTATATCGTTGATGAAGGAAGGTACTATCCTTATAATAACCTTTTTTCCCAGATTGTTGGTTTTGTAGGGGTGGATAATCAGGGGTTGTATGGTGTGGAAAAATTGTACGATGAAGATCTAAAAGGGGAAGAGATTTCAATTATAGCTTTAAAGGATAGCACAGGGAAGTATATTCTTTTTCATGATAAAGAAGAGATTATTGCAAAGGAACGGAGCTTTTCTATTACGATAGATAAGAATATGCAGATGATAGCAGAGCTAAGTCTTATGGAAGGTGTTCAGGAATTTGGTGCAGACAAGGGGATAGCTATTGGTATGGATGTGAAAAATGGCGATATTCTTTTTGCCGTGACATATCCGGGTTTTGATGCAAACAGATTCAGCAATTACTCCCAGGATTTATGGAAGAATTACTCAACCTTTTACCTTTTTGAGCCTGGTTCCATCATGAAGCCTTTTACGTTTATTTATCTGTTAGAACATGACATGATAAATTTAGATGAAAAAATATTCTGTGAAAATGGAAAATATGATATATACAATCATACCATAAAAGATGTTCATCCTTACGGAACACTTACTGCGGCAGATGTTTTAGTAAAGTCAAGCAATATTGGTACTATTAAGCTTAATTCTAGAATACAGGCAAAAGATTTTTATGAATATTTAAAAAGCTTAGGCTTTGGTAGTGCCACACAAGTTTTGGGAAGTGGTGAGGAGAGTGGACTATTGAGGATTTATAAAAAATGGTCTGGTCTTTCACAACCGTCGATATCGATTGGACAGGAGATCCTTGTTACACCTATTCAGATTGTAAGATTGTATGCTGCAATTGCCAATGGTGGGTATCTTTTTGTCCCTAAATTTGTCAAGAGTAATGAAAAACCTCTTGCCACAAAGGTGTTTGGTGAAAAAAGTCTTTCAGTAGTGAGACCGCTACTGAGGGAAGTAGTGGAAAGAGGTACCGCCACGACTGCAAAGAGTGAATATGTCCCGATTGCCGGGAAGACTGGAACTGCGCAGAAGTTTGACAAGCGTTTGGGGAGGTATTCCAATACTGAATATACGGCAAGTTTTGCAGGATACTTCCCTTATGACGACCCAAAGGTGTCTATGGTGGTAATTTACGAAAATCCTAAAAAGTCTATCTATGGTGGTACTACTGCGGCAGTTACTTTTAAAAAAATTGCCGAGCAGGTTGCCGTATTGTTGGGATATAAAATAAAACATTTGAGGATAAAGAATGTTGGTTAGGGAACTTCTTAAAGGGATATCAGTTAAAAGGATATCTGATGATAATTTATACGATATCAACGTTGAAAATATATCTTTCAATACAAAGGATATCAAACCGAATTCTGCTTTTGTCCTTGTAAAAGGGATCAACTTTGATCCATATGAAAAGGTAGATGAGATTTTTAATTCGAAAAATGTTAGATTATTCATTACGGAAAAACCATTACCTGAAAAACCATATGTATTAGTGGAAAATACGAGAAAAACATTTGGTATTATATGCAGGAATTTTTTCAATATCGATTTTATTAAAATGAAATTTATTGGTATCACAGGTACAAATGGCAAGACCACCACAAACTATCTAATCGACAGCATATTGAAGGTTAGCGGACATAAGACCATAAGAATCGGTACTACAGAGTATATGATCGTGGATGAAAAGATTGAGGCAAACAATACTACACCAGGGATTTACGATATTTTTGAAATGATTGCAAAAGGTGTAAAAAAAGGAGCTACTGCTGTATGTATGGAGGTTTCCTCACATGCCCTTGATCAGGATAGGGTTTATGGGCTGAACTTCGATGTGGCAATCTTCACAAACCTCACCGGAGATCATCTGGATTACCACAAAACCATGGAACATTATTATCAGTCAAAGAAAAAGTTGTTTACAAAAGAGTACTCTAAGAATGCTGCAATCAATATCGATTACGATTATGGCAAGAGACTTTATAATGAGGTGGAAATAGCTAAATATTCTTTTTCGAAAGGGAAAGGGGACGTTGGTGTAATAGACGTTTTGTATTCCCTCGATGGTATTAACTTTAAGGTAAATATTGGTGATGAAATTATTTCGTTAAATTCTCACCTTGTGGGGAGACATAATCTAGAAAACATACTTGGTGCTATAACAGCTTGTCATATTTTGGGTATCAGTAAAGAGGAGATAATAAGAGGGGTGGAACAGTTTAAAAATGTTCCGGGAAGGCTTGAAAAATTTGAGAAGAATGGTGCCTATTTTTTTGTGGACTATGCCCATACTGATGACGCCTTAAAAAATGTTTTGGAAGCTTTAAAGGGGTTCAAAAAGGGGAGACTTATTACAGTTTTTGGTTGTGGTGGAGATAGAGATCGCACCAAAAGACCAAGGATGGCGAAGGTTGCGGAAGTTTATTCAGATATTGTGATTGTGACAAGTGATAACCCCAGAACTGAAGACCCAAATGCCATTATAGATGAGATATTAACAGGTTTTGAAGACAGGAGTAAAGTGTTAGTGGAGCCAGACAGGAGAATAGCCATCAAAAAAGCCTGTGATGAAGCAAAAGCCGGGGATATTGTTTTGATAGCTGGCAAAGGGCATGAGGACTACCAGATAATTGGTAAAACTAAATATCATTTTGACGACAGGGAAGAGGTTGCAAAAAATCTGGGGGTTACCTTTGAAAAGATTTAGTATTATAGAGCTTTTTAAAGATGTAGTAAAATCCAATGTTGAATACATAGACTACAACAGTATTACTATAGATAGTAGAGATGTGAAAGAAGGTAGTATATTTTTTGCTTTCAAAGGTGCAAAGACGGATGGACATTTATACATCGATCAGGCTCTTTCAAAAGGTGCTGTTTGCTGTGTGATTACCGATGGAAACTATTATGATATAAACAAACCTATAGTGCTTGTGAAAGATACTTTATCCGCCATGAAAGAATTGGGACGATGGAATCTCAATCAATATAAAGGTAAAAAGATCGTAATTACAGGTAGCGTGGGGAAAACCTCCACCAAGGCTATTTTGTCTCTTGTTTTATCCCAAAAATTAAAGATTTATGAAGCTTTTAAAAATTTCAATAACGAATTGGGCGTATCCATAGTTACTTCCAATATGGATCTGGATGCTCAATATGCAATTTTCGAAATAGGTACAAATAACCCTGGTGAGATTAAGAGTTTAGCAGAATTTCTAAAGCCCGATGTGGGGATAGTTACCGGTGTGGGGCATTCCCACATAGGAAGGTTTGGAAGTATTAAAGAGATAACAAAAGAGAAGCTTTCGATCTCTGAAGGGGTTAAAAAAGGTGGTGTATTGTGGATAAATGATGGGGTGGATACTTCAGATTATAAGTTTCCTGAAGGGATTGTCATAAAGAAATTTGGATTTTCAAAAGATTCCGATATATACATCGAAGAGTTGAATGTGGAAAAAGACCTGAATTTTATCGTCAATTTTAACAATTTTAAATATTGTTTTAAGATAAATCATCCATTTTCACATTTTGCAATAAACGCATTACCCGCAATAGCCATAGCCTTTGAAAACCAATTCCACTACGAAGAGATATACAGAGGATTGGATAAGTTTGTTCCTGTGGAAGGTAGAGGGGAGATCATAAGGACTAATAATAAAATTATCATAAATGACACTTATAATGCTGGTTTCGAGGCGGTTTTAAGTGCGGTGGAGAATCTAAGTAGAATTGATGCAACTAAAAAAATCGCAATTTTAGGGGAGATGGCTGAGATTGATGGATTTGAGGAGAAACTATATCCCAGATTGAAAAAAGAAGTGGAAAAAAGAAAGGATATTCATTTCTACCTTGTGGGGGAAAGTTTTGAAGATTTTAATTCGCTTGAAAATGTGTCTTACTTTAAGGATAAGTCGGATCTTATCAATGCTGGTATCTTAAAAGGTGATGGGGTCTATTTAGTCAAAGCTTCCCGTAGTAAAAGATTCGAGGAACTGGTGGAGTATCTGAAAAAAGGAGAAGACAATGCTATATAATTTATTGTACCCTCTGAGTAAGTATTTTAGCTTATTCAATGTTTTCAAATATATCACTTTTCGTACTGCCTATGCTATAATTACCGCTCTTATAATAAGTCTTTTTATCACACCTCTTTTAATAAAATTACTCAAACAGCTTCAGCTTTCCCAGAAGACAAAAGGGTATGAGCCAGAAAGACACAAAGAAAAAGAGGGGACACCAACAATGGGGGGGCTGGGGATACTTATGAGCGCTCTTATATCAACGCTGTTGTGGGCGGATATTACAAATAGCTATATATGGATAATAATATTTGTAATGGTTGGTACCGGTATTTTGGGTTTCATGGACGACTATATAAAGACGATCAAAAAGAACCCAGAAGGATTGCATCCTAAGGCAAAGTTTTATGGACAATTAGTTGTGGGGACGATAACAGTATTATTGATAAATTATGTTGATAGCTCAAATGTATCAAGCAAATTAGCACTGCCATTTTTCAAAAATCTTGTGGTCGATTTAGGGTATTTTTACATAATCCTTGGGGTATTTATAATTGTGGGGACATCCAATGCGGTAAATTTGACGGATGGTCTGGATGGACTTGCCATTATGCCAACTGTGATAGCGTTTGGGACATTTATCATATTTGCCTATGTATCCGGACATGCAAAAATTGCAAACTATTTGCAGATTTTAAATGTGAAGGGGGCAGGTGAAATCTCTGTATTCTGCGGT
This sequence comes from Calditerrivibrio sp., assembly GCF_049968475.1. NCBI lineage: Bacteria > Pseudomonadati > Deferribacterota > Deferribacteres > Deferribacterales > Calditerrivibrionaceae > Calditerrivibrio > Calditerrivibrio sp. The sequence continues at coordinate 105,748 of NZ_JBMFQS010000007.1, read as the reverse complement.
GCGATGGTTGGATCAGGTCTTGGATTTTTGTGGTTTAATGCATATCCCGCATCACTTTTTATGGGGGATGTGGGCAGTCTCCCTCTGGGGGCAACGTTGGGAACAGTGGCTGTAATCGTTAAACAGGAGATCGTTTTAGCGATTGTGGGGGGGGTATTTGTACTCGAAACAATCTCTGTAATACTTCAGGTGGGTTTTTTCAAAGTGACAAAAGGGAAGAGGCTTTTCAGGATGGCACCGATACACCACCATTTTGAGTTGAAAGGCTGGAGTGAGCCAAAGATTATAGTAAGATTCTGGATTATCTCATTTATTCTGGCACTTTTAGCGCTGAGTACATTGAAGCTGAGGTAAAAATGAAAGTAGCAATATTAGGATATGGAAAAAGCGGACAAACCGCCAAAAGATTGTTGGAAATTAAGGGCGTACAAGCAATAGAAATATTTGATGATAAGATGGATGGCTTTGAAGGGATAAAAGATTTTAATTATGCAGAATTCGATACCGTAGTGGTAAGTCCGGGGATAGATTTGACAAATCTGGAGATACCTATAGAGAGGATAACGAGTGAACTTGAGATTGCTTTTGAATTTATAAAGGATAGAAAAATAATAGGTATTACAGGGACTAATGGTAAATCCACTGTAACATTTTTAACCTCACAGATATTGAAAAATATCGGTGTAAATGCAGAGTTTTGTGGGAATATAGGCGTTACGGTGGGGGATACCTACCTTTCAAAAAATCCAGATGTTTACGTTGTGGAGGTAAGCTCATTTCAACTGGATTTACTTAAAAAATTTAGATTTGATACATCTGCAATTACCAATATTACTCCTGATCATCTTGATAGATACAAATCTATGGATAGATACATTTTGTCCAAAAGCAGAATTGTGGAGTTTACAGAAGGGGTAAGTTTTCTTGAGAAAGGGGACTGGAATGGAATTTTTATGAAATATGAGAGTGTCAAATATGTTGATGGCAAGCTAAAAAACTATCCTTTACTCAATGGGAATCTACTTAAATTTGAAGATTTTCATGTTGATATAGATAGATATAAGTTATTTGGATTTCATAATATCGTAAATCTGAGTTTTGCACTTTTACTTACAGATCAGATATTTAGACTAAAAGGAGATGTGACAAAACTTGTGGAGAATCTTACTCCGCTTGAGCATAGATGTGAATTTGTGACAGAGATAAATGGTGTAAGGTATATAAATGATTCAAAGGGGACAAACGTGGATTCCACTTTGACTGCACTAAAAAGCTCATCTTACCCCACCACCCTTATCCTTGGGGGAAAAGACAAAGATGGTGATTTTACAGCTCTTGCTGATGAAATAAACAGAAAAGCCAAACTGGTTATCTGTTGTGGTGCCGCCGGAGAGAAAATCTATAATGCTCTCAAAGATATTATAAAGGTGGAAATTGTCAGGGTTGACCTGCTTAAAGATGCAATATCCCTCGCTTACAGAGAAACAAAAGAGGGAACGGTACTATTTTCTCCTGCCTGTGCAAGTTTCGATGAATTTAACAACTTTGAAGAAAGAGGGAGATTTTTTAAAAATTATGTTAACAATCTAAAGGTGAATGGATGTTGACTTTTCGGGATGAAAGGATTCAAATTATTTTTGTGTCATTTGCACTTATAGTTTTAGGTTTTGTTTATATCTATTCTATAGGTGCACTCCAGGCGAACCGTATAGGCAAAATGGAGTATTTCTTTCTTTTCAAACAGTTAACATCTGCTATGGTAGGTATCTTTATTATGTATATAGGTTATAGAATACCACTTGATAGGTATAGAAGCTGGATTCCATTTTTATATTTACTTACATTGATATTACTTGTTTTAGTATTTTTCTTTAAGCCGGTAAATGGGGCAAATAGGTGGATCCCTTTCCCAATATTCAGTTTTCAACCATCTGAACTGGCTAAAATTGTTATGGTAATATATTTTGCCCATTATCTTGATAAAAAAGAGGACAAAATTCAACTATTCAGTAAAGGCATATTTCCTGCCTCAGTGATGCTTGGAGTAATGATTTCATTAATACTATTAGAGCCTGATTTTGGAACAACTATTTTGATTATTACGGTTAGCTTCATACTTCTATTCATAGGTGGCATGGATAAGAAATATATAATTGTGGGTGTTTTGATAGTGATACCTGTGGCATTAACGTTTATTCTTATGGCAGGATACAGAAAAGCAAGACTGGTGAGTTTCCTGAATCCATGGGAGTATAAAAACACATTTGGATATCAGCTTATTCAGTCCCTTGTGGCGATAGGAAGTGGTGGAGTGACTGGCAAAGGACTTGGTAATAGTTCACAGAAACTGTTCTTTTTACCTGAAGCCCACACAGATTTCGTTTTTGCCATTATAAGTGAAGAGCTAGGGTTTATTGGATCGTTATTTTTTATAATTCTTATTTTATATCTATTTATACTTATATATAGAATTGCTATGAGACATTACGATAAATATAAAAGATTTTTAACACTGGGTTTTGGATTTATGATATTGATACAATCTTTTATACATATTGGTGTTACCGTTGGGATTCTCCCCACCAAAGGGATAACATTACCTTTTGTTAGCTATGGTGGAAGTGCATTGATAGCTCAGATGTTCATTGTGGGGATTCTGATGAGAAGTGCTGAGGAGACGAAATGAAGATAGTTATAGCTGGTGGTGGAACAGGTGGACACCTTTATCCCGGAATAGCAATTGCGGAGAAATTAAAAGATAAGGGGATAGAACTGCTATTTATGGTTTCAAACAGAGGGATAGAAAAAAGGATACTTACTCCATTGGGTTATAAATTTATAGAGCAGGAAGAGACACCTTTAAAGGGGGTATCTTTTGGTAGAAGGATTAAAAGTGTAGGAAAGATAATTGAAAATATAAAGATTGCTATGAATAACGTTGATAAAAGTGATAAGGTTCTGCTGTTGGGAGGTTTTGCCTCTTTCAGCGCTGGAATGGCAGGTATGATGAAATCGGCGGAGATATATATTCACGAACAAAATTCGGTAATGGGTTTGAGCAATCGTTTTTTTGCTAAGAGAGCAAAAAAGGTTTTTACTAGCTTTGAAAAGACTCTCAGGGCACCTGAAAATAGCATTGTGGTGGGTAATCCGGTTAGATCTGTTTTTGCTTTATCGAAATCTAAAATATCACCTGAAAAGAATATCCTGGTTGTGGGGGGTAGTCAGGGGAGTAGATTTTTGAATAATCTTATCATATCCGCTGCAGAGGAGCTTATATCAAATGGATTTGATATTATGCATCAAACGGGGGAAAGATTATATGATGAAGTAATTGAAGCTTATAGAAATAGTGGTATAGATACAAACAGATTGAATATTGTGAGATATATAGATGATATAGCATCTGCTTATAATTGGGCGGATTTGGTGCTGTCAAGGGCTGGTTCTGGCTCTGTTTTTGAGATAATCTATTCCAGGCGTTTTGGAATTTTTGTGCCCTTTCCGGATGCCACCGATAACCATCAGTACTACAACGCACTTTTTGCCGAAGCAAAGGGGGTTGGGGTGGTTATAGAGGAAAAGGATGCAAAAAAAGAGGTTTTTATTAAGGCTGTAAATGACTACTATGAAAATTTTGAGAAATATAGAGAAAATATAGAGAAGATTACATATGTTGACAGTGCTGAGTTAATTTTAAGAGAAATGGAGATGGAATATGTTTAGAAAATTTAAAAAGATTCACTTCGTAGGGATTGGTGGTATCGGTATGAGCGGTATAGCGGAGATATTGCATAATCTCGAATATAAAATAACTGGTTCGGATATATCTGAGAATGCAAATGTTCAGCGTCTTAAATCCCTTGGTATAAAGATATTTTTAGGACATTCCGAAGAGAATGTAAAAGATGTGGATCTTGTGGTTTACTCCTCAGCGGTAAAACAGGACAATCCAGAATTGAAGTATGCCTTAGAGAATTACATCCCTGTTATACAGAGAGGTGAGATGCTGGCGGAGCTAATGAGGATGAAATATTCTGTGGTTGTTGCCGGAAGCCATGGCAAAACTACTACATCTTCAATGATAGCTGAGATTTTTAACGCTGGTGGACTCAATCCAACGGTGGTTATCGGCGGTAGGTTAAATAGGAATGAAAATAATGCGATTGTTGGAAAAAGTGATATTATGGTGGCGGAAGCTGACGAGAGCGATAGATCTTTTCTGATGCTCTATCCTACTGTTAGTGTTATCACAAATATCGATTTTGAACATATGGAAAGTTATAAAGATTTTGACGATGTGAAGCAATCATTTGCGGAATTTGCGAATAAGGTACCTTTTTATGGTGCAAATATTATCTGTCTGGATGATCCAAACGTTGCAGATATAATTCCCCTTTTAAAGAAAAAATTTGTTACTTATGGGTTTAGTGCAAGGGCTGATATAAGGGGAACGGATGTTAAAATGGAAGGGTTTGGAAGTAGTTTCAATGTTTCTGTTCATGGTAAGCCCTGGGGTAGGATAAAACTTTCGGTACCAGGGGAGCATAATGTGCTAAATGCGCTTGGGGCTATAGGAGCTGGTCTTGAATTTGACATCCCTTACGAAGATATCAAAAAAGGATTAGAGGATTTTAGTGGTGTCCAGAGGAGACTCACCGTCAGGTATGATAAAGATGAGATAAAGGTGATAGACGATTATGGTCACCATCCAACTGAGATTATTGCCACATTAAAAGCAATAAGGGATGCATACGACGATCATAAGTTAATAGTGATTTTTCAGCCCCATCGCTACAGCAGAACAAAGCTTTTGATGAATGAATTTTCAAAAGCATTTTTTGATGCGGATGAGCTTTTTATCACAGATATCTATGCGGCGAGTGAGAAACCAATAGACGGAGTAACGTCGGATGCTTTGGTGGGGGAAATTAGAAAAAGAGGATTTAAAAGCGCATATCATATAAATAAACCGGATGATTTTTTAAGTTTTGTGGATGACAAACTTGAAAGAAAAACGATTTTTCTGACGCTTGGGGCTGGAAATATTACAAATCTTTCCAGAGAGATAGCAGATTATCTGGAGAAAAAATATGCTTAGTGATAAAATAGCTGTTCTCTACGGCGGATTGTCAAGTGAAAGGGATGTATCCATAAAAACAGGTAATGGGATATATAATGCCCTGTTAAGGAAAGGGTTTAAGAATAGCTTTTTGCTTGATGCCGATTGGTCATTACCTGAAAAATTGATCAAGCATAAGCCAGATTTTTGCTATATAGCCCTACATGGTCGATATGGAGAAGATGGAACAGTTCAGGGTTTACTTGAATATATGAGAATCCCCTATAATGGTCCTGGAGTAACTGCAAGTGCCATATCTTTTGATAAAGTAATTACCAAAAAGATACTTAAATCGGCAAACATACCAACGGCTGATTATTTTGTATATAAAAATGAACAGTCTTCACCTTTTTATCCCTGTGTGGTCAAACCTGCCAGAGAAGGCTCCACCATAGGGGTAACGATAGTGTATGAAGATAAAGAGTTTTTGCAGGCTATAGATGATGCAAAAAAGTACGACAACAAAATAATAGTAGAAAGATTTGTAAAAGGGAAAGAGCTCACCATCTCAATCATAGATGACTTAGTATTACCGATTATATGGATAAGACCTAAAAAAGGATTTTACGACTATACATCGAAATATACCAAGGGGATGACAGAATATTTTTTTGAAACGGGGCTTACTCCAAAAGAAGAAGAGATGGTGAAAAAAGTAGCAAAAGATGCTTATGACGTTGTTGGTTGTGAAGGGGCTTCAAGGGTTGATATAATTTATGACGGTGAAATTCCAAATGTATTGGAGATCAATACATTACCAGGAATGACAGAAACGAGCCTGCTGCCAAATGCTGCTGCTAAATATGGGATAGCTTATGATGAGCTGGTGGAAATGCTCTATCTTAAGGGTAAAAATAGATATGAGTGAAGTATTAAAAATATTTTTGAGGATGATGGTTGTGTTGTCTGTATTATCATTTATATTTGGAGTTTGTTATAGTATTAAACTGTTTAAAGAATCGAAATTTTTTACAGTTAATACTGTGCAGATAAATGGTGTTGTGAATGCAAACATAAAAAAAATAATGCCCCAGACGAAGGATTTTAAAGGTAAGCATATATTTCAAATAGACAGTGGTCTGGAAGGGGTACTGGATGACCCATGGATAAAAAAAGCAAGTATTAAGAAGATATATCCAGATAAATTAGAGATTGATATATATGAGAGAAAAACTGTAATGAAAATTAAATCGAAAAACAATTGCTACTTTTATTCTATAGAAGGTGATCTTATTGGAACTGATTGTGGGAATGTAAAAGTATATGATAATACAAATCTTAATAATGATAAGCTTTTTGTTGTGGCGGAGATTGTAAAATATCTCAATTATAGGTTTACAAGTATAGTTATCAATAATTCTCATTTTGTTATAAATAGAGATGATCATCAGATTCTTGTTTCATACGATATGGATGAGTTTAAAAAAAGTTTAAGATATGCCGAGGGGTTGGCAACATTATATAAAAAAATAAATTATATAGATTTGAGAGTGCCAGGAAAAATATTTATAAACGGAGTTAAAAATGAAGCATGACAATATTTTCGTTGGGCTTGATATTGGTACAACAAAAACCTGTGCAACTGTTGTTAGAAAAAATGAAAACGAAGAATTGGAGCTTATCGGTGTTGGCTTAGCCCCCAGCACTGGGATTCGAAAGGGTGTGGTTATCAATATTGAGGCTACAGTAAATTCCATTAAAGAGGCTATTGCGAATGCTGAAAGGATGGCTGGTGTGTCGATACACAATGTTACCGTTGGAATCGCTGGTGGACACATTAAAAGCTTCAATTCCAAAGGTATAATTGCTGTAAAGAATCGTGAAGTGACGGATAAAGATATAGAAAGGGTTATTGAATCAGCCTCTGCCGTAGATATTCCAATAGGAAGTGAAGTACTCCATGTAATACCTCAGCAGTACACTTTAGACGGCCAGAGTGATATTAGAAATCCGAGGGGTATGAGTGGTGTAAGGCTGGAAGTGGATGTACATATTATAACTGGTGCGGTTTCAAGTGCCCAGAATATTATAAAAAGTTGCGAAAGGGCAGGGCTTTTAGTGGATGATATAGTTTTGGAACAGCTGGCTTCAGCCGAAGCAGTCTTAAGTGAAGATGAAAAGGAACTGGGTGTTTGTCTCATTGATGGTGGTGGGGGAACCACAGATATGATAATCTTGAAAAAAGGCACCGTATACCATACTGCAGTATTACAGCTAGGTGGACAAAGCTGTACATCCGATCTTGCCATAGGGATAAATGCCCCTGAGGTAGAGGCTGAAAAGATTAAAAAGAGTTATGGCTGTGTATGGATGCCGTATGTTTCTGATGATGAAACAATCGATGTCCCATCGGTGGGTGGTAGACCACCGAGAAAGATTTCCCGAACTGTGTTGACACAGATATTGCATGCAAGATGTGAGGAGATTTTACAGATGTTTTTGGGGGAGCTGTATAAAAAGAAATTCTACGATATGATTGGTGCAGGGATAGTTTTTACTGGGGGTATGTCAAATATAAAAGGGTTGGAAGAGCTTGCCTATTCTATATTTAACTTACCTGTAAGGATAGCAAAACCTGACAAGATAACAAGAGGTCTGGTGGATACGATAAATGACCCTATGTATTCCACCTCTGTGGGGCTTGCCCTTATTGCAGCAAAAAAAGGACACCCAAAAGTAATTATGTCTAAAGGTACAGATGAAACGAAGCTAAACAAAATTATGGAAAAAATGAAAAGTATGATAAAAGAGTTTTTTTAAAAAAATATAAGGGGTGTTAAATGTTTGAATTTGATGAAATTATGACTGGAGCAGTTATCAAAGTAGTTGGCGTTGGTGGAGCAGGTGGAAACGCCATCAATAACATGATCAATGCTGGTATTACAAATGTTGAGTTTATCGCTGCAAACACAGATGCTCAGGCTCTTGCAGCTAATCTTGCCCCAATAAAAATTCAATTGGGCAGCAAGCTCACAAGAGGTCTTGGAGCAGGTGGTAACCCTGAAGTGGGAAGAAAAGCTGCCATAGAAGAGCAGGAGGCTATCGAAGATGCCTTAAGAGGCGCAGATCTTGTCTTCATAACTGCTGGTATGGGAGGTGGTACCGGAACAGGTGCTGCTCCGGTAATTGCAAGTATTGCAAAGGATCTTGGCGCTCTTACGGTTGCAGTAGTATCAAAACCGTTTTATTGGGAAGGGAAAAGAAGAACGGAATATGCAGAGCAGGGATTGAAATTCCTCAAGGAGCATGTGGATACTTACATAGTGGTTCCAAATGATAAGCTTCTGGATGTGATTGACAAAAATACACCATTCAAGGAGGCTTTCAGAATAGCGGATGATGTATTAAGACAGGGCGTTCAGGGGATATCAGATACGATAAATAGCAATGGATACGTAAACGTAGACTTTGCAGATATCAGGACGATCCTTTCCTCAAAGGGGATGGCTCTTATGGGCATTGGGGTTGCTTCCGGAGATAATAGGGATCAGGATGCAGCCAGAAAGGCATTGTCCAGCCCATTGTTGGTGGATTCAAGTATCAAAGGTGCTGATGCTATATTGCTTAATATTACAGGTGGAAATGATATCACTATGACAGAGGTTTCAAATATTGCAGGAATTGTTTATGAATCGGCAGGTGAAGATGCCGCCATTTACAAAGGCGTTGTAATAGATCCTGATATGGAAGGATATATAAAAGTTACCGTTGTTGCTACAGGTTTGGGTAAGGTTAAAGAGGCAAAAGCTGTAAATATAAATGAGTACATTCAACCCAAAGCCCAAGCAATTGATAATACAGTGAAAAAAATTCAGCAGATAAAAAAGAGGGATTTGGGTCTTAAAACACTCGATGATTATGATGATGAAGAGATAAACATCCCTACGTACATAAGAAATCAGGCGGATTAACACCCCAAAAGAAAGTGAAGGGCTATATATTCGATTATGATATATAGCCCTTTATTAAAACAGCTGTTATAAAAATGATGATCCCCAGGGCTGATAGTAAGATGCGGGTGTTTTTATGTGTGTAATAATAAAAGATAGCCACAATGATACCCAAGAAAGGGGTGGCAATGAGCATTGATAGGATTATCCATTCTAATTTTGTAATAACGCTTAATTTTATGTCAAAGATATCTAATATAAATGATACAATAGTTATCAATACCGCTGCATAGATGGTAATTTTTGTGGCAAAACGATATATCTTTGAAATTTTTTGTTTTAATTCATAGCCTTTCATCTCATTAGCCCCTTATAAAGCATATTTAATGAAACAAAAATTAAAAATAAACCGAATAAAATTTTCAGCTTTTTATCTTTTATTTTATTAAATTTTATAAGGGCAACCTTAGAACCAAAAATAACACCCACAATCATATAGATCGAAGCAGCAGGGGATATCTTGCCGTGGATAATATATGGAATAGAGCCGGATGCTGCAGTAATACCTATCATATAGTTACTTGTGGCGATGGCTACTTTTATCGGTATCTTTGATAAGAGATTCATTGCGGGGACTTTTAAGATACCACCCCCAATACCAAGCATTCCGGAGAAGGTACCTGCCATAATTGATACTATCATGGTTTTTATGATATTTATTGGAGAGTAACCTACATATTTTTTCAGATCAAAATCGTAGTATTCATCATAAAAAAAGCTATTTTTGTCTTTAATTATATTACTTTCTATTTTTGGTCGGATACTTTCTTTGATATAGATGAGGGATATTATACTTAAGATGATTCCAAAAATTATTTGCAGTGTATTGTTGTCAAGTTTGTTGCCGATGAAGCCTCCAACTATTGAAGCGATAACAGTAAGAAACTCCAAAATAAGACTTAATTCTAAATTTACTAATCCCTTAAGGATGTTAACATGGGCAACAGATACACTGGTGGCCACAATTGTTAAAAGTCCTATTGCCACAGCAGTATGCATCGGATAGTGTAGAAATGTAACAAGTATAGGAACGATGATGGAACCACCACCTATCCCCAGAAGTGCCCCCAAAAAGCCTGCAATAATACCTATAGCAACAAGTAAGATTATTTCCATAAATATATCATTTTATTTTATCCGGATTGAAGTTTGTCAAACTTATATTTTCTTTATGATGCTTTTTTAGCTTTTTTTTACCAAAAGATGCAATTAGCTCTTTTCTCATATTTCTTGCCTTAGCAATACTATTTTTACCGCTGGGGTCGTATTTAATTAGATCAGAAAAACCAGAATCTATAGTTTTTTTTGCCATTTCAATAGATTTTTCTTCATAAATGGATGATTTAATGTGAAAAGTAGAATCGTTCGATGTTTTTATTAAATTGACTATTTCGGGAATTTTAGCAAAATTCTGCAATCGAATCCCATTCTTTATCAAAAAGATCTCTTTTTTAAAAAATTTTTCATCGATATTAAATGTTTTTAAAAAAATATTTCCATAAATATTTGCTTTCTCGAGTAGTTCTATTAGTGTATATCTAAACCTCTTGTCATTGGTGGCGGTGGCTAATTCCAACATGAAATGGGACAAAAACCTTGATTTACTCACAAGCAGAGTTTGTTGTGGTACAAATTGATTGTGAGCTATTATATCTGCGGCAAGATGTGCTGAATAACCATAAGCAAAAGCCCTTTCTGAGTCTAAAGTTGCGGCATCAAAGATCCTCGATACTGTATTCCATGAGTGAGTGGGAAGCGATTTCTTAAATCTTGAAATATCTTTAAACAGATTAAAAAGATCTGGAAATATATTGCCAGCCAGGAAAAAAGCCTGATATGATTTAATTAGAGAAAAGTTTGTGGTATTTAGAATTTCAAATGCAATTTTAATGTGGGTTTCTGGCCCCCATGCAAAAAGATTTATCGGTAAAAATATGAAAAAAACTGAGATTATCCACATAACAATTAATATACTTTAAATAAAAAAATTTCAATGGCAAATTTATTATAAAATCGTACGAATTATATCATTTTTTGTAGCTTTCAATTTTTGCAATTCTACTCGCTATTATCCTGGTGCGATTAGTGACAAATTTTTGATCGCTGTTAGGATGATATTTTATAGGATTAGGGAGTATTGCTGCAAGTTTTGCAGCTTCATTTACAGTAAGTGCTGATGCTGGTTTGCCAAAATAATATTTTGCAGCTTCTTGTACACCAAAGATTCCATCCCCCATTTCGATAATATTTAGATATATTTCAAGGATCCTTTTTTTAGATACCACCTGCTCCATCCTGTAGGTTAATATTGCCTCTTTAATTTTTCTCAATGGATTTTTTGTGGGGGAAAGGTATACATTTTTGATAACCTGTTGTGAGATCGTGCTTGCACCATACTTAAATCGGCCGGATCGAAAGTTTTCCACAAAGGCATCCTGTATCGCTTCAAAGTCAAAACCATCATGTTTCCAGAATTTGGCATCTTCAGATACAATTACTGCAAGTCTCATATTCCTTGAAATTTGTGATAATGGAACCCAGGTATGTCTGATCTTTTTGTTTATACCATCCCTCTTCCATTGATCCATTCGGTACTTCATAAAAGAGGTAGGGATGGGATTGTTTTTATTTAGCTTATTAACGTCATAAAAAAAAGCTGGTATTATGTATAAAACGGAACCCATAAAAAGTAGTATTGCTGATACAATGACTATTTTCTTTAAATTCATAGAAGCGTGAATATACATCTTATCATTATAAAGTCAATGGGTTCCGATAAATTAATTTGAAATTTTATTTAAACTTTTTGTTTTTTCAGCTCTTCAAGAATTTCTCTTAATAGTTTAACATCTTCTGGAATAGTTGGCTGCTGTTCTGTTTGTTGTTTGGCAGCTTCTTTCTTAGCAGCTATTTCGTTTAGTTTTTTCATAGGTTTTATAATTCCAAAAAAGACCACTGATGAAACTATAAGAAAATTTAAAACAGCATTGATAAATTTTCCAATACCTACAGGACCTATTTTAATACCAGAAAAATCGTGGCTACCGCCTATTAATCCTACCAGAGGGGTTATTACATCTGACACCATTGAATTTACTATCTGATTGAAGGCTGCACCAATGATAACTGCCACTGCCAGATCTACCACATTTCCTCTTAAAATAAATTTTTTAAATTCTTCAAACATATTTTCTCCCTTCTTAAAATTAGGAAGCTGGACTAAACCAGCTTCCCTTAAAGTTTATTTTATTATTACAGCTTCTACTCTTCTATTTTTTTGTCTGCCTTCTTCAGTATCATTATTATCTATGGGTTTGTCTGGACCATAACCTTTAGCAGTTACTCTGTCTTTTGATATACCAAATTTTTCAATCAATATATTTGCCACTGACTCTGCACGAGCCTGCGATAGATGTATATTCTTTTGTCTGTCACCTCTGTTGTCTGTATGTCCGGCTATCTCTATTTTTATGCTTGGATATTGTTTCATGAAGGTGGCAACTTTTTCGATCTCTGCAAGATACTGATCTTTAACCTCTGATCTATTTGTGTCAAAAAAGACCATGAGACTTATTGATATTTCGCAACCATCTTTATCAACTTTTGATCCTGCCGGAGAGTTAGGACATTTATCCAGTCCATCGTAAACGCCGTCTTTGTCAGAATCAAGTGGACATCCGTTTGCATCTACCTTAACACCTTCCGGAGTGTTTGGGCATTTGTCAAGATAGTCATAAACGCCATCTTTGTCAGAATCAAGAGGACATCCGTTTGCATCTACCTTAACACCTTCCGGAGTGTTTGGGCATTTGTCAAGATAGTCATAAACGCCATCTTTGTCAGAATCAAGTGGACATCCACTTGCATCTACCTTAATACCTTTTGGAGTATTAGGGCATTTATCTAAATTGTCGTTTACACCATCTCCATCTGAATCAAGGATCGGTTTACTCTTTTTACCAACGTAAAAGTTCAGTCCAGCAGATATTATAACATCATTTCCATCACCAAAAAGGTAATTGTCTCTAACTTCTGCAAATAAACCAATATTCTCTTTTATGTTATATTTTGTACCAAGTGCAAAAGATGGACCTATATTCAATCCGTAAGTGATGTCACCAGAAAGACCACCAGATAGATATGGTTCGAAACCACTATAGTTCCCAATATAGTATTTTAAATGTGTTTGATAATTGAAAAGATCGACATCTTTGCCATTCTTTTCTCTTTCCGTAGGTACATAGCCAAGACCTACTTCAAATCCTAAATTTTCTTTTAAAAATCTTTCCACTTTTAGGCCAAGCTCAGGTCTGTCTTTTTTGTCTCTGTCATCACCAAAATAGTGGTACCCAAGATATGGGCTGATGGAATACTTGTAATCGTTTGCAAATAAGGGTGAAACAGTTAAAAGAAACATTGCCAAAAAAATAGCTCTTTTCATAGGCACCTCACTAATATTTGTTTTGAATATCTATTTGATGAATATAAGTCAATAAAATAAATTTAGCAAGGTGTTATATTTTATTTTAGATATAACTATCCAGAAATGTGGATATATGCATTACTTTTATATCCAAATTTTTTTTAAGTAAACCGCCTTCTATCTGCATCACACAACCAGGGCAATCGGTGAGGACAATATCTGCACCTGTTTGGATGATGTTTTCTATTTTTTTGTCTAAAATACCTTTAGAAATACCTGCAAATTCGATGGAATAGCTTCCTCCAAATCCGCAACATACATCACTATCTTTAAGTGGAATAAAGTTTTCACCTAAAATAGCTTTGAGATAGCTTTCGGCTGAGCTTCCCAGACCTCTTCCCTGATGGCAGGGGGTATGGTATGTTACCTTTACATTATTATTTATCTTCAAATCAATTCCCAGCTTCTCTAAATATTCTCTGAAAGAGATTATTTTTTCTGATAATTTGTTTGATAGATTTAATTTTGTATAGTCTTCTTTCATATGTTTTGGAAAATCTTCCTTTATGGCCATACCACAGCTTGGACATAATACGATAATAGCATCATAATTTGACGGATCTGGCATGTAGTCAAGATTTTTTGATATCGTAGCTTTACCTGCATTACCGTCCCCCGCATGAATGGCTGGTAAACCGCAGCAGACCTGTTTTGTGGGTATATCCACCTTAACACCAAATCTATTTAATACTTTTACAAGTGCCTTCCCCATATATGGATAGAAGTATTCCACTGCACACCCGGGGTAAAAAAATATTTTTTTATTCATGCTGTTTTTATTTGTATCTATCTTAGGATAGATCTTGGAAAATGTTTCTCTGGAGATGGAAGGTAGTACTCTGAAATCTTTATCTTTTGGTAGAGGGGATTTCGAAAGATGGATTTTATCTTTTGAAATAATAGGTATCTGGAGGAAGGAACCAATCTTCATCGTTGTTTTAAAGATTGAAGGGTTTGCAATGACTTTTCTATATATAAATTTTTTCGCAGCGGGCAATCCAAATTTTTCGGTAGCTTCAATGTTTAATTCTGAAATAATTGATTGAAGGTCTATGCCGGCAGGACAGAATTTTGAGCAAGCCTTGCATCCTATGCATAATTTTAGCAGTTCATGGGCAGTTTTTTCGTCGTGATACATCCTCGTGAGGATTGAACCTATGGCACCGATGTAAATATGTCCAAATGTGTGTCCCCCCACCATTTCGTATGCCGGGCAGATATTGGCACAGCTTCCACATCTGATACATTTTAAAGCTTCTTTTAATATTGGGTGGTCAAAAAAATCCAATCTTCCATTGTCCAAAAAGACAAAATGGGTTTCCTTTATTCCATGGGGATTTTTGTGGGAACTATTCTGCCCTTTAATCCACGTAACATAGGTACTTATTATTTGACCGGTTGCAGCTTTGGGTAGAAGTTTTATTACTTTTAGAGCTTCATCAAAATCGGCCACAAGCTTTTCATATCCCAGAAGTACAATATGAACTGGTGGTACCGTAGATGTCAGCCTCCCATTACCTTCATTTGTAACAATGCCTATAGCTCCAGCGTTAGCTACTGCAACATTAGCACCTGTAATCCCCACCGTTGCTTTAAAATAGTAATCTCTGAGGTACTTCCGGGCAATTTTGACCATTTTATCTATGTCGTCATCTGCAATATCTTCACCGGTATATCGTCTGAATATCTCTGCAACCTGCTGTCTTGATTTGTGTATAGCAGGCATCACCATGTGGGAGGGATGCTCCCCCGCAATCTGAAGTATCCATTCTCCTAAATCTGTTTCTATCGGCTTTAGGCCTTCTTTTTCAAGATATTCGTTTAACTTTATCTCTTCTGAGGTCATCGATTTTGATTTGGCTATGTACTCAGTATTATGTTTTTTGCAGATTTCGGTGATGTATCTGCAGGCGTCAACTGCGTTTGTTGCCTGGTATACTTTTGCTCCGGAAGAGGTAGCATTTTGCTTGAATAGTTCAAATAATTCATTTATCTGTGCTCTATTTCTGGATTTTTTTGAGCTTAAATCTGCCACCAATTGATCAAAATCAAGCCCATTAAAGGCATTCTTTCTTGATATCTTGTAGGCGGATGCAAAATTTTTTAGATTTTTATAAAGGATCTTATTGTTTAAGCTGTTGCGTATTTTTTGATCTAAATTCATAGCTATTCCCCTCTTTCTGTCAAAATTACTTTCATTCTTACGGGCCCATGTACTCCTATAGTAAGAACCCTTTCAATGTCAGCTGTACGACTAGCGCCGGTGATGAAAGCGATATAGTTGGATTCTTTTCTCATATTAGCTTCAAGAATCGGTGCAATATCTTCAAGATTATTAAAAATTTTATCAGTATACAAGATTACGGTTAATTCTTCGCAGAGGCATGTGGCAAGCCTGAGTTTTTCATCTTCACTCATTACCACGACAGTTCCGGTTTCAGATATACCCGCTTCTGCTTCGACAATGGCTGATTCTATGCCGTTTTCATCTATAACACAATCCCTGAATAGGTTTAAGGAAGGGATGTTAATGTAATTAAATCGAGTTTCTTTTAAGTAAGAGTTTATCTGGCTTTCTTTTAAAAATATATGTTCATTAGAAACCATTGAAGAATATTTTAGAAACCTTTCTAAGGGTGTTTTGTTCATATAAGCCTCGGGTCAAGGTTTTTGGTAATACCAAAATACTTTATTTAACGAATAAAGTCAAGAAAATAGTTGAAAAAAATATAATTATGCTATACATTTTGTATCCATAAATAAAATAATTGATATTACCAAAGGTGATATATGTTTCAGAAGATAAAACCGAAAAAAATCAGTGATGAAGTTTATGAGCAGATAAAGAGTATCATACTTTCTGGAAAACTTAAGCCCGGTGAAAGGTTGCCACCCGAAAGGGATCTGGCGGTTGAAATGGGGGTGAGCAGGACATCCCTCAGGGAGGCTATTCAGAAACTGGAGGCACAAGGTTTTTTGTATCAGGTTCAGGGGGGTGGGACTTTTGTCAAAACCATAACGAATGGTATTCTGGACAGTGCAATTGAGGAGTTTGTCAAAAGAGATGAGGCGATATTCGATTTAATGGAAATTAGAAAAATACTCGAAACTTGGGGTGCACACACCGCAGCCATCAGGGCTACGGCGGAAGAGATTGATACGATGAGTAGATATCTTGATGAAATGAGGGAAGCCAAGGAAAAAGGTCAGATTGGACATATATCAGATGCAAATTTTCATTTTGCTATCTCTTATGGAACGCACAATGTGATGCTCATACATCTTATGAAGAATCTTTTTTATTGGATAGAAAAGGTTAGTTATGAAGTTAGATCAAGGATGTATACGAATCCCGAAAGTCACGAAGCATTGTTTAGACAGCATACCGATATTTTTAATGCTATTTCCGCCAGAGATCCGGAGCGGGCATATGATGCTATGTTGGTGCATATGCACTATATCGTTGGTGAGTTGAAGAGAATTTATAAGAAAAAATAGTTTTTGGTTGACACTATTAAAAATTATTTGTAATATAAAATATGGTTATAAAATTCATTGGAGTTTTGATATGAAAAGAGATAAATCAGAGTATTCAGTACAGGCTGTTGATAACGCTCTTGATATACTTGAATATCTTGGTGATGTTGATGGAGAATTGAGTATTACAGAAATAAGTGCCCGTTTGAATCTTACCAAAAGTAATGTAAATAAATTGTTAACTACCCTCGAATATTTTGGTTACGTTGATATAAACAAATATACTGGAAACTACAAGTTGGGGGTTAAGACATTTCAGATATCTCAAGCCTACTTTAATAAACTAAATCTGATAGAATCATCGATGAAAGTTATGACGGATTTAAGGGATAAAATCGGTGAATCTGTGTATATAAGTGTATTAAGAGGTACAAATGTAGTATATCTTGGGGTTGTTGAGACGTTAAAATCTGTTAGAGTAAGACAGAGGATAGGAAATGTGGGGCCAGCATATGCTACCGCTACTGGGAAAGCTCAGTTAGCTTTTCTGGAAGATTTTTCAGTGGATAAATCTTTTGGGAATAATTTTACCAAATTTACCCCAAATACTATTGACAATGCTGAGATGTTGAAAAAAGAACTTGAAGATATTCGCCAGAAAGGTTATGCTATTGATCTGGAAGAGTATGAAGAGGGTGTTGTATGTATTGGAGCACCTATATTCAACTTTATGAAAAAGGTAATAGCTGGTTTAAGTATTACTGCCCCTTTAATGAGGCTAAACGAAGAAAAGCTTGTGAAAGAGGTTGCTCCTATTCTGAAAAATGCAGCCAAGCAGCTTTCGTTTAAATTTGGCTATAAAGAGAAAACTTCCAAATAGGATTATTAGATAAATGTCCAGCTTTTAAATGGAAAAAATATACTTTTATAAATTTTTTCATCCTTTTAACAATAAGTATGAAGAGATTTGGTAAAAAGATGTTGACATATTTGTTTTTTTGAATTATCTAATATATCCTTTTATGAAATAAAGAAGAGGTGATATAGATGGCTCATACAGCTTCAGCAAAGAAAAGGATTAGGCAAACAGAAAAAAGAAATCTTAGAAATAGGTCATATAAGTCGAGAATGAAGACTTATATCAAGAAGTTTCTTGAAGTCGTAAAAAGTGGGGATCTGGAAAAAGCAGAGTCTGTATTCAAAGAAGCTCAGTCTGTCATTGCTAAAACGGCAAGCAAGGGTGTGATACATAAAAATAATGCTGCCAGAAGAGTTTCCAGATTGTCCGAAAAGCTTTTAACGCTTAAAACAAAGTAGGAGTTCAAACTAAAAAAAATTATCATTACAAAGAATAAAGGTGGCTAACTGCCACCTTTTTTTATTTCCAATAAATTATCTCGAATTTTTTCATAAATTGGTTTATAATAAATCTATAGAATAAACAAAGCGATTTTGTAATTGATAATTTCATATAAGGTGGTGTTTTTATGGATAGATTCAATGTGCTTTTTATCGCCAGTGAATGTGCCCCGTTTGCTAAGACTGGAGGTCTGGGGGATGTGGCGGGGGTGTTGCCCAAATATATTAAAAAATATGGTCATGATATAAAGGTTGTTATCCCAAGGTATTGGATCATAGATAAGGATAAGTATAATCTTGAAAAGCTTATCCCCCCTCTTGGTGTTCCTATGGGGATTGCTGGTGAGTGGTGGTGTGGTGTATATAAGGGTTATTTACCTGATTCGGACGTTGAAATCTATTTTATCGATCATGAAGGGTTTTATGGTAGAAAGGATCTCTATAATTATGAAGACGGTACTGGTTATATTGATAATGACAATCGGTTTATGTTTCTGTCAAAGGCAGCCCTTCAATTGTCCAAAATGTTAGGATTTAAGCCGGATATTATTCATATAAATGACTGGCATACTGCTATGGTTCCTCATATGCTTAAAACATACTATAAAAAAGATTCACATTTCAGCAATGTTTCCACAGTACTAACAATACACAATATGCAATATCAGGGGGTTTTCTATTCTGGTGTCATGGATGTTTTGGGAAGCTGGGAATACTATTTTGACTACGAATTTAAGGGTCAGGTAAATTTTCTCAAAGGTGGGATGTATCTTTCAGATATGGTGACCACAGTCAGCGAAGGGTATGCCAGAGAGATACAGACACCGGAGTTTGGATATGGTCTGGAGGGGGTTGCAAGGGACATTAGCTACAAACTGGAGGGGATTTTAAACGGTGTTGATTACGATGAGTGGAATCCTGAGGTGGATAAATTTATCCCTGCAAACTATTCAGAGCATGACCTGTCAGGCAAAATGATCTGCAAAGAGAGCTTGCAGAGAAGATTTGGCCTTCCGGTAAGGGATGTTCCGTTGTTTGGGGTTGTTAGTCGTCTTGTACACCAAAAAGGGATAGATATACTGGCGGAAGCGATATACAGAATTTTATCTCTGGATATTCAGTTTGTGCTTGTGGGTAATGGGGACCCCTGGGCTCACTTTTTCTTTGGCAAAATAGCCCATGAAAATCCTGAAAAATTTGGATGCTATATCGGATATGATAATGCACTTGCACATCTTGTGGAGGCTGGGGCTGATTTTTTTGTTATGCCTTCAAGGTTTGAACCATGTGGATTAAATCAAATGTATAGTCTGAGATACGGGACGCCACCGGTGGTTCACGCAGTTGGAGGCTTAAACGACACTGTGGAGAATTTCAACGAAGCAACAGGTGATGGGACAGGTTTTAAATTCTTTGGTTTAAATGCCCATAACCTATTTAATACCATTGGATGGGCTACATATACCTATTATAATCTAAAGGATAAACTTCTAAGATTAAGACAGAATGGTATGCAAAAAAGATTTACATGGGATGATGCTGCTACAAAATATCTAAAAGTATACAAGAGGGCAAAAAATAAATTTTAGGACGTTGTATGGTTATTGATGAGAATGTATTAAACTCTATTTTTGAAAGCTGTCTTGATGCGATGTGCGCAGTTGATAAGGATTTAAAATTGATATTTTTTAATACTGCATTCAAAAATTCTCTGAAAGAATTTTATGATTACGATGTGAAAAGAGGTTCTTTTTTAGATTTGCAGTTACTTGGTATAGACAAAGATAAATGGTTTAAATATTTAAAAAAGGCTTTTTCCGGCATCTCCATTAAAAGGGTTTTTTATATTAAGACCAGATATCATTCGAATCTAGCTATTATGGTGAAGTTTTTTCCCCTCAAAAACTTAACCAATGAGTTCACTGGTGCTGTGGTACTGTTTAGAAATATTTCTAAGGAGAGGAAAAAGCAGAAGATTTTAAAGAATAACCTGATGGAGCAGTATTTGATAAATGAGGTATTTAAAACTTTATTTAACCCTAAGGATTTTACTTCAGCTGTCAATAGGGTTTTATCGATCATTGGTAACCATACAAGACTCAGTGTAATTTATGTATATGAAGATTATTTTGACAAAGATTACTGCCATCTGTCGTATATCTGGACAAGATACCCTGAGATGATAGATAAATATGAAAAAGAGTTTAGCTATAAAAGATATGAGGGGTTAAAGGAAGGGTTGTTGGAGAATAATGTCATAATATACAATAAGTACGCCTTTTATAATAACACAGTTTCTAAATTTTTTGAAACCCACGAAGCTAAATCAAGTATTGTTTTTCCTATGATGATCAAAGGTGAGTATATAGGATTTATTGGTTTTGACGAAAATGATTCTGATCGCTTTTTGACGGTCACGGAGATAGATATTTTAAGAGTTTTTGCAAGTATCCTAACCAATGCATTAATCCAGAAGTACACTGAGGAGAAATTGAAGTATGCAAGTACCCATGATCCTCTGACAGGTCTTTACAATAGAGCTTATTTTGATGCGGAATTGGAGAGGTATATCAACGGTAGAGTTTTTCCAGTTAGCATCATAATGGCGGATCTAAATGGCTTAAAACAGATAAATGATACCATGGGACACAAAGAGGGTGATCTCTTAATACAGAAGGCCGCAAAGGTATTGCTTAAGGTATTTAGAAAAGAAGACTGTGTTGCCAGGATAGGTGGTGATGAGTTTGCAATTGTTCTCCCGAGAATCGATGAAGCAAAAATGCAGCTTGCAATTGAGAGGATAAGGCAGGTGGAGATGGAGGTGAATCAGGAAGGGTTACCTCACGTTTCTTTTGCATTGGGTGGGGCAACAGCAATGTCGAAGGATCAATTGCAGAGAGTACTGTCAAGAGCGGATGAACTTATGTATGAAGATAAAAAAAGAATAAAAGCTTCATTAAAACGCTGATTTTTAATCTTAAAAAAGAATTTTTATAAAAAATAAAAAGTTTTTATTTTTAAATGTTTTGTAGGCTATCTTTTTTTAACTATTTTTTAAGTTTTTGTGATTGTGCTGTCTTGCAAAAATGCAACTTGTAATTTATTGATGTAATGTAATTTAATTTAGGTATTGCGTTTGGTGTTGTGTTTTTGCAATTCGATCTTATCTTTTGTTTTGATAAATTGTTTTAAAATGGGATATGTTTTTAATATCATATCTGGCATATTTATTGCATATTAAAGAGAATAAAAAGTAAGGAGGTAGTTTAGCTATGAAACATTTTAAAATCATTTTTGCTCTTATGGCAGTGTTGCTCTTTGCCACAAATATTTTTGCTAGCCAGGTTGTTATTAAGTTTTCCCACGTTGTTGCTGCTGACACTCCAAAAGGTCTTGCCGCAAACTACTTTAAAGATTATGTGGAGAAGACATCTAAAGGTCAAATCAAAGTGGAAGTTTTCCCAAACTCTACTCTGTATGGAGATAGGGAAGAGATTGAAGCACTGAAAATGAATGCAGTGCAAATTATCGCTCCAAGTTTCTCAAAATTTACAGGTTTTGTCCCTCAATTTCAGCTTTTTGATCTTCCATTTCTTTTCGATGATGAAAAACAGCTTCATAAATTCTTGGATGGTCCTGTGGGGCAAAAGATGATGCATCTTGTAGAACCAAAAGGGATGGTTGGTCTTGCATACTGGGACAACGGGTTTAAAGATCTTTCAAACAACAAAAGGGAGATAAAGAAGCCGGAAGATGCTGCAGGTCTTAAGTTTAGGATTATGTCCTCTAAAGTTCTTGAGGCACAATTTAAAGCACTTGGAGCTAACCCTCAGGTACTTCCTTTCAGTGAAGTATACTCTGCTCTTCAGCAGGGTGTGGTGGATGGTGCTGAAAACCCAGTTTCAAATTTTTATACTCAAAAAATGCATGAAGTACAAAAATACTATACAGTTTCAGGTCACGGATATCTTGGATATCTTGTTGTTACAAATAAGATATTCTGGAATTCTCTTTCACCAGAGCATAAGAAGATTATCTCTGATGGTATTAAATTAGCCACTCAAAAAGAAAGAGAATGGGCTGCAAAACTTGATGATGAATATTTTGCAAAAGTAAAAGCCTATGGAAAAGTTAAAATATATACGCTTACACCAGAAGAGAAAAAGATATGGAAGAATAAGCTTATGACAATTTATCCACAATTCTACGATGTAATAGGTAAAGAATATATTGATGCAGCATTAAATACAAAATAGTTTTTAAACAGCTGCCCCACGAATTATAACATGTGGGGCGGTTGTTTTGTTTTTAAAAGGGGTATAATTATGCTGAAAATGTTGGAGATTTTTGATAACTGGCTGGATAAAATAAATATTTTTATTATGTCGGTAATGATGGCGGTGGCTACTGTAGTGGCTTTTATAAATGTAGTATTAAGATATGGCTTTGATATGTCTCTTACCTGGGCAGGTGAGCTGACCTCCTACCTATTTATATGGTCTGTACTGTTTGGGACGGCATATGGTTTTAAAACAGGTCTACATTTAGGTGTTACATTTCTGATTCAACGTTTAAAACCAAATATTGCTAAAAGACTTCTTACTTTCAGTCTTTTTATAGTATTTGTTTTTCTCATAGTACTTATTAAGTGGGGCTATGATTTTGTAAAATTTAACTATGAACTCGAACAGGTTTCTGTTGATTTACATATAAAGTTCTGGATTATTTATCTTTGTGTTCCTATAACGATGGCTATTTCCGCATATCAGATTCTCATGAAGATAGTAAAGATAATCAGAATGCCTGCCGAAGAGTTTTCATACAACTTGGTTATGAAGGAGCATTGATATGGCTACTATAACATTATTCGGTTTACTTTTCCTTTTGCTCTTTATGGGAGTGCCTATTGCCATCTCTTTGGGTATATCCAGTACATTAGTAATCCTATTTTTTACCCAGATGCCCACTCTTGTTATACCCCAGAAGATGTTTACATCCATAGATAAGTTTGCTTTGATGGCTATACCTCTTTTCATCCTTGCCGGGAATTTTCTCTCGCAGGGGGGTGCAGCAAGAAGGATAATTAGATTCGCCAGGGCAATGGTGGGGCACTTACCCGGCGGTCTTCCAATGTCTGCTATATTTGCATGTATGATCTTTGCGGCGGTAAGTGGATCATCTCCGGCTACTGTCGCTGCTATCGGTTCTATAATGATGGGGGCGATAAAGGAGGCGGGTTATAGTGATAAATTTTCCATAGGTTCCATAACCTGTGCTGGGTCTTTAGGGATTTTGATTCCACCATCCATTGTTATGATTGTATATGGTGTTACCGTTGACCAGTCTGTGGGAAAGCTTTTTATGGCTGGTGTTATCCCTGGTATTTTACTGGGTGGCGGTTTGATGCTTGTGACATATATAGCCGCAAGAAGGGCTGGCTTTAAAAGGGAAAAAATGGCTCCTTTAAAAGAGATTTTTAGCAGCTTTATGGATGCTTTCTGGGGTCTTCTTGTTATTGTAATCGTAATTGGTGGTATCTACGGTGGGGTTTTTACCCCGACAGAAGCTGCTGCGGCCTCTGCAGTGTACGCATTTTTTATATCAATGTTTGTTTACAAGGATATAAAATGGAAAGATGTACCACAAATCATAGCTACTTCCGCTTCCACGTCTGCTATGGTGATGTTTATTATTGCCAATGCAATGCTTTTCGCTTTTGTCCTCACATATTTACAGATACCACAGAATCTTGCCCAATGGATAATAGATATGCACTTTAATAAATACGTTTACTTGGTATTTGTGAATATACTCTTATTGATAGCTGGTAACTTTATGGAGCCTTCAAGTATTATTATGATACTTGCACCACTATTGTTTCCGGTTGCCATGAGTTTAGGGGTAGATCCGATACATCTTGGGGTAATCATGACAGTGAATATGGAAGTTGGAATGCTCACACCCCCAGTAGGTCTAAATCTGTTTGTGGCTTCAAGTATAACAGGTCAGAGCATAGAATCGGTCATAAAAGCAACTTTGCCATGGATGTTTGCTTTGCTAATAGGACTGATTATAATAACCTACCTCCCTTCTATTTCTTTATTTTTACCAAACCTCATCTTTGGAGGTTAATCTAAAGGTGGGGTATCCCACCTTTTTTATAAAAAATAGATCATAAAAGAGATAATACATATTAAAAAGTAAACCGGTGTAATTATATCCGATAATTCGCTGAAGGTTATATTGAATTTATCCACAATCTTTTTACCTGCAAGTTCAGATATATTATTAAAAAGCCCCGTTGAAACAAAAAAAGGAAATGATAATGCAAATAAGTATTTATTGATATTAAATGTCGTAAGAAGTGGATTATATAATGGAAATAGTATTAATATAACCCCCAGTGGATCAAGTATATCAGTTATGAAAAAAGCAAGAATATAAAGTATTATAAGTATATAATAACCTTCAGAAAATGAAAGGGTTAGATAGTTTATTACCTGATTACTTGCAAATGTATAGATATGAAAGAATGTTATTACAAATATAAAATAAACCACCCCTATAATTATCCCAATACGAGAGATGGAATGAACTATTGAGATGTTAAAATTCTTAATGAAGTTTTTACGGTCTGAAAGTACACTAATGAAAATGGAGTAGAAAAAGATTATTATTGAAATGATATCTATTGGCAGAGAGACTAAAAACATCAGGTAATAGAAGATTACCACATACCCCGAAATGGCAAATAAGGAGAAGTAGTCTCTTATGGCCGATTTTGGATGGAAATGTTTTGATACAAATATAAAATAATTGATTATCAGAAAAGGGATTGTAAGTAGTAACGAATAAAGGGTTACTGTCTTTAATGAAATTTTAAGTAATGAGGCAAGTAAAATAGATGAAACAGATACCGGGGCTATATAGTTTACAGATGAGATTATGTATACCAATCTTATGTAGCCCCCTTTTGAATCAAACTCTTTTAATGAAAGTATCCTTGAAAATGATTTGACAATTATCATACTGGTGGAAGAAGTAGTTATTACAGGTAATGTAAATATAAGGTAGCTTAAAATATTGTTTCCGAATATATTGAAGACGGTGGATTTGTATCGTTTGTGTAATTTTGAATTGATAAGAATCTCAGAGCTTAGAATAAAAAAGGGGATTGCCGCCACCTCCGGCATGAATATCGTCTCAGATAGTTTATGGGAAAGGAGAAAAATAAAAGATGTGAAATCTAAATGGCTCAAAACGGCATAGGTTATTGAAATCAATAGTAGGATGAGGTTAATGCTAATCCCCATTAAAGAAAGTGTAATCATTCCAACTATAAATAAAAGATAGTAAATCATTTTTTGGAGTACCTTTTTATTATTACTAATATGAGTATAAAGATTGCAAAGAATAAGTTTTGATGGCTAAGAGTAATCAAAAGGATCGAAATTAACAATATCGTCTCAATTTTGGTTAGGTCATATTTTAAAATGCTGTAATTTATTTTATAACTTTTACCGATCAAGTATGGGAATATTATTATAAAAGTTATTGTCAGAAGGAATAATAGATTTATATTTGGGATATTAAAAATATTGAAATATCCAGCAATTCTGTTTAATCCGAATAACAGTATAGAGATCGATATTATCGTTAGTATAGCCCCATTTCCTGTAACTCCTTTGCCATTTCTGAACTTAGATAATTTAAAAAAAGATTTTTATGCCTTTTATAAAATGTAATCCAATAGACTTTTTCTTCCTCTGATAGCTTATGTACAACGAGGTTGGAGTTATGGGATAATCTAAAAAAGTCAGTAAAATTTTTTCTCTGTGCTAGTTCCCTCTCGTAAGCGGTAGTTTTTTTCAAAGCTTCCTTAATCAGTTTCTTTTCTTCTCCTGATAGAGATTCCCAGAATTTTTTCGAAATAACAACAGCATACCCAAGATATCCATGGGATGAAACAGTTAAGTATTTCTGGCTGTTATAAAGTTTTTGAGAATATATATTGTTGAAGGTGTTTTCCTGGCAGTCTATCAACCCCTCTTCAAGGATATGTTTTAAGCTACCAAAAGGATAGGTGTAAGGCATGGCACCCACTATTTTAAACTGGGCATTTAAGATATCACTACCCATAGTGCGTACCTTCAGCCCTTTTAAATCTTCTGGTTTTTTTATGAGTCTTTTGCTGCAGGTGATATGTTTAAAATCGTTGTCCCAAAAGTCTAGTATTTTAAGTCCAAAATTTTCGGTTTCTCTATTTAAAATAGAGATGGCTTTTGAATTATAGAAATTATGTATATCCTTGATATTATTAAACAGGAAAGGTATATCAAAAACCTGAAAATCTCTTATTTTATCGCTAAATTTGGAAAAGCTGGGGGCAGCCATCTGTACGATATTTTTCTTCAATGCTTCTATCACAGGGATATCGTCGAAAAGTGTGCCTTCTGGATATATCAATACCTTTAGCCTGCCGGAAGAGATCTTTTCTAACTCTGTTTTAAATTTTTCAACGGCGATCCCTTTGGGACTATCAACGCTTACGACATGACTGAATCTTATTATTGTTTCAGAATAAGAGAATTTATAAGCCAGTATAAATAATATTAAAGATATTACTTTATACATTTTTGATCTTTGCAAGTTTTCGATGGATTGTGGCAGGATCAAGTCCGGCCAATTTACTTGCCATCTGTATATTATTTCCGGTTATCATCAATAATCTATTTAAATAATCCCTTTCAAAATGTAATTTTGCAGTTTTATAATCGATTATATCACTTTTTAGCTCTGGATTACCAACAATATGATCTTTTATTATGTCAGCTTTTAGCAGATCTCCATCTGATAATGCCACGGCTTTTTCTATAAGATTTTCAAGTTCCCTTACATTCCCGGGCCAATCATAGGAGTACAGTAATTTCATGAATTCTGGCGATATCTTCATCTCGATTTTATTAAATTCTTTGCAAAATTTTTTTACAAAAAATTCCGCAAGATATGGGATATCTTCGAGACGGTCTCTTAAAGGGGGTATTTTTATGGTAATTACGTTTATCCTGTAGTATAAATCATTACGAAACTGTTTAAGCTCCACCTCTTTTGCAAGATCTCTGTTTGTGGCTGAAATTATCCTAACATCAACATCAATCGGTTCAGATGAACCTAATCTCTTGATATTTCTTTCCTGAATGACTCTTAAAAGTTTAGTTTGGAGACTTATGGAAGCTTCGCCTATTTCATCCAAAAAAATCGTACCATGGTTGGCTTCCTCGAAATAACCTTTTTTGTAGGTATCAGCCCCTGTGAATGCACCTTTTTCGTAACCAAAAAATAGACTTTCTTCGAGAGTTTCAGGGATTGCTGCACAATTTATTGCTAAAAACCTGTTTTTGGATCTGTTACTAAGGTTGTGGATCGCTCTGGCTATAAGCTCCTTGCCTGTCCCGGATTCACCAATCAGAAGTACGTTGCTGTTGATAGTGGCAATTTTTTTTACGATCCCCAAAAGATCTTCCATCTTTTTGCTGCGGGCAATTATATTTGGTATTCCATATAGTTCGTTTATGTTTTTTTGTAAGACTTTTAGATCCGTTTTCAACTTGGAATTTTCAATGGCTTTTTTTATTTTAATGTTTAATTCTTCGATATTATCAAAGGGCTTGGTGATGAAGTCAAAAGCACCTTTTTTGATAGCTTCAACGGCTATGTCGATGCTACCGTAGGCTGTCATTATTATAAATGTTATATCCGGGTATTCTTTGTTGATTACGTCGAGCATTTCAAATCCGGATAGCTCCGGCATTAGATTGTCGCAGATTATAAGATCTGGATATATCTTATCTATTTTTTTTAGTGCTTCAGTGGGGGAACGGAATTTGAATAATTCGTATTCATCTGAAAGCAAACCACTGAAAAATTCGAGAGTATAGATTTCGTCATCTATGACAAAGATTTTATCCATATTTTTCACCTTTAAATTAAATGATATAGATTTTGATTTTTTATGTCAATGGATAAGTTTTGCTGAGTTTTTGATGGTATGAAGCTAACACTTGACAAATATTCATATATATGTATATTTGAAAACTGGGGGTAAAGTATGGATATCAATTATATTGCAGAGCAGTTAAAGGTTTTGGGGCATCCGGTGAGGCTAACTATAGCTATCGGTCTTTTGAATAATGAATGTTCGGTAACTAAGATGAGTGAGGTTTTAAATATGTCTCAGGCGTCAGTAAGCCGACATCTGGCTCTTTTGAGAAATTTTGATATTGTTGAAGGGAAAAGAAATGGTACTCAGATCTGTTATTACCTCAAAGATCCAAAGATAGCGAAAATGGTAAAATCTCTTTTGGAGGATTAGATGTTGAATAAAAAGGCGTTGTTGTCTATTTTTATATTTTCTTCTTTGAGCTTGAATGCTGCCCAACTAACATTTGAGGAAGCAAAGAAGATTTTGCTGGAAAAAAATGGTTTGATAAAGGCTTATAGTGAAGAGGTAACCTCATCACAGTTTAGAGTGGAGCAGGCCAAAAGTGGTTTTATGCCCAAACTTAATATCAGTGAAACATTCATAAGTACCGACGAGCCTGGTTCTGCCGCATTTATAAAGATTTCTCAGGGGAACTTCACTCCGGCGTATATGGCAACGATGTCAGATCCTGATAGGACGAAGAATTTTGAGACGAAGATAGAGCTGGTGCAGCCTTTACTACTTCAGGGAAAGGTATATTTTGGATTTAAGCAGGCAGAAGAGATGAAAAAGGCTTCAGATAAGATGCTGGATGTTGTACGACAGGAGCTGATTTACAACCTTGTGAGGGCTTACTATGGAAAGGCATTGGCGGATAAAAGTGTGGAAGTAACCGAAAAATCGATGGAAAGAACCAAAAAATACAGGGATCTTACCGCAGAATTTTACCGGAATGGTTTACTTGTAAAGAGCGATCTTCTGGTGGCGGAGTCAAGGGTAAATCTGAATGAAAGCTACATTGCAGAGGCAAAAAAGCAGGTGGAGGTTGCCCAGGCGCATCTTCAGAGGTTGCTGGATAACGATGGTGTATTTTCTGTCGTCTGGAACGATCCAGGGCTTAAAGTGGATAAATCTCTTGATGAGTATATAAAAATTGCGATTGAAAATAGAAAGGATTTAAAAGCTATGGAGGATTTTGCCAGAGTGCAGGATCTTGAATATAAGAAAAATATGTGGAGTTATTCACCTGAAATAGTCGCATTTGCTAATTATAAAATGAATGATACATCTTTTTTAGGGGATTCCGGTAAGGGGTTTACGGTGGGAGCAATGATAAATTTTAATATCTTCAACGGTTTTATGAACAAAAATAAAATAAGTGAAGAAAAAAGTAAAAAAATGGCCATTGATTATAAATTAATTGATAAAAGAAACGAGATCAAATCTGAAGTAAAAGATGCCTACTATTCAGTATTAGCTGCTGAAAGTAAGATTGAAGCGATGAAAAAGTCTCTCGAGGCTTCTTATGCAGCTCTCAACATTACTGAAAACAGATTTAAAGAAGGGCTTGCAAGGATTACCGACCTTCTGGATAGGGAGGTGGATGTGAAAAATGCCGAGCTGGCACTTTATATGGCGGAGTATGACCTGATAGAGAGTAAAACAAAGCTTTACAAAGCAGCTGGGATTTTGAAGTAGTAATGATATGATAAAAAAATGAATCAGGAGGATATAGATGTTTAGGTACATTACTTTTTTGATGTTGTTGTTTGTGATATCCTGTGGCAGTAGCAATAAAGATGATATTTCTAAAAAAGAACAGGTGAGTTCACACAAGGTGTCTTTGGCGGAAGTTTCAAAGGTACAGGTGCCTGTACTCAGGGAATTTTCAGGGACTGTTTCTTCAGAAGATATGGTAGCTTTAAGCCCAAAGGTGATGGGATATATCACGAGGATAAACTACACAGAGGGGGCATCCTTTAAAAAGGGTGCAGTGCTTGTGGAAGTAAGTAGCCCTGAAATCTATGAAAAATTGAAATTCGCAGATGCCGCAGTTGCTGAGGCTGACAACGCCATTTCTCAAGGGGAATTGGGATTAAAGGTCGCCCAGAATCAATTAAGACAGGCACAGGCTCAATACGAATTGGCTGAAAAGACTTACAAGAGATATAAAAGTCTTCTGGCTTCCGAGAGTATAAGTAAGCAGGAATTTGATCAGGTGGAGTCACAATACAAAGTGGCACTTGAGGGGAAAAATGCCGCAGAAAGAGCTGTTAAATTGGCAGAAGAGAGGATAAATCAGGCTAAGACAAAAAAGAACCAGGCAATAGCAGGAAAAAATGAGGCTTCGACTTATGTGGGGTATACACGGATCGTAGCTCCTTTTGATGGAGTGTTGTTGGAAAAACTGATCGACGTGGGAAACATGGTGGCTCCAGGGCAGCCTATTCTCAAAATAGGAAGCAACAAGAATGTTATATATACGTATCTTTCCGAATCTATGTTTCATAAGGTAAAAGTGGGTGACCAGCTTGAAGTCAAGGTGGATTCTTTAGGTAAGGAGTTTAAATCAAAGGTGCTGGAGATAGCTCCAAACATAGATCCGGCAACGAGGAATTTTAAAGTAAAGCTTTCGGCTGATAAATCACTCCCTGTGGGGGCTTATGTGAATGTATATGTAAACGATGGTATAAAGGATGCGATATACGTTCCAAAGACTGCTGTTGTCAAAAGGGGTCAGGTGGAGGCTGTATTTATAAATATTAATGGTAAAGCTGATATGAGGATAGTAAAAACCGGTATAGAAAAAGATGGAAAAGTGGAGATCATAAGTGGGCTTTCCGGTGGTGAAAAGATTGTGGTAAATAACCTGGATAATATCAAAGCAGGAGATATACTGGAGGGTTAAATGGAAGTTTTTGATAAAAACAATAAAGCCTGCAATATAGATCCTGAAAAAGAGGTAGAGATCGTTAAATATGGCATAGCGGAAAAACTTGCCAAATCATTCTTGCGATCCAAAATCACACCTCTTCTGGTTATTGCAACGTTGTTTATAGGTATTATGTCGGTTATTTTTACACCCAAAGAGGAAGAACCCCAGATTGTCGTGCCGATGGTTGATATTTTCGTACCATACCCTGGAGCAAAGGCAAAAGATGTGGAAAAAAAGGTTGTGGAGCCTCTGTCAAAGCTGATGTGGGAAATTCCAGGAGTGGAGTACGTATATTCCACAGCCATGAATGACGTTGGGATGGTTACAGTTCGATTTAAAGTGGGGGAAGATGAAGAGAAGAGTATCACAAAGCTGAAAACCAAAATAGATTACAATATGGATAGGATGCCTCAAGGTGTAATGCCTCCAATTATAAAAAAGATGTCGATCGATGATGTGCCTCAGGTGGCTATTACATTTTACTCTAAAGAGCTGGATGGTACAAAATTGAGGGAGATAGCATCAGAGGTGGAACAGAGGGTGAAAGAGATCGATGATATCTCTGAAACAAAAGTGATTGGTGGATATAAACGTGTGATAAGAATCGAGCCGGATCTGACCAGGCTTAAATCCTATAATTTAGACCTATTAAGACTTTATGGCGCTTTATCGATGTCCAATATGGCGCTTAATGCGGGTGAGATTACAAATATTGATAAAAATCTCTACATAACTGCCGGTGGTTTTTTCTCTTCTCTGGATGAAGTGGGTAATGTGGTTGTTTCGGTTTTTGGCGGTAAACCTGTCTATCTAAAAGATGTGGCAACCGTGAAGGATGATGCGGAGATACCGGATCATTATCATATAATAGGTTTCAACGATAAAATAAGCTCAGACAAGATCCAGGCTGTGACCCTTTCCATATCAAAGAGGAAGGGTAGTGATTCCGTAGTTGTGGCGGATAAGATATTAGAAAAGATTCAATATCTCAAAGGTTATGTCATACCTTCAAGCGTGGAGGTGAAGATTACCAGAAATTACGGTGAAACAGCCTACGAAAAAGTAAAAACACTTATGGAGCACCTCATCGGTGCTATTGTGGCTGTAATTATCGTTATGACCATTACTATGGGCTGGAGGGCTGGACTTGTGGTTTTTGTGGCTCTTCCGGTGACGTTTGCCCTTACCCTTTTTGTATACTATATGTTTGACTACACCTTAAATAGAGTGACCCTTTTTGCTCTTATTTTTGTTACAGGTCTCGTGGTGGATGATGCCATTATCGTTGTGGAGAATATGGAGAGACACTTCCGTATTGCCAGAACCAATCTTTTAGAAAGGGCCATAAGAGCTGTAGGAGAAGTGGGTAATCCGACGATCCTTGCCACCATAACTGTCATTGTGGCTATATATCCTATGGCTTTTGTTAGAGGGCTGATGGGGCCATATATGAAGCCGATGCCTATAGGTGCATCTCTTGCAATGATATTCTCTCTGCTTGTGGCACTCGTCATCACCCCATGGCTTGCCTATAAGCTACTCGCAGGACATACCAAAGTGGAAGATGAAGTGGATGAAGAAGAATATGTAAAATCTACTAAATTATACAAAATATACAAAAATATTTTGACACCTCTTTTTGATAAACTTTCATACAGGCTGGTCTTGACATTTGTGATGTTGGGGCTATTTTTTGGGGCGTTTTTGTTTATCCCCACAAAAAAGGTTGTTATGAAAATGCTTCCTTTTGACAACAAAAATGAACTTCAGATCATCATAGATATGCCGGAGGGTACTTCTTTGGAAAAAACCACCATGGTGGCAAACGAGATTGGAAATTATCTATCAACCGTTAAAGAAGTGGAAAACTATCAGATATACTCCGGCATTGCAGCCCCATACAATTTCAACGGTCTTGTAAGGCACTACTTTTTGAGAAAGGGTAGTAATGTGGCGGATATTCAGGTGAATTTCGCTGACAAATCAAAGAGAAAATTGCAAAGCCATGACCTTGCAAAACTTTTAAGAGATCCCGTACAAAAGATAGGAAACAAATATGGAGCAAATATCAAGCTTGCTGAGATACCGCCCGGACCTCCTGTATTGTCCACCCTTGTGGCTGAAGTTTATGGACCTACAGAGCAGGATAGGATAGAAGTAGCTAAAATGATAAAAGAGATTTTTGCCAAAACAGATGGTGTGGTGGATATCGACTGGTTTGTGGAAGATGACATGGAGGAATATGATTTTAGTATAAACAGAGAAAAAGCTGCTTTGAGTGGCATATCCACAGAGATGTTGTCAAAAACTGTTTACATGGCCCTTGCGGGAATGAAGGTGGGGGTATTGCATAATAGTGATAATAGAGAGTCTGTGGATATAACCATAAAGCTTCCGGAGAACCAGAGAAATAAGCTTGATCTGATAAAAGATCTGAATATTGTGTCTATGACAGGTAGGGTTGTTCCTATGGGTGAGCTTGTAAATATCAAGAAAAAGATTAAAGACAAAGCTCTTTATGGGAAAAATAACCTGCCAGTGGTGTATGTGGTAGCGGATGTGGCAGGTAAAGAGGAGAGTCCAGTATACGCTATGCTAAAGATGAAAGATGAGATTTCAAGGCTTACCTACAAAGGAGAAAAAATTAAGCAGTACTGGACTGGAATGCCAGAGAGAACTGATAAAGTGTCGATGAAGTGGGATGGGGAGTGGCAGGTGACATATGAGGTGTTTAGAGATCTTGGGCTGGCATTTGCTGCAGTTATTATAATAATGTATTTTGTTCTTGTGGGTTGGTTTAAATCATTTATGACGCCGATAATCATGCTCATCCCGATACCTCTCAGTCTTTTGGGGATAATACCGGGGCATTTCATATTTGGAGAGTTTTTTACAGCCACAAGTATGATAGGATTCATTGCCCTTGCCGGTATTATGGTGAGAAATGCTGTGCTTCTGATAGACTTTATTGAGGCTAGTATAGAAAAAGGGAAAGATATAAGGGATGCTGTGATTGAAGCTGGTGCGATAAGGACGAGACCTGTGGTACTTACCACTGTTGCGGTTATTACCGGTGCATTGTTTATGCTCCCGGATCCAATATTTGCAGGTTTAGGTGTTTCCCTCATCACAGGTGCGGTGGTGTCCACAATATTGACTCTTGTCATAATCCCTATGACATACTATTTTTACTATAGGCTTAGATTATAAATGAATAGGAGGTAGCTATGACAGTTGAAAGATGGGTTAGAGTATTTGCAGGGTTATTTGTGGTGGTATCCACTTTACTTGGATTATTCCACAATAAATGGTGGTTTGCTTTTACAATATTTGTGGGATTAAATCTCTTCCAATACGGATTCACAAATTTTTGCCCTCTGGCTAAGATATTAAAGGCTATTGGGATAAAGGAGCAGTAATGAAAAAAAGGGGGGGATCATACCCCTTATTTTTTTATAAAGAGGTAAATTATATCTCAAAATTTAATATATAGTATATTGCTATTATTGATCAAACAATACAATATTTGTCTTTCCTCCATTTTTTGCACCCCTATGAAAATCAGTAACAACGATTAAATCTGATTATTGTAAACAGGTGTGAAAAAAAGTTTGTTAGTCTAAATCACATAACAATCGATTTACTATTGATTTTATCTATAAAACAATGTATAAAGCTTCAAAAATGGTTTACAGGAGATGTTATGGATTTTAAGCAGATAGAAGCATTCGTATATGTGGCAAAATATAAATCTTTTTCGAGGGCAGCCGAAAAGATGCTCCTCAGCCAGCCCACAGTTTCCACCCATATAAACACCCTTGAAGAGGATCTTGGTATTAAGCTTTTTGATAGACTCTCCAGGGAGGTAGTATTGACCGATGCGGGGCAGGTATTTTTTGACTATGCGGTGGATATGATCGATCTGAGGGAGCGATCTATTGAGGCGATAAAGGAGTTTTTAAACGAAGTAAGTGGCAACGTAAAGATAGGCTCCAGTACTATAATTGCAGAATTTATACTCCCATCCATTATTAAAGAGTTTATTAATAAATATCCCAAGACTTTTTTTACGATGGATATAGCAAGCTCCCAGATGATTATACAGAGAGTTGTGGATGGTGTGCTAGATCTGGCGATAGTTACCAGAAAGATCCCCAAAAAAGACCTCGAATACAAACCTATATTTCGAGACAGAATTGTCCTTGCGGTAAACAAAGACCACCCATTTTATTCAAGAAATAGTGTTTTTTTAGATGAGATTTTAAATGAAAAGTTTGTAATCAGAGAGGTGGGATCCGGCACAAGAGCTGCTGTGGAATATGCGTTGAAGACCAAAGGTTATGATTTTGAAAGCCTCAATGCCACTGCGGTTATGTCATCCACCCATGGACTTTTACATTCAGTCAAAAATGGACTTGGTATAGCATTTGTGAGCGAAATAGCTTTGATAAAAGATATCTGCTCCAATGAGGTAAGGGGTATCCCCATAATAGACCTTGTGGTGGAAAAGGATATATTCCTTGTGTACAACAAACGAAAAACAAGCAAAAAGTTGATAAAAAATTTCCTCGACCTGATACAGGGGTACAATTTCAATAGCTCAATGGGCAGATAAATCATTGCAGTGAGTTTTAGTCAGCACACCTGCTGCCGTATGTTTACTGTATACAAAAACATACACTGTTTTTTGCAATCAACACAACAATTCAAATATCGTTATATATGGGAAATGATATTGTTTAAGATTAATATATGATTTATCAGATAATTACGTTTAAAATTAAATTATGTTTAAAGAGATTCTTGTTTTGGCATAAAACTTGTTTTATTAAATGATAAGTAGTTAAATAAAAAAATGGTTGACAGAATAAAATTTTTTTAGTAAATAAATTAAAACTGGAGCAGGTTTTGGCTCCGATAAAATAGCTAAGGCTATTAAGAAAAACAAATAAAACTAAGGAGGAAGTAACTTATGAAAAAGTTAATCGCACTTTTAGCAATCGGTTTAATTGCAGCACCTGCATTCGCAGCTAGTTGGGATATGTATGGTCAAGTGAGATTGAGGGCTTTTTATGAAAACCGAGATAAGTATTACAGCGGTATTAATGAGTCTGACACAGATCTCTCTTTTGGTAATGCTGCAAACTCAAGGATCGGTGCAAAGGTAAAGGCGGATGATAAGCTTTCTGCTGTGGTGGAATTGGGTCTGGGATCTAATGAAAATGGTGCTAATACTGTTTATACTCGTCTAATCTATGCTGACTACGACTTTGGTGGATTTAAGCTTAGACTTGGACAAGACTATGGTCCTACAGCTACATTCTTCGATTACAACCAGGTATCTAATACTGATAATGATCTTGTGGGCTTTGGTACGATAAACGCAGGTAGATATTCTCAGATCAAGCTTATGGCTGCTGGGTTTGAGCTTGCCCTTTCAAGACCAGGTTTAGGTGCTTCCGATACTCTTAGCAATATTGATGTTTATCTGCCAAGAGTTGAGGCATCTTATAGTCTTGATATTAAGCCTGTAAAAGTAAAGGCTTTTGGTGGGTATCAAATGTACAAGAGATATTTTGATGCTGCTAATGCACAAGTTAATGAGAATTTATCGACAAAAGATGAAAATATTTCAGCTTATGTGTTAGGTGCACTTGTAAAAGCTGATATGGGTGCTTTTTTTGCCACAGCCTCAGGTTACTTTGGGTCTAATACCGGGCTTATGGGGTATCAGGGAACTGCATCTGGTTTAAATAATACCGCTGTACCAGGTTTTTATAACAACAATCTTGAAGATACAACAGATTTTGGTTTTGCTGTAAATGCAGGATTTAAAGTTTCTGACAGCTTGATATTAGAAGCCGGCTACGGTTATGCTCAGACTGATAGGGATGGCTATACTAAAGAAGATGCCGCTCAGTCCTACTATGTAAACGCTACAGTTAAGCTTGCTAAAAACTTCTTCATCGTACCTGAAATCTCTGTAGAAGATAGGATGAAAAACAAATTTGATCAAGATGAAGGCAAAAAAATATATTATGGTGCAAAGTTCCAAGCTAATTTCTAATTGTAAATATCATTCCATTTGAGTTTATAGAGGGAGGCGTAAGTCTCCCTTTTTTTGCGAGAAGGAATCTTTTTGAACTTAAATTTTATACCAATAAAAAATTTCTATTTTTTCATTCCGATTATATAATAGAAGAGTTTTTTTAAGATAAATGATTAATCTCCCTTGGCTTAGCTTATCAGAATGACAGAAACTGTCACGATTAGAATTTATCAGTTAAATTTAAATTAGAGAACTGCGTTTTTTATTGACAAGTTTGTAAAAGACATGTACAATTTAAAGATATAATATAAACTGGAGGTTGTGATGAAAAAACTAGTCGCTCTTTTGGCCATAGGCCTTATTTCGGGATCAGCATTTGCCGCTACTTATGATTTTTATGGTTCTGTAAGGGTGCAAGCATTTTATGGCTCCCCTGACAAATATAAGTCTGGCATTGGGGAATCAGATACTGATCTTGAGTTTGGCACACAGGGTAATAGCAGAATTGGAGCTAATGTAAAGGCAAGTGATAAGCTTACAGCAAATTTTGAATTGGGGCTTGGTACATATGAGGATGGATCAAACAGAGTCTCAACACGTCTTATCTATGCTACCTACGATTTTGGTCCTTTAAAAATGAAGATAGGTCAGGATTATACCCCTACAGAAGCTGAGCCATTTAACCAAGTATATTTCCAGGATAACGCCCTTGACGGTTTTGGTGGGTTTTCTACAGGCAGAAGAAGCCAGATCGCTTTTACTTTTGGAGATTTTGAATTTGCAGTAGTAGCAAATAATCAAACTGATAAGAAAAATTTTGATGTGACCATACCTAAATTAGAAGCAGCATACAACTATAAGTTTGGACCTGCTTCAGGTAAGATTTTTGGTGGATATCAAACGTATAAATATGACAATGCCACATCAGATAAATCTGTAAATGCTTACGTTGCTGGTTTGACTACTGCTGTGGAATTAAATCCTGTAGTATTAAATGCTGTTGCATGGTATGGATTAAATACTGCTGATTATGGTGCCACCACTCAAGGTAGTTATGATGTTGTACATGATAAAGATAGTACTGATTTTGGAGTTTCTGCTGAACTTGGATTTAAAGCCACAAAAGATATTTTGTTAAACGTAGGCTATGGATACCAGAGAAGTGATAGCGATGCATTTATGAAGGCTGATGGTCAGCAATCTTACTATGCAAATGCTATAATTAATATTGCTAAAAATCTCTATGTGACACCAGAGGTGGGTGTATTGGATTATATGAAAAGTGCTACTGATCTTAAAGAAGGTAAAAAACTGTATTACGGTGTACAGGTTAAAGCTAATTTCTAAATTCATGCTTTCAGCTTAAAGATTTCAAGGAGGGGAAACCCTCCTTTTTTTTATATTATTGAACTAAATAGGTCAAAGTAAGTCAATTTAATATAGATTTTTCCACCTATGTATGTTATATGTGTAATAATAAATTAATGGGGTAGTGTATGAAAATGGCTTTGAGATTATCTTTTTTAGTTTTTGTAATGATGACATTTTTTACTCTAAACAGTTATGCTCGATTCGAAGGATTGATCAAATCCCTTGATGAATATTTTACATCCTCTTCTGGGATTGTGGTGGCTGTGGATAAAGAGAATGTGACGATCGATATCGGTGAAACTTCTGGAGCGTTTGTGGGTAAGATCTATAAAGTTTATCGGGATGGGGCGGAGATAAAGCATCCCATCACAGGGGCTATCCTTGGAAAAAAGAGGTCTTATGTGGCCACAATCAAGATTATTGATATATTTGATAAGATGTCAATTGGCAGTGTAATAGATAAAAAAGATGAAATTCATGTGTCCGATTCGGTGGTATCTGAAAGGCCGGTGAAGGTATCTTATGAGTTTTTAAATTTTGAGAAAAGGATTGAATATATTTTGAATGATGAATTGAGTAAAACTAATCTTTTAATTACCGATAAAAACTCTCCCACCAAGATAGTTTTTGAACAGCAGAAAGATGGTATTATAAAAGTTGATATCCTTGTGAATAATAAGACCATAAAAAACATATTCTTTGCTGATGTAAATATCGGAGATGAGAGGGGGAAAGCTTATGGAGCTACATCTGATCTTGTTAGAAGTGATTTGATGAGCTACGATCTTAAAACTATAGCAATTGGCTATGTCAAAAAAGATGGCAAGGAATATATCATAACAGCAGACAAAAAGACAGTATATATTTTTTATTTTGATGGGAAAGGGTTTAACAAAGTGGATGAGATAAAAGGTGATTTTAGTGATATTCAGAGTGTGGAGACAGCTGATCTAAATGGTAATGGTGTGGATGAAATCTATATCTCAAATGTGTATGAAAATAAGGAAGCAAGATCCTACGTATATGAATATTCCGAAGATGGAAAATTTAAGCAGATTGGTAAGACGATACCATTTTTGATCAGATCTATCATGGAAAATGGAAAGAAGAAGATAGTAGTGCAGAGGGTATCAAGAGGTGGCGAGTATCTTGGTGGTATAAGTTATCTAAATTATGCCGGTGGTGAATTTAGCAGAGGGGAAGCAATAGATAATTCAGAAAATCTTGGTATCTATGGATTTGGATATTCAGATATAGATGGTGATGGTAAAAAAGAGCTGATCTGGGTGGATGATGAATTTAGATTAAGAGTTTATAAAGGAAAACAGGAGATCTATAGATCTGTGGAAATATTCAATCAGACACCACTTTATTTCCTTATGAATCAAGAAGTGTTGCTGAAAGAGCAAAAGGGATATGGTCCGGCGGATAATCCGGTAGAGCTTAAATCTTATCGTAAGTATCTAAAAAATAGAATTTTTATAAATGAGAAGAATGAATTGTTTTTATTAAAAAACACCCCTTCATATAAAAATTTGCCAATGTTAGAAAAATTCAATGATTCATCTGTGGGTAGGTATGTATGGCAGGCAAAAATGATAAGAAAAAGCTGGGAATCAGATCTCTTTGAGCCTGTAATTGTTGACTACTATGTGGTGGAGAAATATGGTAAATATTATGCTTATGCCCTAAGAAATACAAATCCTGGAGATAAAGGTGGACTTTTGAAATCTATGTTTAACACTGCAAAAAGTGAAATTATATACATCGAAATCAAATAATTTAAGGGGTGGGGTGACTCACCCTTTTTAATTGCTATGTTACGTATTGCAACTATTATATATGTTTTGATTACCATGGCGCATTATTTAAGATATGGCAATATGATATACGTGTTGCTTTTTGTTTTGTCTGGGGTGGCTATTTTTTTTAGAAATAAATATTTGAATTTTATTGTTATTTTTTTTCTTTATGTGGGTTTGGTGGAATGGGTCAAGACTTTTTATGGCATATTCATCTATAGAATGATGTATCATTTACCTTACTTTAGGCTGACTGTGATATTTTCAGCGATATTGGTTTTAAATATATGGCTTATTTACAAGTATATTAGGCAAATATGGAAATGAAATTATGGGGATAAAAGTTGAATTTTAAAAATTTTGTGATATATTTGTAATATGATTATCGATAGGCATATTGGGCTTTATACAGATCTATACGAGCTTACAATGGCTCAAGGGTTTTACCTGATGGGGCAGGGTGGGAAGACTGCTGTATTCGATTATTTCTTTAGAAAATCCCCCTTTGGTGGTAGTTTTGCAGTATTTGCAGGTCTTGACGATTTACTGGAGCTGATTGAAAACTTCAGGTATGACAGCGAGGATATCGAATATCTTAGAAAAATTGGATTTAAGGAAGATTTCTTAAATTATCTCAAAAATTTCAAATTTACCGGTGATATATACTCTGTGGCGGAAGGGGAGGTGGTTTTCCCGTATGAGCCACTTTTCCGGGTACATGCTCCACTTATCGAGGCCCAAATCCTTGAGACAATCGTATTAAACATTTTAAATTTTGAAACCCTTATAGCCACAAAGGCTGCCCGTATGAAAATTGCCTCAAAAGGGAAGATGGTGATAGACTTTGGGCTTAGAAGGGCACAGGGGTTTGGGGGAATACATGCCAGCAAGGCGGCTGTGATTGGTGGGGCTGAGACCACTTCAAATGTGTATAGCTCGATGCTGTTTGGCCTTACGCCAGCTGGTACAATGGCACATTCCTGGATACAGAGCTTTGATTCTGAGTATGAGGCTTTTAAAACCTTTGCGGATATATACCAGGACAAAACGGTACTTTTGCTTGATACCTATGATACCCTAAAGAGTGGTATTTTAAATGCAGTAAAGGTGGGTAAGTATCTGGAAAATCAAGGAAGAAGATTGTTAGGGGTAAGGCTGGATAGTGGGGAT
This sequence comes from Calditerrivibrio sp., assembly GCF_049968475.1. Taxonomy (NCBI): domain Bacteria; kingdom Pseudomonadati; phylum Deferribacterota; class Deferribacteres; order Deferribacterales; family Calditerrivibrionaceae; genus Calditerrivibrio; species Calditerrivibrio sp. The sequence goes on along the minus strand of NZ_JBMFQS010000007.1, from coordinate 64,048 downwards.
CTTCTCACTTTATCAAAAGAATGTAGAAAAATTCTGGATGAAAATGGACTCGATTACGTAAAAATAGTGGCAAGCAATATGCTGGATGAATACAGAATAGATGATCTAATGCAGAAAGGTGCACCAATAGATATTTTTGGAGTGGGGACAAATCTGGTGGTGGGTAGGTCGGATGCTGCTTTAGATGGAGTTTACAAGCTCATTTCCATAGATGGTGTGCCAAAGATGAAGATCTCAAACGATCCGGAAAAAGTGCTTCTACCTGGTGTTAAAAATATTTTAAGGTATTACGATGAAAACGGTCTATTTAAAAAGGACCTTGTGGTGCTGGAGGAAAAATTAAAAGAACAGGGTGAAGCTGAAGAGATATTGCTCAAGCCTGTTTTATCTTCAGGTAAAAGGATTCATACGAGGAAACCTGTAAAATCGATTGTTGAATACGCAAAAAGTAGGATAGAAAAGTTGCCAGATTCTTTAAAGAATATCTACAAACCTCAGGTTTATAATGTGTCTGTATGTAATAGTGTCTTAAATCTTAGAAATAGTATGATAAAATCTCTTTCAGGGGGGTTTGATGAGAGCACTTTTAATAGTTGATCTGCAAAACGATTTTTGTCCTGGTGGCGCCCTTGCCGTGCCGGATGGGGATAAGATTGTCCCTGTGATAAATTCTATTATGGATAAGTTTGATCTTGTGGTATCCAGTCAGGATTGGCATCCGGATGAAGGGGAACACTTTAAAAAATGGCCACCACATTGCATTCAGAATACCAGAGGGGGAGATTTCCATCCAGATTTAAGATCAGATAAAATAGATATAAAACTTTTAAAGGGTACTGATGGATCTGATACAGGTTATTCCGCCTTTGAAGCTACCAATATCGATCTTGTGAAATTGCTGAAGGAAAAAAATATAGATAAACTCTACATCACAGGACTTGCTACGGAATACTGTGTAAAAGCTACGGCTATTGATGCTGCAAAAAATGGATTTGACACATATTTGATCGTGGATGCCACAAAGGGACTTGATGAAGAAAAATCGAGAAAAACAATCGAAGAATTAGAAAAGATCGGGGTTAAGCCGGTAGTTTCTACGGAAATATTATAGGCTATTTTCTTTTAAAGTTGATAGATAGCTTATAAAGGCCTTTTCAAATCTTTCCCTGAGGGTTTGATCTTTTATCACAGAGGATAAATTTTTAGCCTGTTGGGTCATTTTTTCGGTGATCTCAACCGGATGAGGCAGTTCGTTTTCCTTCTTTCGGTTTAATTTTACCACAAATTTTACATCGATTACAAAATTGTAGCCGTAAGAGTGAAGTCTTTGTAAAAATTCTCCTTTCATAAACGAAAATTCATTCATCCATATATTATCCGACACTGCTATGATAAGCTGATTGTTTGATAATTTTATCGGAATAGAGTTTCTTCCAATGAACTCCCCCATTATCTTTGTCCAGTTTGCAGAAAGTCTAAAAATCTTCAACAAATCCGGAGTTAAAAGATCTTCGCCAAGGATTTCGTGAAATTTTTTCATATCTTTATCTACATCGAAAAAATTAGAATATCAAGGGGGATGATTTCATATATTTTTATCTGAAATAAAACGAACTTATTTTGAATTATAAAGTCTAAAAAATAACTGTAAAAATTGTAAATACTGGTCAATTAGATTGACAACTTGCTAAATGTTTGTTAGTTTGAATTAATTAATTTTTTTGAGGTGAAAAAATATGAAGAAAAAAAAGATTGTTGTAGTGGTTGGTCTAATTATTTTATCTGCCATTATTTTTATAATGGTTTCTGGTTTTAAACAGAATACGATTTATTACATAGAGGTGCATGAGCTTCAGCAGAATCCAGATAAATTCACAAAGAAAGGGATTAGAATAAGTGGTGATGTCCTTGATGGGTCTGTGAAAAAAGATGAGATAAACAAACATCTCGAATTTATTATGATTGACAAAACTGGTGCAAAAATGAACGTAGTATACAATGGGATTATTCCGGATGCCTTCAAAGAGTCTATTCAGGTGATAGTTGAAGGTAAATACGACAAGAATACAAATACATTTGCGGCAAATACACTACTTGCAAAATGCCCATCAAAATATGAGGCGGAAGTAGAAAAACAGAAATAGAGGGGTATATTAATGGGAAAAATAGGTTTTTTATTGCAGTTTTTTAGCTTTCTGGCAGGTTTATCTGCTATATTCTTTTTGGTATCAAATCTATTAAACAAAAAAGATTCAAATAAGAAGTATGCTGAGTATTCTATCATCCTTCAGGCTTGTTTGACCACTATGGCTTCAATTGTTTTGGTTGTGGCTCTTGCCAAAAGCGATTTTACTATCGAATATGTTGCCCAGTATACCGATAGAAGCCTACCTTTTATCTACAAGATAAGTGCATTTTGGGCGGGGCAGGCGGGATCACTGCTATTCTGGGGATGGCTGGTATCCCTTGCCGGAACAATAGAAGTTTTTAGAATAAAGAATAAAGATGATTATAAAACTGCTGTACTGCTTATGGTAAGTGTTACTACGACATTCTTTCTTATACTGACAAATTTTTTAACGAACCCATTTAATACACTCGACTTTGTGGTGCCTGATGGAAATGGGATGAATCCACTTCTACAAAATCCAGGCATGCTTTACCATCCTCCCACATTGTACCTTGGATTTGTTGGGTTGACAATTCCATTTGCCCATGCTTTTGCAGCCCTTGTGTCTAAAAATTTGGGGCCAAATTGGGTCAAAGATGTTAGAAGTTGGACAATTATCAGCTGGGTGTTTTTAACAATAGGTATTGTATTAGGTGGACAGTGGGCTTATGTGGAGCTCGGCTGGGGTGGTTATTGGGCATGGGACCCAGTGGAAAATGCATCCCTTTTGCCATGGATAACTGCCACCGGATTTCTCCATTCGGCCATCATTTATGAAAAAAGAGACAAACTAAAATTATGGACTTTCCTTCTTGCCTGGATCAGCTTTGAATTGTGTATCTTAGGGACATTCATCACACGTAGCGGAATAATAGATTCCGTCCACAGTTTTGGTAAGTCATCTCTTGGTATATTTTTTGTGATCTTTATTATTGCTACTTCTGTGGCTTTTTTCTATTATATATGGAAAAATAAAGCCAGAGTGGATGAATCTTCTGAAATAAATTTAGTATCAAAAGAGGGGTTATTCTATTTTTCCAACTGGATATTTTTTGGTTTAATGTTTGTTATTCTTTTTGGAACTACCATGCCGATTTTTACTCAGATTTTTGCAAACAAATTTACGGTTGGGATTCCTTACTACAATATGGTTTCAACCCCATTCTTTATGGTAATGCTTATTTTAAGCGGTATCGCCCCACTTATGCCGTATGGGCAGTCAAATCTTAAGGAGTTGGTAAAGATATCTCTACCATCTTTTATATTTGCGGTTGTCTGTACAATTGGGATGTATTTTATGGGGTATAAAAAAATTGTACCTTTACTTCTTTTTATGTTTACCTTTTTCTCATTTTTTACTATTCTTATACAGATAGTAAAAGGTATAAAGAAAAATGGCTTTGGTGCTATTTTCAAACATAGAAGGTTTTACGGCGGGCTTGGGACACACTTGGGTGTGGTAATAATGGCTTTTGCAATTATTGCGTCATCATTTTATCGATATGAAATAGAAAAGGTGGTAAAACCTGGGGAAAGTTTTAATTTTGGACCCTATACACTTCAGGTGGGTGATTTTAAAGTTGTGGAAAAAGAAAATTATACCTCAGTGATGACTCCCACGAAAGTTTTAAAAGGTAGTAATTATATAGTGACCATGATCCCTGAAAGGAGATTTTACAACAACAATCAGGAGGCTTTTGCTGAGGTGGGTTTATATACACAGCCAGTGGGGGATCTTTATTTAATCCTTGCATCCTATTCAATGAACGAGCAGGTGATCGGGCTGCAGGTGGTGTGGGAGCCTTTTGTCGTATGGATATGGATTGGGTGTGCAGTTATGGTGCTATCCGCACTACATGGGGTATTTGGGCGTAAAAGTGAATAGTAGTCTTATTACTGTCGATCAGCTAAAAAAGAAATACGGTGAAAATGAAGCCCTCAAGGGGGTTTCATTTTCCCTTGCGGAAGGGGATTTTTTATCGATATTTGGCCCAAATGGTGCTGGTAAATCAACCCTTTTAAAACTTCTTTCAGCACAAACAAGGCCAAGTGGTGGTAAGATATACTACGGTGAAACTGAAATAAAGGATCTCACCGATGATTTTAGGACAAAATTCGGTGTGATTTCACATCTCCCTTTTCTATACGATAGCCTATCCGCTTATGATAATTTGAAATTTTATGCTAAACTTTACGGTGTGGAAAATATAGATTTCAGGATTAAAGAGATCCTTGACATTGTGGAGCTTACACATAGAAAAAATGATCTGGTGAGGAATTTTTCAAGGGGGATGTTGCAACGGCTTTCAATTGGAAGAGCTCTGATACATAATCCGGATATCATCTTTCTTGACGAACCTTATACTGGATTAGATCAACATGCTTCAAATATTCTTACACGAATTCTCAAGGAGCTTTTTGCTCACAGAAAGACGATTTTAATGGTAACCCACAATCTTGCTAAAGGTTATGAACTATCATCCAAGCTTGCAATAATCAGAAGCGGTGAAATGGTATTTTTTAAAGATAAAGATGATGTGAATGACTATGAGTTTGAAGATATTTACATTTCTTTGGTGTCGTAAAAATGGTGAGATATTTTAAAACGGTTTATCATATAATAGAAAAAGATCTTTTACTTGAACTTAAGAGTAAAGAAGTAATAAATTCCATGCTTATCTTCGCCCTTCTTGTGGTGGTAGTGTTTAGTTTTATCTTTGAACCAGGGGCGGAATATAAAAACGATCTTGCGGCAGGTATTTTGTGGATGTCTATCATTTTTTCTGGTATACTTGGACTTAATAAATCTATGATGAATGAGATTAATGGTGGTAATTTAAATGCACTTCTATTAGCTCCGGTGGACAAAAGTGCCATCTTCTTTGGTAAGGGATTGTCAAATTTCCTTTTTATGCTTATTATGGAAGTGATCATAATTCCGATATTTGTGGTATTTTATGATGTACCGATAATGAATAATTTATTGTTTTCTATTATTACATTGTTGCTTGGAACATATGGATTTGCAATATTAGGGACACTATTTTCTATTATATCTGTAAAGTCAAAGACAAGGGAGGTAATGCTACCTATACTTTTACTTCCCATCATAATTCCAGTGGTGCTTTCTGCCATTCAAGCAATGAATATATTTCTAAAAGGGGATGATATCTCTGAGTCATTTAAATGGTTGCAACTTCTTTTGGTTTTTGATATAGTCTTTACACTTGTGATATATGTTATATTTGACTTTGTGATAGAGGAATAGATTATGAATAGAATAATGAAATCTGTTGATATTCTTGCAATTGTGGGGATAATAATTGCCCTTTATTTTGCATTCATCTATGCACCCACAGAAGCAGTTATGGGGGCTGTCCAGAGGATATTTTATTTTCACGTTTCATCGGCGTGGATAGCATTTTTTGCATTTTTTGTTACATTTATTTGCAGTATAGTGGTTCTCATAAACAATAATCTTTTTTATGATGATATTGCAGAATCTTCCGCAGAAATTGGTGTCATATTCTGTACAGTTGTTTTGATCACAGGCCCAATATGGGCTAAACCGGCGTGGGGAAAATGGTGGACATGGGATCCAAGGCTTACAACTACACTTATACTTTGGTTTATATATATAGGTTATATTATGTTGAGGAAGTTTGTGGAAGAGGAGGAAAAAAAAGCTAAATTTGCAGCGGCGCTTGGGATTATCGGCTTTATAGATGTGCCTATTGTGTTTTTATCTATAAGATGGTGGAGGACTATACATCCCAACGTCTTACAACAGGGTGGTGGTGGGCTTCATCCTGATATGCTCACGGCTTTGATTGTTTGCGTGGTGGCCTTTACCCTTTTATATATAAGTATGCTTATGAAAAGGGTTAATATTGGTGTTTTACAAAGAAAGATCAATTTGATAAAAAGATAGATTACGAGGTAGGTATGAAAAACTTTGAATTTCTCTTTGCAGCCTATGCTGTGATATGGATATTGCTGGGCGGGTATTTTTTTAGATTGAATAATAAATTAAATCAGATCAGCCGTAGATTGGATCAATTGGAAGCACAGAAGGTGGATAAAAGCAAGAATTAAGTCAGTTGTATCAAGATAACTTTTCCCACTCAAAATTTACGATATTCTTCTCTTCAGAGCTAAATTCTATTCCCACAAGGTAAATATCTTTACCTGTATTCAAATACTTCTGGGCGTAGTTTTTCTGTTTTATCTGTGATAATGCTTCACCTTTCTCACCATCCACTTTAAATTCTATAACGTATATCTTATCTGACACAAATACCGTTAAATCAACCCTACCCTTATTCGTCACATCCTCACCGATTAAATCCACACCAAGGGATGCAAGATAGGAATATACCACACTGGCATAAAAACCTTCGTATAGCTTTAGGTCGTTGTTTGTATAATTGGTGTATGGAATTGAAGCAAATAAAGTCGTCAAAGTATCCTTTAATTCTTCAGGTTTACCGTAATAAAGCGATTTAATCAGTGGATCTTTTATCTTTGTATCCGTCCTAAAAAGATAATTTATGATATAATCATTCAAAGATATCTGCACCTCAATATTGGGTATTTTTAGCTTATACTCTATTGTTTGAAGCAGTTCATTTTGAATCATCTTTTCAATGGTTAAATACCCTGACTGATACAAAAGCACTTCTAAATCTATATTCTCTACGTCAAAGCTGGATAATATCTTATCATCTAGGGTAAGATTTGTGAGGTTTGGTAGAAAATAGTTTCCTTTGTTTTGGTCAGGATGTAGGGTTTGTCGTCATATCGAAAAATTAAATTGTATAATAGGAATGGGATTTGGCATAAAAGAATCGTTATACTTAAATTGAATTTAAAAATTTAAGCTTCAGTCAGAGATTAATTCTTATATCTGACTGAAGCTGATGTTGATTTGTTGCAATATGATATAAATTTAAAAAGAAACTACCTCTTTTATCTCAGGTATTTCATCTTTTAGTCTCATTTCGATTCCATGTTTTAATGTCATTGTACTAAATGGGCAGCTGCCACAAGCACCTGTGAGCTGAACTTTTACTACCCCGTCATCGGTAACTCCCAGAAGCTCCACATCGCCACCATCAGCCTGTAAAGCTGGACGAACTTTTTTTAGAACTTCTTCAACTCTTTCTTTTAAGGTCATTATATCCTCCTTGGTTTAACTTTTTACTCTATTTTTTATTTTTGCCTTCATCTCATCTACTATCGAAGGATCTTTACCAATCCTTTTGTAGTAATCTTTTAGAGCAGCTTCAATTGCTTCTTCAGCCATAACTGAACAGTGAATCTTGGCGGGTGGTAAACCATCCAGAGCTTCCACAATTGCGTTGTTTGTAAGCTCCAATACCTCTTCGACTGTTTTACCCTTTAAAAGCTCGGTAGCCATCGAGCTCGAAGCTATTGCTGCTCCACAACCAAACGTTTTAAATTTAACATCCTGAATTACGCCGTTGTCATCGATTTTGAAAAAGAGCTTCATCACATCTCCGCAGGCAGGGTTTCCCACTTCTCCTACACCGTTTGCATCCTCAATCTCACCCATGTTTCTTGGGTTCATAAAGTGATCCATAACTTTGTCGCTGTATGGTCCTTTTGCCATATTATCCTCCAAATTGACTTTATTTTTTATAGTATGGTGACATTTCACACAATCTATTTACAATTTCCGGTGTCACCTTTATTACTTCATCAATTTCTGATTCTGTGGTGTATTTAGACATTGAAAATGTAATGGAACCAGCACAGATATCATTTGGTACTCCTATTGCAGTCAATACATGGGAAGCTGCTAAATCTTCTTCATCTTCTGCCAGAATATTTGATGAGCATGCGGATCCACTTGCAGCACATATCCCCTTTAATGCATACCATAGTAAAATAGATTCCCCTTCAATGTACTCAATCCAGAAGCTTACATGGCCAGGTAGCCTGTCCTTTTCATCCCCTGTTATGTGTAGAAAACTAAACATACCTTTTAGAGCATTAATGAGTTTATCCCTTAAGTATTTCATGTTCTTTGAATATTGAACCATTTCAAGCTTTGCAATTTTAGCTGCTTCCCCAAGCCCCACTATGCCGGGGACATTTTCAGATCCACTTCTGAATCCATTTTCCTGGTAGCCACCATCAAATAAAGGGCTAATATGGACCCCTTTTTTAATATAAAGGGCTGCTACTCCTCTTGGTCCGTAGAAATTTTGGGCGGAAAGGCTCAAAAGGTCACAGTTAAATTTTTTTACATCCACATCTATATGCCCGGTGGAAGCTATAGCATCCACATGAAAAAGAACACCTTTTTCTTTGCATACTTCACCAATTTCCTGAATGTTTTGTATTACACCTATCTCTGGATTTGCATGCATTATTGAAACTATAAGAGTATCGTCATTGATGGCTTTTTTCAAATCTTCGAGATTTATCTTGCCGTTGTTATCCACTTTTAATTTAGTGGTTTTATAACCCTGGTTGGAGAGCTTTGCTGTGACATTCTGAATGGAAAAATGCTCGATCTCGGAGATTACAATATGTTTTTTCCCTTCATACTTGAAGCTATTAGCCACACCTTTGATTGCAAGATTGTTTGATTCGGTACCACAGGAAGTAAAAATTATTTCATCAGGCTCTGCATTTATCAAGTTTGCCACATTTTCTCTTGCTTCATTTATAGCCTGAAAAGATTCTCTACCCAAAGGGTAAAAGTGAGCGCTCGGATTACCATACTTCTCTGTAAGAAAAGGTAACATCTTTTCTACTACTCTTGGATCAGGCTTTGTACCTGCCACGTTATCAAGATAAATCATTAGTAACTCCACTATTTTAATTTATACCTTTTTTGTCTTATTAATATACACTGTATTTGTCAAAATTCAAGGTTAAATTTGCTACTTTTTTGTATATGTTAGTTTGTCATTATTCAACGTAAAATAAAGATTTTTAATAGATTCTCTTGGTTTACCCAAACCTCCAATAGTTTGATTATTGTAACTTATCGATATGGCTGATGCGTCACCTATGTCTATGATAAAAAAATCTTTGAACGAAAACTCTCTTGTATATCCCGGTTTCGCTATGAAATCCAGCTCTGTTTTGTTATCTATTTTCACATTTACCCAACAGGTATTGTAAAATGATAGTTTTACCTGTTTTAAAACTGTTTTGTTGTCTGCTGAGTTATCTTTTGGTGATGCTGAGTTGTCATACAATTGCTGAAGTATTGCTTTGTTGTCCAATTGGGGATTATTTAAATCTATGTTGTCAGTTGTTTTAGGAGAGTTTTTATCTGAATTATCATTTATGGGTGATACTGATAAGTTTTCAGATGATGATTTTACTGCAGATTCATTATTAACTATTTTAGTTTTTTTTATCGAATAGATATATATAATTGCAATTAGTATAAAAATTATCGATATGGTGGAATATATATATACTCTTTTCTTAATTTGCGACTTGGATACTTCTTTATTTACTTCATCAAATATCTGGGTATTTTCATTTTTTATATTAGGGTTGAATATCGATTTTGGGCATTCCTGGGAGAATAGTTCCATCATCTCCTGTTCGTTTAGGGCCAGATATTTTATGTAGTTTTTCACGAAACCGTAGCAATGGACATAGGAGGGCAAAGATCTGAAGTCACCATTTTCAATTGCCTGTAAATATTTTTGGTTGATTCTTAGCTCTTTTGAGACAGTTTGAATATCTTTGCCGAGTTCTTCCCTGCGATTTTTAAGGATACTACCAAGGTTGCTCATCTTAAGCCTATTTCCTTTAATAGTTCTATAGAATCTTTTGCTTCTTTTGAATTTGGTTCACTCGTAATTATCTCTTTTAACAATGTAATGGCTTTGTCGTTGATATTCTGTAGATAGTATATCCGAGCAAGCTGGTATTTGCCCTGATTGAATGCTGGGTTTATATCCAGTGCCTGTTGTAATATTGTTTCTGCATCTTTGTATCTTTTTTGTTGAATATACAGGTTTGATAGAGTCATATATGTATTAAGAATTCTTGGGTTTGCCTGGATAGATTTTTTGTAGTTAAATTCCGCTTCAGAAAGATTTTCCATTTGCTGATAAGCAGATGCTATGTTAAAGTAAATCACTTCAGGGGTGGGATATTTTGGATCATCAGCAATTTTTTTCCATATATTGATCGCTTTTAAAGTCTCATTTTTTGTGGCATAAATAGTAGCAAGAAGATTGAGATATTCTAACTCGTTAGGTTTTAAAGACAATGCCTGCTTTATATACCTCTCTGCATCTAAAATTCTATTCTTTTTGATATAAAATGTGGCAATTGCGTAATAGATTCTGTCATCATCTGGATTGATGGCGAGTGCTTTTTCAAATTCCACAATGGAAAGGTAATCTGTATCAGAATTAAGATAAGCAAGCCCCATTTTATAATGGGATTCGGCAAGCTCTACATCCTTTGTGGAACAACCGTAAACTAGATATAACAATATCAAGACACTAAGAATTTTTTTCATAGATCACCTTTAGACCATTTAGTGTAAGATTGGGGTCGTATCTTTTAAGATATTTTGATTCCCCCATAAACACAGATCCCAAACCACCTGTGGCGATTATGCAGGGTTCTAATTCTTTAAATTTCTCATTTATGATTTTTTCTATTATTCCATCCACAAGTGATAGGTATCCGAAAAAGATTCCGGATTTTATTGAACTTATGGTGTTGGTGCCTATCACTTTGTCGCACTTTTCTATCTCCACCTCAGGTAATTTGGCAGTTTTTTGATGTAAAATGGTGGCAGATAATTTTACCCCTGGACATATAACCCCACCAATATATTCACCAGCTTCATTAATTACGTCAAAGGTAGTTGCGGTACCAAAATCTACTATGATGGCGGGGTACCTGTAATACTTCAGAACAGCTGCAGCATTTACGATTCTATCGGAGCCCACTTCTTTGGGGTTTTCCAGCTTGATGGGGACACCTGTTTTGATTCCGGGGCCTACCACTAAGGCCTCCCTTGATAGATATTTTTTGGATAATTTTGTAAAAGTATAAACAAGCTGAGGAACAACTGATGAGATAATCACACCTCTTATATTTGAAGGCTCGATGTTGCTATTTTTAAGAAGAAGCATGATTATGGCTGCATATTCATCTGTGGTTTTTTGATAATCAGTGGCTAGCCTTGAGTTGAATATAATCTCGTTTTTATCAAATACACCAATTACTATATTTGTGTTGCCTATGTCTACGGCAAAAATCATAGATATATGTCCCCTAAAACTATTTTTCTTTCATTACCATAGTGATCTATAGCCACAAGCTCACCGCTTTCAGTGATCCCTTTTTCAATGAACTCCATTTTTTTTCCATCAAGATGTATCTTTATTCTTTTACCAAAGTTCATACTATATTTACACCATTTTTCAATAATATCAATACGTTTTTTTAATAAATCTGTATAATTGTTTTCAAAATTATTTAATATTTTAAGTAATATCTCTTCAATTGTATAATGTTGACCTGTGATGATAGCAAGTGAAGTGGCTACATCTTTTATATCATCGCTAAAATCTGACTGATTGACATTTATGCCAATACCTAAAACGATTTTTTCAAGGGTATTTCCTGAAAATTTTGTTTCTATTAGTATTCCACCTAATTTTTTATGATTAGAGACGATGTCATTCGGCCATTTTAGATATACATCTGCATAATTTCTCAATGCATCACATATTGCATACCCTGTGGTGATATTTAAAGGTAAAAGCTGCTCTATAGGTATCGGAGGTAAGACGATACTAAAATAGAGATTACCTTCATTTGATACCCATTTTCTGCCACTTCTTCCTTTACCTGCGTGCTGTTTTTCTGCAATGATTAAAGAATAATGAGGGTAAGTGGCTCTCATTGCTTCGTTGTTTGTGGAATCCAATTCATGAAAAATGAAACAATGTTTTAAGATGGTTTTATTGGCTAAATAGTCTGATGTTTCCTTGCTAAGCATTAAGCATCAACTCTACCTGATTTATTAAATTATCAATATCGGAAGATTTTGTGATTTTTACAGTGTTACCATAGCCAGGAAGATCTGGTAGATCATCTGGATTGGCAGTATATATTATTATGGGAACCTCTTGATTTGTTTTCCTTATAGTTTTTAACACTTCAATCCCATTTACTTTTGGCATTCGAATATCAAGTATCACAATATCAACATATTCTTCATCAAACGATATAAGTGCTTCATCTCCATCAACGGCAGTGATAACATTGTAACCTTTTTCCCATAATTCATCCCTTAGTAGCAGTCTTATGTTTGCATCATCATCAACGATCAGGACAGTTTTCAAAATAATCCTCCATTACTCATAAATTCTTTTATCAATGAAAAAGTTTATAATGTTTATATCAAGTTTGTTTTCCTCACCCTCTTTTTTGATTATGCTTAATGCAGTTTCAACAGGGAGAGCCTTTTTGTAGGGTCTATCTTTTGCCGTAAGGGCATCATATATATCCGCAATGGCCATTATCCTTCCATATGGATGAATTTCATCCCCTTTAAGCCCAAATGGATAACCAGAACCATCCAACTTTTCATGGTGCATACAGGCAATCTTTGGAACATCTTTCAGCTCTTTGGTCCATGGGATTGCAGAAAGGTAGACATAGGTATATAAAACATGTTTTTCCATCTCCTTTCTTTCTTCTTCCGTTAGTGATCCTCTTTTGACAATAAGTGCATTGTATTCGTCGTTATCCAATATTGGAATCTTTTGGCCAGCCGATTCTTCGATATTAAGATGCAGCAGATTGTTGAGCATGTTTGAGATGTCTTCCTCCAAAACCGTCGGCTCATTAGCTTTTTTGATCTTTTCAAATAGATTTTGAGGATCTTCACCAATAAAACCGGCTTTGTGGGCGTAAAGGATTTTGTATTTTATTTTTTCTAGTTTATCTTCAGAGACCTTTTTAGCCTTTTGTAATATATATTCTTTTACCCCTATTTTGCCAAAATCGTGGAGTAAGCAGGCATACTTCAGCATTGTATATTGATCTTTTGTTAAAGTAAAATCGGGGAAGATATCTTTATGTTTTGACATTTCGGATGCTATTTTCAATGTAAGGTTTGTAACCCTTTCGGTATGACCTCTTGTGATGGGATCCCTTGCTTCTATAGCCTGTATGCTTGCTTTTATAAAACCTTCCCACATATTTTCTATTTCGCTGTACAACAGAGAATTTTCAAGTGAAACACCTATTATTCCTGATAATGAGTGGCAGATAATCTCATCCTGTTTGGTGAAATAGTATGGTTCGGTTTTTTTATTTATGAGTTGAACAACCCCTATTAAGTCATTTTTACGATTCAAGAGTGGGATTGTAATCATAGATCTGGTACGATAACCTGAAAATCTGTCAAAGTCTCTATTGAATCTATATGGCTCGGAATCACTTATTTCGTAAGCATCTTTTATATTTAATATCTTTTTATTTACTCCAACATATCCTGCAATACTCTTCTCATCAAGGGGCATAGCAAATTCTTTAAATGGTAAATCTATCGAATCGTTCTGTGTGTATTTGAATATGAGGGTATTGTCCGCATCATTATACAGAAAGATACTACCGGCATCAGCATGCAATATATCCCTTAATTTTTTCAGGGAAATATCCATGAACAGATTTAGATCTTTTATCCCAAAAAGTTCATAAACAATTTCTACAAATTTCTGTTCCATCATGTACCTATTTTATTATAGCATAAAAAAATCAAAAACCAAGATTTTCTCCAATCAATATGATCTCAATATTGGAAGGGATCGGTCTTTTTTCTATGATAGATATTACTCTACAGATTCTCTGGGGGGAATTACAATCGGTACAGTATCCAAGTGTTGCACATGGCGTATTAACCCCCAGCCTTCTGGCATTCATTGGGGAGGCTATTCTTTTTATTCTGTTTATTCCATCATCCACGTTTTTTACTATCTTATTAATACCTGCTACTATAACAGTTTTTTTAGGACCAAAAAGCATCGCATTTACTCTATTTCCTACACCGTCTATATTCACAAGTTTTCCATCTTCTGTTATGGCATTTGAGGATGTAATAAAAAGATCCGAAGTTTGCTGCTTTTTTCTTATCTCATGCTTCTCTTCCGGAGTGATATCCGGTAGGTTGTGATTTAAAATGATCTTATTTTTCATGACCTCTCTTTCCAATAGTTTGAGATCTTTGATGATGGTCATTGATCCACCGATACCTATGACGTTGTATTCGCTTATAATGGTGTCGATATATGTCAGAGCAGTGTTTGAGTTTTCATAGTATGATGCCCTGAACCCATTCTTTAAAAGGCTGTCTATTGTTTTTTCTGCTAATGTGGTATTGTGCCATTTTTTTATCTCCAGCATCATTTCCTCCTAACCTGTATAATATTATAGTATTACATTTTGTACTGATCGTCAAAAGAAATTTTCTCTTGAAATGGTAAATTTTATGAATTATAATGTAAAACAATTCAAAGAAAAAATAGAGGGGTAATATGAGTAAAAAGCTGAATATCCAGGATGTATTTTTGAATTTTGTCAGAAAGAAGAGGATTCCAGTGACCATTTATCTTATAAATGGTGTTAAAATGGAAGGGGTGGTGAAAGGTTTTGATAATTTCGTGGTAGTTTTAAAAGATGATTCCCAAAAAATGATTTATAAGCATGCCATTTCTACAATTTCACCAAACGAGGAAATTGCCGACATCACAACTCTTGAATAGATGGTTTACGGTGGAGGGGTTAGAAGACCCCAAAATGTCATACTCTTTAACGCTGTAATGTTTAATCCTGATGAGCTCGGAGACCCACTGCCGATCCTTGAGAAATATTTTGGAGAGGTTTTCCTCAAGACCTCTCTTTTTGCATTTGAACACACTGATTATTATAATAAAGAATTTGGATCTAATTTATATAAATGTTTCGTGGCACATAGGAAGATCATTCAGCCGGATAGGATTGTGGAAATGAAACTGAAGGCTGTTGAAATTGAGGATATGTACAAAAAAGATGGAAAGAGGAGGCTCAATTTAGATCCAGGTTATGTGGCAATTGAAAAGGTTGTGGCGGCAAGTACCAAGAATTTTACCCATCGGATATATATTGGAAGAGGAATCTATGGAGATCTTCAGTTATCCCGAAGAGGGGATAGATATGAACCGCATCCGTGGACGTTTTTTGACTATAAACTTGATGAAGTTATAATTTTTTTTGATACAGTTAGAAAGAATCTTATGGAAGGTGTTTTATGAATATTAAAAATATTGCAAACTCTGTCGGATCTATCGTTATAGAGGGCTTAAAAGAGATAAGAGGGAAAAGGGTTCCCCTTACCGCCACAACATTGGCAAACTATCTCAAAGAGAATGAGGAGTTTTATAAGATTTTTGAAGGGATTCAGAGTACAGAAGTAATACAGGAATTAAGGTACTTTTTGATCGAAAAGGCCTCTTTCTTTGCTTCTGTTTTAAACGTACAGGATTTTATTCAAATAAAAGATAGTCTGGAAAAGGATCCGGAAGGTGAACATTTAAAAAATGATATAATAACTATTATCTCCCTTGTGGCTGAATATCTTGATAAGGCAATAAACGTACAGAGTAGACTAAAGAGTATTATTGATGAGATAGTAATCAGATTTGATAAGACCTCAAATACGTTAAATAGTATACTTGAAGAAAACAGCAATATTCTTAAAAAGGATATCGAAGAAGATAAAAAGATTGCAAATGAGTTGACGGGTGTTAACCATTTAATAATAAATGAATCTTCAATAGAAGCTCTCAAATCAATGGTGTTAAGCAAGGTGGATGAACTATCAAAAGAGATTTCAAAAAAGATTGATAACAAACACACAGCTTTAAAACATCTAGAGCAGGAAAAAAAGCATGTAAATAAGGAACTTTCTGAATACAAGTTAAAAGAGCAGGAATTGGCCAAGATAAAAAAAGAATTGGAAAAGTATAAAATGGAATCTGTAACAGATCCCTTGACGGGGCTTTTCAATAGAAAGTTTATGATTAAAAAGATTGAAGAGGAGATAGAACGGGGAAAAAGGTATGGATCGAAGTTTTCCATCATCTTTTTAGATATTGATAATTTCAAAAGAATAAATGACGTTTATGGCCACATTGTAGGGGATTTTGTTTTAAAATACCTTGCAAATATAATCAAGTCGGAGCTTAGGAAAGTAGATTATGCTTTTAGATACGGTGGGGAAGAGATGGTGATACTTCTTTCGGAGACAAATCTTGAAAATGCTCTAAAATTTTCAGAGAGATTGTTGGAGATCGTAAGGAATACCATTTTTAAATATAAAACTGAAGATCTTAAAATTACTGTTAGTATTGGTGTGGCTGAATTTAAACCGGGTGAAACTATCGAGCAATTGATAGAAAGGGCGGATATGGCAATGCTCAAGGCAAAACAGGCAGGAAAAGATAGGGTGGTAAGTGGATAGTTTTATTAAATTATTGTCAAAAGACCATCTTACAGATGTCGAGATACAATCAGTTTTACCTTTATTAAAAACAGATTTACGGGATCCTGTTTTAATAGATCAGCTTTTAAAGCATAATATCTTGAATATTATTACGAAAGAACTTTTATTAAAGAAAAGTAGTGAAGAGCAGGTGAAGCTACTTTTATCTGGTTCGGTACCGATTGTTCCAAAGGATATACCTTTGGTGGTTTTTCTGGTGATAAAGTCTTACCCTCAGCTTTTTAAAGAGCTATTCCAGTATTTGATAAAACTTGATGACACGACAAAAAAGAATATCGTAAATAATATCTTATTTGAAGGGGAATATCTATATTTTTTATGCAAACTACTTAAAAATGATCCTATGTTTGTTTCAGAAATAATCGCCAGGTCCAAAGTAGACAGGAATCTGCTGGAGATTTTATCTTCATCCACCGAGCCGGAAGTACTTTTTAGAGTATCAAACTTACGTCCTATACTGGAAAAAGATCACCATCTTATCAAAGCCCTTCTATACAATCCATACACTCCCGATGAATCTGTGGTTTTTCTGAAACAGATTTTGGTGGATATGTCATTAGAAAAACCTGAACAGGAAGTTAAAGAAGAAAAATTTATTGATGAAAAGGGATCTGAAGTAGAGCTTTCCGAAGATGACCTTCCAAAAGAGATAAAAAGAGAGGTGGAAGAAAACCTTTACCAAAAAATATCAAAGATGACAATCCCCCAAAAGATAAAATTAGCTTTGAAGGGGAACAAAAGTGCCAGAATGTATTTGATAAGAGATCCAAATAAGCAGATATCCACATCGGTGCTTTCAAATCCTAAAATAACAGAGGATGAGATCTCTTTTATTGTAAAGAATAAGTCCACCCCAGAGCATATAATCAGAGAGATTGGGAAAAACAATACCTGGATAAACAACTATTCCATTGCTAAGGATATGGTATTTAATCCTAAAACACCTCTGGACATTTCCATGAATCTTTTAGGAAGGCTGTCCATATCCGATATTGAAAAGCTAACTAAATCCAGGGATGTTCCAACTGCATTAAAAAACCAGGCGTTGAGAATATTTCAGGCAAAAATAGGTAAAAAGTGAAATGAGGCATATAATCTTTTTGATTTTGATTGTTGGACTTGTCTTTTATCTTGTTTTTAGTACCAATGGACTTATCCAATACCAGGAACTGATAAAGATCAAGGAGAAGTATAGAAGGGAGTCTATGGAATATGACAAGAGGATCTCCAGGCTTCAGGAGGAGATAGAGCTTTTGAAGAAGGATAGAGACTACCTTGAAATGGTAATTAAGAAAGAGCTGAACTACAAAAAAATGGATGAAGATTTATACATTATATTAAATGGCGATGAAAATTCTAACGGTATCAGAGATAACAAAACTAATTAAAAATCTCATTGAAAATAGTTTCAATGAGGTTATTTCGGTACAGGGGGAGATCTCTAATCTCTCCACATCCCCTTCTGGGCACCTCTATTTTACTTTGAAGGATAGCGGTGCTCAGATAAAGGTTGCTCTCTTTAGAAAATACCTGGTGTTAAACAGAGGTTATAGTCCTAAAAATGGTGATCTTGTCGTGGTGACGGGGGATATAACGGTCTATGAACAGGATGGAGTCTATCAGATTATAGCCAAGAAGATTGAATACAGCGCTGTGGGTTTATTTTATAAAAAATTTGAAGAGACAAAACTTAAGCTGGAGCGGGAGGGGCTATTTGATAGTTTAAGAAAAAAACAGATCCCACTGTTTATCAAGAAGATTGCTGTCCTCACATCACCTTCGGGGGCTGCAATAAAAGACTTTTTGAAGATCTTAAAAGACAATGGGGTATGTCTAAAGATAGATTTATGGCCTGTACAGGTGCAGGGTATTTCTGCCATCAATGAGATTGTGGAAAGTATAAAAAAGGTCTCCTCTTATGCTGATTATGATCTAATGATTCTTATGAGGGGTGGTGGATCCCTTGAGGATCTCGCCATATTTAACGAAGAGGTTATCGCAAGGGCATTGGTGGATTGCCCAATACCTACAATTACGGCGATTGGACATGAGAGGGATGTAACCATTGTAGATTTTGTGGCTGATTTTAGATCACCTACCCCTACAGCAGCTGCAGGTGTAATTGTGGAAAGGTATAGGCAGATCACCGATCTGTTGTTTGATGCGGAAAAATATATTATCAAGGAAATGGAGAATAGACTATACAGAAGTTCCCAGAGGGTTGATAACCTTGCTTTGAAACTTGATAAAAATTCCCCTTTGTCAAAAATCAAAAGGGTTCATACATTTTTGGCTTTATGCGTTGAGACTTTGAAAAATAATATTAATTTAAAAATTAACGAATTAAATGGTAAACTAGACTATATAAAAGCTATGTTAAAAAAGAACACTCCACAGGTAAAGCTTAATCTTGTAAAAAAAGATATATTTAATCTGGAAGAGAGGATGAAAAAGGATTTTAACAAGAGATTATCTTCTTCTTTGGACAGAATTGTTATGTTTGAATCGGTATTGAAAAATATTGATCCGGAAAATTTGCTTAAGAAGGGTTATTGTATTGCTTTTCGGGATAAATCTGTTATTACCGATGTCAGGCAGATATCGCTGGAAGATAACCTTGAAATTAAGATGAAAAACGGATATATTCATACTCTTGTGGTTGGTAAAAAAAATTTGGAGGAACGGAATGGATAGAATACCTATAACACCTGAAGGTTTTGAAAAGCTAAAAAAGGAGCTTGAAAGACTTAAAACTGTGGAAAGGAAAGAGGTCATAGAGGCCATAAAGGAAGCAAGGGCTCATGGTGATTTGAGTGAAAATGCTGAATATGATGCGGCAAAGGAGAGACAGGGTCTCATTGAGGCCAAGATTGCGGAGCTTGAATCGAAGATCGGTAGATTTGAGGTGATAGATCCTTCTAATTTTTCTGGTGATAAAGTGGTTTTTGGTGTTTATGTGGAGATAGAGAATGTGGAAACGGGGGAGAAAAAGAGGTATCGTATTGTGGGCCCTGACGAAGCAGATATTTCAAAAGGTTATATTTCTGTTATATCCCCAATTGCAAAGGCTCTTATGGGTAAAAGTATAGGTGATACAGTACTCGTGAGAGCTCCAGGGGGAGATAAGGAGTACGAGATACTTGATATATCATTAACTTAATATGCCATCAATATTAATTTTAGATGATGAAAAATCGCTGAGGGAGATTCTTGAGATCCTTTTTACAAATGAGGGTTTTTCCGTTTTTTTAGCCAGAAATATTGCGGAAGCAAAAAAAATCATTGATAATTATAAGATAGATATAATACTGTCCGATCTTGTTGTTGGTAAGGAGAATGGTCTTGATTTTATAAGGTATACTTACGAAAATTATCCTGGGATCCCTTCCTTGCTCATTACTGCTTATGCGAGTCCTGATACCGCAATGGAGTCTATAAAATTGGGTGTTGTGGACTATATCTCCAAGCCTTTTGATAATGATGAATTGGTTAAGATGGTAAAAAGTATTATATGTAAAGAGTGTGATAAAAAATATCCTGATGAACTGAATAAGATAATAGGTAAAAGTAGATTCGTAGATGAATTAAAAGATAGAATAATCGATATTGCTGCGGGGGATTCCTCTGTATTGATAACTGGTGAGTCTGGTACCGGAAAGGAACTGGTGGCAAGGGCTATCCATGAATTAAGCGGTCGAAAAAATAAACCTTTTATTCCAATAAATTGTGGTGCAATTCCCAGCGAAATTATAGAGTCTGAACTTTTTGGGTATAAAAAAGGGGCTTTTACCGGGGCATATGCAGATAAAAAAGGGTTATTTGAGATGGCCTCGGGTGGTACTGTGTTTTTAGATGAGATAACAGAGCTTCCTTTTAACCTTCAGGTAAAGCTACTGAGAGTTCTTCAGGAGCGGAAGATTATGAGGGTGGGCTCTACAGATGAGTTTGATGTGGATATAAGGGTAATTTCCGCCACGAATAAAGAGTTGGAAAAAGAGGTTGACGAGGGGAGATTTAGAAGTGATCTGTACTATAGAATAAATGTAGTTAGAATAGAATTGATCCCTCTTCGGGAGAGAGTGGAGGATATAGAACCTCTTGCAAAATTTTTTTTGAAAAAGTTTTCGGATCATATGGGGAAGAATATAAAAGAGATCTCTTATCCTGTAATGGAGCTTTTAAAATCTTACGATTTTAAAGGGAATGTAAGAGAATTACAGAACATCATAGAAAGGGGGGTTGCTCTGGAGAAATCTGATAAGCTACTTCCGGCAAGTATTCTGGGGTATTTTTCAAAAAAGATTGCCGATGATGACGATATTTTGCCAGAGCTTAAGCCGGATTCCCCTATACAACTTGAAAAGGTACTTGAAACTATCGAAAAAAAGTATATAACATCAGCATTAAATCTTACCGGGAATAATCAAAGCAGGGCCGCAAAGCTTTTAGGTATAAGCTTGAGGATTTTAAGGTATAAGGTTGAAAAATATCGTTTGTTATAAGGATGCTTTTTTATGATGTTTGATAAAAGTTTCATGAATCTTCCCAATCAGCTCACAATCCTCAGGGTACTGATAATACCTTTTTTTCTAATTTTTCTCTATATGGATACGGACACCACAAATATTATAGCCACCGTCCTGTTTGTGATAGCATCCATAACAGACTATATAGATGGATATCTGGCAAGAAAATACCAGATTATCACTGATTTTGGAAAGATATTGGATCCTGTGGCGGATAAGATACTTGTGGCTTCAAGTATGATAGTCCTTGTGGAGCTAAATAGGTTGGCTGGTTGGATAGTGATTTTAATGTTATCAAGAGATTTTGTGATAGGAGCTTTGAGAAATTTTGCAGCAAGTAAGGGGGTGGTGATTGCTGCTGGTTTTTCGGGTAAGCTTAAAACAGTTTTACAGATGGTGGCCATTGGTTGTTTGATATTCAAACGTCCTCTTTTTAATCTTGATACATTTTTTATAGGTAAGATACTTATCTATATTGCCCTTTTTGTATCCCTGTATTCGTGTGTTGTTTACTATTTAGACTTTTTTAATAAAAAAGAGGGGTATAAAGAAAAAGAAGTATGATGAAAAATATAATTCTTGCAATTTTTATGTATATTATAGGATCCATCCCCTTTTCCTTTATTCTCGTGAAGGTGGTAAAAGACATTGATATAAGGACTGTGGGTAGTAGAAACGTTGGGGCCACTAATGCCGGTAGGGTTCTTGGATTCTGGGGTTTTTTGGTGGCTTTTTTACTGGACATGGCAAAAAGCTTTGTGCCGCTTTTTATCTTGAAACATTTTTATCTTTATCCTCCCGAAACGTTGTTGATTTTGGGCATAGTGGCTATATTAGGGCATACTTTTACGATATTTTTAAATTTCAAAGGGGGTAAAGGTGTGGCCACCGCCGTCGGAGTATACCTTGCCGTTTGCCCCATCAGTCTTGGGATAGCTTTCGTTGCTTTTATACTTGTTGCTCTTATATTTAGAATGGTGTCTCTGAGCTCCATCATTGCAGCTGTTGTGTTGCTTATATCTGTGTTTTATTTAGAAAATTCCACGTTTCTTAAAATAGCTACATTTTTTGTGGTGGTTTTTGTAATCTATAAACATAAAGATAACATAAAAAGGATATTAAACGGTACAGAAAAAAAGATAGGAGAGAAAATTGGTTAATCCTCTGTTAATTATGGATGAAGCTATACAGCTGGCTTTGATGGGTAAGGGGTATAATTATACAAATCCCATTGTGGGGGCCGTTGTCGTAAAAAATGGGAGAGTTATCGGTAGAGGTTATCACACCGGTTTTGGAATGCCGCATGCGGAGATAGAAGCTTTAAAAGATTGTGAGGAGTCCCCTGAAGGTGGCGATCTTTACGTTACTCTTGAGCCCTGCTCCACTACTGGCAAGACCCCGCCATGCACGGAAGCAATCATAAAAAGTGGTATAAAAAGGGTTTTCATAGGGGTGGTGGATCCAAATCCTAATCACAGCGGTAATGCTATAAAGATCTTAAACGATGCTGGTATAGAAGTGTTTTTGGGATTCAATGAATATGTCTGTGCAGAGATTATAGAAGACTTTACAAAATTTATCCTGAAAAGGCAGCCTTACTTCACATTAAAAGCCGCTTCTTCAATAGATGGTATGATAGCCACATCCACCGGAGATTCAAAATGGATTTCAGGTGAATCCTCAAGGGTATACGTACATTACCTCAGATCTGTCAGTGATGCTATTATTATTGGTATCAATACAGTTAAAAATGATGACCCTTTACTAAACGTGCGTAATTTCAACAGGGAAAAGGAGCCTTTAAAGATAATACTTGATTCTAAACTATCGATTTCTCCAGAATCAAAAGTAGTGAGAGATTTTGGAAAGTATCTCATTGTTGCCACCACTGTAAGCGATGATGCTAAAATGGATCTTTTGAAAAGTTATGGTGTAAGGGTGCTTATATGTAAAGAAAAGAATGGTCTTGTGGATCTGATGGATCTCTCTGATAAATTGGTAGCATTGAATCTACTTAACATATTTGTGGAAGGTGGCGGTAAAGTTTTTGCTTCATTTATCAAAGAGGGTTTGGTGGACAGGTTTTACCACTTCATCTCCCCAAAAGTTATCGGTGGCGATGGTGTGCCACTTTTTGGTGACCTAAACTGTGTAAAAATAGAAGATGCTTATAAATGTAAGCTAACTGATACCAAAAGGTTTGAAGAAGATATTTTACATGTATATAAATTTAACGATTATACAGATCATGTGCTTCAGTTGACAGAAAAATTTAGAAATAGGTGTAAATACGGATGTTCACAGGGATAATCGAAGAGGTAGGTACGGTTAGCAGGGTAATCAGGAAGGGAGAAAATGCTGAGTTGCAAATTAATTGTAGCTTAATACTTGACGATGTGCGGGTGGGTGATTCTATTGCGGTGGATGGTGTATGTCTTACTGTTACTAAAAATAATGAAAATAACTTTATCGCTGATGTTTCCTATGAAACCATCTCTAAAACAACACTTTCCAGTATTAAAAATAATGATAAGGTCAATTTAGAGAGGGCTCTTACTTTAAATAGCAGGCTTGGAGGGCATCTTGTATTGGGGCATGTTGATTGTGTGGGAATCGTAAAACAGATCAGATTTAGAGGGGAGAGCATCGAGCTTAGCATAGGGGGATTCGATCCCATAAAACAGTATATTGCTAAAAAAGGTTCAATTGCGGTAAATGGTATAAGTTTGACGGTGTCAGATCTTGGGGAGGACTATTTTACCGTTGCGGTTATTCCACATACGTTTGAGGTTACAACGCTTAAGTATAAAAAGCCTGGAGATGGTATAAATCTTGAAGTGGATGTTATTGCAAGATATGTAGAAAGATTATTGCAAAATAGGGAAAATAATAATAGATTAGAAAAGATGCTTGTGGATTATGATTGGTAATAAAAAATCTATATGGAAAATTATGAATTTAAAATGGGAGAAAATATGGAAAGTGATGTAAAAATAGGTATAGAAGAGGCGATTGAAGAGCTTAGAAAAGGTAAGATGATCATTTTAGTGGATGATGAAGATAGGGAGAATGAAGGTGACCTTGTAATTGCAGCCGATTTTGTAACGCCTGAGGCCATAAATTTTATGGCAAAGTATGGAAGAGGTCTTATCTGTCTTAGTCTCACAGCCAAAAGGTGTGATGAACTTGGGCTTAACCTTATGGTGAACGAAATGGGTAATACCGCAAGATTTGGCACTGCATTTACAGTTTCCATAGAAGCAAAAGAGGGGGTAACCACCGGGATATCTGCCCATGATAGGGCAAAGACGATAAAAGTAGCCATAGATCCCAAAACTAAGCCTTCAGATCTTGCAAGACCAGGACATGTATTCCCACTGAGGGCAAGGGATGGTGGGGTGCTTGTGAGGGCTGGGCAAACTGAGGGTTCTGTTGACCTATGCCGGATGGCGGGGCTTACCCCAGCAGCGGTGATATGTGAAATTATGAAAGATGATGGTACGATGGCACGTATGCCCGATCTGGAAATTTTTGCCAGGGAACACGGCATAAAGATAGTGACAATTGCGGATCTTATTGCCTACAGATTAAAAACGGAAACAGTAGTGGAGGAGTCTGCCGTTGCGAATCTTCCTACTATCTTTGGTAAGTTTATTATAAAAGGGTTTAAAAATGTTATAGATGGGCAGGAAGCAGTGGCTCTTATTAAAGGTGATATTCAAAAAGATGAACCTGTACTTGTCAGGGTTCACTCCCAGTGTTTGACAGGTGATGTGTTTGGTTCATTGAGGTGCGATTGCAGGTCTCAGCTACATTGCTCTTTGCAGATGATAGAGAAGGCAGGTAAGGGAATTTTGCTTTACATGTTTCAGGAAGGTAGAGGAATTGGCATTTTAAATAAGATTAAAGCTTATCATCTACAGGATGAGGGGTTTGATACAGTGGAAGCCAATCTACACCTGGGGTTTAAGGATGATTTGAGGGACTACGGTTTTGGTGCCCAGATACTCAGGTTTTTAGGGATTAATAAAATGAGATTGATTACAAACAATCCCCGAAAGATCAAGGCTCTGTCGGGATACGGTATAGATATAGTGGAAAGGGTTCCTATAGTATGTGAAGTAACTCCAGAAAATATAAGATATCTTGAAACAAAAGAGGAGAAGCTCGGACACAAGTTGAATATAAAAAAGGTCAAAAAATAATAGGGGTGATCTATGACGGTTAAGGTGTTTGAAGGTAAATATGATGGCAGAGGGTTAAGATTTGCCATAGTGGCATCAAGGTTCAACGACTTTATAGTAAAGAGTCTTGTGGCAGGGGCTGTGGACGCACTTGTGAGACATAATGTGGAGGAAAAAGATATAGAGGTGTTTAAAACACCTGGTGCTTTTGAGATACCACTTATATGCAAAAAGCTTGCAAAATCGAAAAAATATGATGCTGTTATTGCACTTGGGGCTGTTATAAGGGGTTCTACTCCGCATTTTGATTATGTGGCTGCTGAGGTTTCAAAGGGTGTAGCCAAAGCTGGATATGACACGGAAGTGCCTGTCATCTTTGGTGTGCTCACTACCGATACAATAGAGCAGGCTGTTGAAAGAGCTGGTACCAAAGCCGGGAATAAAGGGGCAGAGGCCGCAATGGGGGCACTCGAACTTGTAAATCTTATAAAGGAACAGAATATTTAATGGGTAGTAAGAGACTAACAAAGATAAGAAAATATGCTTTAAATCTTTATTATATGCACCTTCAGAGTGGAGAGATGCTTGAAACTATTGTGGACGGTCTTGTTAAGTATAACGGATTTAATAGAGAGATTCTATTTGAAAGTGTTGGTTTATTAAAAAAAGCTATAGAAAAAACTGTTTTTTCAGATGAGCTTATTGAGAAGTATTTAAAACATGGTTGGAATCTAAATAGATTGCCTATGATGGATCTTCTGATTTTAAGATTGGCTATATTCGAGCTATTTGAAACTGATGACCCTATAAAGGTCATTGATGACTATGTAACCCTTGCAAATAAATACTCTGGACAGAATAGTCCCGGCTATATAAATGGTATTCTTGAAAAAATAAAAAACGATTTTGGTTTGCATACAAAAAATGGTTAAACATATCACGGTGTCATATCCAAGTGTGGAAAAAGATAGAGGGCTGGATATATTTCCAATTTTTTTAGATTTTGATTTCATCAATAGATTACCCAGAGGTGTAACCGCCAGGATAGATTTATTAAACCTTGGGAAAATTTTCGATACTATCAAACAGGTGGATCGTTTGCAAGAGATAGTATACTTTTTGAAGGATGGGTTATGTTTTGAAAGAGGTTTTTTTTTGATGGATTTTAAAAGTTTTTCGGAGAATTTTGAAAGATATATCAGGTTACTGGCAAATTTTGAACAAGATTGTTTTTATTTCGAAAAGAATCTATTTTTGGACTGCAAAATTGTGGCTGAAAAATTGAATAAAATTATTTTTGTGACGGAATTTGTATGACAGAATCGAGTGTAAAAATTAAATTTATTGCAAATCGAGATCAAATTCTATATATAAATAGTATACTGGACTCATATGATGGGATCGGTATAATGAGAACTATAGACCGTGAAAAGGGGCATGTTGCTATCTATTCGACGGAAAGTCAGCATGAAAAGGTGCTCCTTTTGCTAAAGGCCCTAAAAAAAGAGGGGATATATATCAAAGATATCTCTGTTGAAAGGAGTGAAGATGTGGATAGTTGGTGATGAAGTATGGATATGAATCTTAATAAAAAATATATGATTATGGAGATAGCAAAAAGTAACACTAAGGATAATAGGCCTTTCATAAAGGTTGTTCTTATAGATAAAGATGGTGTTCAGATACAGGGGATAATGTTTGATAGCAATAAGCTTAAATTTGATCCCCAGAAGGGTGATGTTGTTGATGTAAGTGGTACTATTCAGAGCTACAATGGTCAGTTTCAGATAAAAATTAATAACATGTCAAAGATGCCGGAGGAGGAATCGAAAGATTTTTTACCAAAGGGGGATTTTGATGAGAATCAGTTGTACGATGAGTTTGTAAGCTTTGTGGAGAGTAATCTGCAAGATAGATTTATAAAAGCCCTCTTTAGAGAGTTTAAAAATGATCAGGATGTCACCACAAAATTTAAAAAAATGCCTGCGGCAAAAAATGTACATCATGCTTACATAGGTGGTTTGCTGGAGCACACCTATTCTGTTGTTAGGCTTGCTGTTATCATGAGCAATTATTATAAAGTAAACAGAGATCTTTTGATGGCAGGGGCTATTTTCCATGATATAGGAAAAGTGTATGAACTGGATATATCAAAAGGTTTTGATTATACGGATAGTGGGAAACTTATAGGTCATTTGCTTCTGGGTATTGAGCTTGTAAATAGCTATTGTGCAAAGATTGATAATTTTCCAGAATTATACAGACACGTAATAAATCATATGATTGCCAGTCACCATGGCCTTTTAGAGTATGGATCCCCTAAAAAACCAAAAACTTTGGAGGCTATTATACTTCACCACATAGACGATATGGATGCAAAAGTTAATACTTTTAAGTCTATATTCATAAAAGATAATATAACAGCTGGTGGCTGGAGCAATTACGATAGGTTGCTTGAAAGGCAGCTATTTAATCATAATATAATGATGGAGGATTCTGATGCATAATTCAATTGGGATAAATAGGATACTGTTGGGTGTCCAATTTTTATTCGTGGCATTTGGTGCCCTTGTTCTGGTGCCACTACTTACAGGTCTTGATCCTTCTATAGCACTTTTCACAGCCGGTGCCGGCACTTTACTTTTCCAGTTTATTACTAAATCTAAAGTTCCTGTATTTCTGGCAAGCTCATTTGCCTTTATTGCTCCTATTCAATATTCAATGAAAAATTTTGGTGTGGGTGAGACATTTGGGGGGCTTGTCGCTTCAGGACTTGCATATCTTCTATTTTCCTTTTTGGTATATAAAGGTGGTGTACGTGCTATAGAAAGATATCTACCTCCGGTGGTTACTGGGCCGGTAATTATGGTTATAGGATTAAATCTCGCACCAGTAGCAATAAAAATGGCAAAAAGCTTTGACGGATCAGGCAACTTTAATGGCAAAGCCATGATAATATCAACAGTTTCTCTTGTCACAGCCATAATAGTGGTAATGTATGGTAGACGGCTTTTGAGTCTGATCCCTATTTTAATGGGTATAATAGTGGGGTATCTTTTTTCTTTGATTATGGGTGTTGTGGATTTAAGCCCAATTGCCAATGCAAAATGGTTTGTTGTGCCATGGCTTGAGGCAATAAAAAATGGTAGTTATGCGTTACCTGTATTTGATCTAAATGCAATTCTTTTTATCTTACCTGTTGCTATTGCACCAGCGATAGAGCATGTGGGGGATATTCTGGCCATCTCTTCTGTAACGGGGAAAAACTATTTAGAAGATCCCGGGTTGCATAAAACATTATTGGGGGATGGATTGGCCACATCTTTTGCGAGTTTACTGGGTGGTCCCCCCAACACCACATATTCTGAGGTAACAGGTGCAGTGGCATTGACGAAAGCCACAGATGTTGTTTATATGAGAATTGCTTCGTTTACTGCTATATTATTGGCTTTTATGGGTAAATTAAACGCAGTATTAAAAACGATTCCTGTGCCAGTTATGGGTGGTATTCTTATATTGCTTTTTGGTATGATTGCTGCAATCGGTGTTGGTACCCTTGTGAGAAATAAAGTGGATATGGCTAAGGCAAGAAATCTTGTGATAGTATCGGTGGTACTGGTTATAGGGATAGGGAATCTCGTTTTGAGTGTGGGTCCTATAACACTTGGTGGAATTGGTCTTGCAGGTCTGGTTGGTGTAATCTTAAATTTCGTACTACCAGAAGGGAGATAACAATGAGACTTGATAATTTTATGCTTGTAAAACATCCATTGATAAGTCATAAATTAACCTTTATTAGAGATGAAAAGACCTCTAAGAAAGAGTTTAAAGAGCTGGTGGATGAAGTGGCGATGCTTATGGCATATGAAATTACGAGGGATTTCCCTCTAGAAGAGGTGACCATTAAAACACCTATTTGTGAAACAAAATCTTACATCCTCTCAGGGAAAAAGGTTGCGCTTGTGCCGATATTGAGGGCTGGGCTTGGAATGGTAGATGGGATTTTAAAACTGATACCATCCGCAAGGGTTGGGCATATAGGGCTTTACAGAGACGAAAAGACTCTGAAGCCGGTGAGCTACTATTTTAAAATTCCTTCCGACACGGACAATCGTGAATTTATTTTGATAGATCCTATGCTTGCCACTGGTGGTTCTGCTTCTGCAGCGGTGGATATGTTAAAAAAAGCAGGGGCAAAAAGTATTAAATTTATGTGTTTAATCGCTGCTCCGGAAGGGGTGGAAAAGCTTTGTTCTGCTCATCATGATGTTAAAGTTTATGCTGCAGCACTTGATGAAAAACTGAATGAAAAAGGGTATATAGTGCCTGGATTGGGGGATGCAGGTGATAGACTCTTCGGAACAAAATAAAAAACAATCCAGTTTTGTTCTGAAATTAAGGAATACTTTTCTGACAGGGCTTTTTGCCCTTTTACCTTTAGTAGTTACTTACTATTTTTTAGCATTCCTGTTGAACAGTATGACCGGTTTTCTCCTACCCTATTTTGATATAATCGATAAAGAATTAGGGTGGGATACGCCAATCTTTCTGAAAAAGATCCTATCTTTTTTTGTTATGATTACTATTGTTCTTATTGCTGGATTATTTACAAAAAATTATTTTGGTAAAAGAGTTATACTAAAACTTGAGAGGCTGGTGGAGAAAATTCCGCTGGTTAAAACAAGCTACAATGCCACTAAACAGATAATAACAACCTTTCAATCCACAAAAACAGATACCTTTAAAAAAGTCGTGCTCGTGGAGTATCCAAGAAAAGGGGTCTATTCAGTTGGATTTGTAACAAATAATAAAAGTATATTACAGGATGGTCATGAAGATAAATATTATACTATCTTTATTGTAACCACCCCAAATCCCACATCTGGTTTTGTTATTATTGTTCCCAAAGATGAGGTGATCATTCTTGATATTACTGTGCAGTCAGCATTTAAGTTTATAATATCTGCTGGGGTGCTATTACCTTCAAAAAAAGGGGAAGAACTGGAAAACAGCAAAGATGTATAAGAACTTTGGACTGATTGGAAAACCTATTTCCCATAGCATCTCTCCTAAAATCCATAATATCTTTCTATATCTCAATAGGTTAAATGGTGGCTACTGTTGCTTTGAGGTGGAGGATTCACAGCTTGCTGATATAATAGATCTTTTTAAAAAGATGCATTTTGCAGGTTTCAACGTTACTTTACCCTACAAAGAGATAATCATCGATTTTTTAGATGACCTGGACAGTGATGCTGAAAAGATTGGAGCCGTTAATACGGTAAAAATCAAGGATGGTAAATTAATTGGCTATAACACAGACATATTTGGGATTAGAGAGACATTTAAATTTTATAATGTTGGACTAGGTGGAAAGGTTATAGTCGTATTAGGTGCAGGGGGAGCTGTTAGAGGATTACTATACGAATTAAAAAATCATGATTATGAGAAGTTGATTATTGTTAATAGAACTGTAGAAAAAGGGTTTTTAATAGCTGAAGAATTCGGTATAAAAAAATATACTGTAATGGATATAAAATCTTTTGATTATTCAAAAAAATATGATATAATTATCAATGGGAGTAGTGCTGGCATATCTGGTGGGGCTGTTTTGTGGGATTTAAAAGCAGATGTGGCTTTTGATATGCAGTACGATTTAGATAAAAAAACTATTTTTTTGGAAAAAGTGGATTGTAAAAAGGGTTTTGATGGAATATTGATGCTTGTGGGGCAGGCTTATAAGGCATTTTGTATCTGGAATGATTTTGATTTTGCGATAGATTATAATGAAGTTATTAAGATGCTTTAGGAGTTTTTGATGATATCTACAAAGATAGGAGCAATATTATTAAGTGAAAACTTAATTACAGAAGAACAGCTTGCTAAAGCCATCGAAGTTCAGAAGAAGGAAGGGGGGCGTTTAGGATCGATACTTGTAAAACTTGGTTTCGTTGACGAAGGAAAGATTGCTGAGTTTTTAAGCCAACAATATGGTGTGCCTTATGTCGATCTGAAGTCCAAACAGATAGACCCTAAAATCCTTTCTCTGATACCTAAGGATCTCTGTAGAAAATATATGGTGGTACCTTTTGATAGGGCTGGTAATGTATTAAGCGTAGCCATAGCAGATCCCTCCAATGCTTATGCCCTTGAGGATCTTAGATTTATTACGGGCTATACGATAAAACCTTACGTTGCAGTGGAGTCGAGTATCAATGCTATTCTTGAAACCGAATCATCCACAGACCTTGCTGTGAGTAACATTATTGAAGAATCATTCGAACTGGATGAACTTGAGATAGAAGAAGTATCAGAAAAAGAGATTTCTGTTGATGCTTTAAGGAAAGAGGTGAATGATACCCCAATTGTTAAATTTGTCAATTATATCCTTCATGAAGCCATAAAACGAGGTGCATCAGATATACATGTGGAGCCTTATGAGAAAGATTTTAGAATAAGATTGAGGGTTGATGGGGTATTATACGACCTTGTCAAACCACCAAGAAATATAAAAGATGCTGTAATTTCGAGGCTTAAGATACTTGCAGAATTAGATATTGCAGAAAAGAGGCTTCCACAGGATGGTAGGATAAAGTTGAAGCTACCGAATAAATCGGTAGACATGAGGGTTTCTACGTTACCTGTTCTTTTTGGTGAAAAAGTAGTTCTCCGTATCCTGGATAAAAGTAATCTCCAGCTTGATCTGGAAAAGTTAGGATTTGAGCCCAGTTCACTTGAAAGATTTATCAATGGTATAGAATCCCCCTATGGTATGGTTTTGGTTACAGGACCCACCGGTAGTGGTAAGTCTACGACGCTATATTCCGCATTGAGCAGACTTAATAAAGTTGATGTGAACATAATGACTGCTGAAGATCCGGTGGAGTATAATATATTTGGTATCAATCAGGTTCAGATAAAGGATGAGATAGGTCTTAATTTTGCATCTGCCTTAAGATCTTTTTTGAGGCAGGACCCAGATATAATCATGGTGGGGGAGATAAGGGATTACGAAACTGCCGAAATTGCAATAAAGGCGGCTTTGACGGGACACCTCGTATTATCCACTTTGCATACAAATGATGCCCCGAGCACAATAAACAGACTTCTTAATATGGGTATAGAGCCTTTTCTTGTGGCTTCCTCCACAGTGGTTATTCTTGCCCAGAGACTTGCCAGGAAGATCTGCTCTAAATGTGCAGAGAAGGTAAAAATACCTGCTGAGGCGCTATTAAGTGTGGGTTTTAGAAAGGATGAGCTTGATAGCTTTGTCCCAATGAAAGGGAAAGGCTGTGATGCCTGCGGTGGAACAGGCTACAAAGGTAGATTGGCTTTGTATGAGGTCATGACTGTGAGTGAAGGGATAAGGGAGCTAATTCTGAGAGGTGCAAATGCCAATGAACTAAAAAAGGCTGCAGTAGAAGAAGGTATGATAACTCTTAGAAGAAGTGGGCTGGAGAAGATTAAGAAAGGTATTACAACCCTTGAAGAGGTTGTAAGAGTTACTTTTGCGGATTAAAAATAAAGGGGGTTAAATATGCCTGAGATGCCTGAAAATCAAGAAACCAGTAAGTATTCCCTGCAGGAGTTGTTGCAAAAAATGATAGAGCTTGATGCCACAGACCTACATCTTACGGTGGGAACTACACCGGTTTATAGGATACACGGAGACCTGGTAAGATTTGGTACAGAGATACTTTTACCAAATGATACCAAAAAGATATGTTATGGTATTATGACTGAGGCGCAGAAAAAAAGGTTTGAAGAGGATCAGGAGTTGGATTGTTCCTTCGGTATAAAAGGGGTTAGTCGATTCAGGGCAAACTTTTTTATGCAAAGGGGTGCTGTGGCGGCTGCGATAAGAAGAATTCCATATCGTGTAATGACTTTTGAAGAGCTTGGATTACCACCTGTTCTTAAAACCCTTTGTGAAAAACCCAGAGGTTTGGTTCTTGTAACAGGTCCCACCGGAAGTGGTAAGTCTACTACCCTTGCAGCTATGATAGACAAAATAAATTCTGAACAAAAAGTACACATAATCACAATAGAAGACCCCATAGAGTATTTGCATCAGCATAAAGAGGCGATGGTAAACCAGAGGGAGGTAAATGCTGACACCAAGTCGTTTGCCAAGGCGTTGAAATATATATTAAGACAGGACCCTGATGTCGTATTAATAGGAGAGATGAGGGATCTTGAGACTATAGAGGCTGCTCTTACAGTTGCAGAAACCGGACACCTCACTTTTGGTACACTTCATACAAACAGTGCTATCCAGACTATAAATAGGATTATAGATGTATTCCCACCACACCAACAGTCACAGGTGAGAGCACAGCTCTCTTTTGTTTTAGAGGGGGTTGTATGCCAACAGTTACTCCAACGAGCTGATGGTAAAGGTAGGGTGATGGTATGTGAGGTTTTAATTCCCAATCCAGGTATTAGAAACCTTATAAGAGAAGATAAATTGCATCAGATCTATTCTATGATGCAATCCGGTCAGTCGGAGCATGGTATGATCACAATGAGTCAATCACTGTTTAATGCCTATGCCAAAGGTTTAATTACTTACGATGAGGCTATAAATAGAGCGGTATATCCGGAAGAAGTTAAACAGATGATAGATAGGTCTGGTATCAGAAGGAGATAATAAAAAGCTACTGCTGGAGGTAGTTGTGGCAAAGTTTAATTATGTGGCAGTTGACGCAACTGGTAACGAAATTAAGGGGGAAATTGAGGGGAAAAATAAAGAAGATGTCATAAAAGCCCTCAAGATGAGGAGAATGACGGTAAAAGAGGTCAAAAGGGATTGGAAAAGTCTTGAGATCTCTTTTGGTGATAAAATAAAAGATGAAGATATTGTTATTATTACCCGACAGCTTTCCACCATGATCAGTGCTGGGCTTCCAATTATGAAGGCCCTTGATATTATTGCAAGTCAGGCCAGTAAAAAATGTGTACGGGAGATGTTTGAAGACATTAAAAGTCAGATTGAGCAGGGGGCACCTTTCAGCAGAGGTCTTGAAAAATACAGAAGTGTTTTTGGTGACCTATACATAAACATGGTAAGGGCAGGAGAAGCAGGAGGATTACTCGATAATGTTCTGGATAGGTTAGCCGGGTATATGGAAAAGGCAATATCCTTGAAGAGAAAAGTAAAAGCAGCAATGATGTATCCTTCTATTGTTTTAACGGTGGCTGTTGTAGTTGTATGGGGGCTTATGGTATTTATTATTCCAAAATTTAAAGAGATGTATGAGGGTTTTGGCGGCACACTTCCAGCTCTAACGCAATTTACCATAAATTTGAGTAATTTTTTGTCAAGCTGGTATGGTGGGGGATTGATTCTGGCTTTCATAGTTATTTCCGTCATTACCATCAGAATCCTTTATAAAAAGAGCGAAAAAGGTAGATACATGATAGATCAATTTCTTTTAAAGATTCCCAAATTCGGTGACCTTTTAAAAAAGGTTGCCATATCAAAATTCTCCAGAACGTTAGGTACTCTTTTGAATAGTGGTGTGCCGATACTTGAAGCGCTTGATATTGTGGCAAAGACAAGTGGCAATAAGGTTATTGAAAAACATCTTATCAAAAGTAAGACAGATATAGAATCTGGAAAAAATATAGTTTATCCTCTTGAAAAAGCTGGTGTTTTCCCTCCTATGGTTACTCAGATGATCTCTGTGGGTGAGGAGACGGGGGCTCTGGATCAAATGTTAACTAAGATAGCAGATTTTTATGATGATGAGGTTGATAGGGCAGTTGAGGGGCTTACAAAATTAGTGGAGCCTATGCTGATGTTATTTGTTGGGGGGGCAGTGGGTTTTGTTATAATTGCCATGTATCTGCCGATATTTAAGATGGGTAGCGTTGTTGGTGGATGATAGATCAGAAAACAAATTATGTTATCATCTCCATCAGACTCTTTATATATGTATTAACATTCTTTTTTAGTAATGTATTAGCAGATATTTTCCGAAGTGAAATAAATACCATTTTATTTATAAATATCGGTTTGATGGTGGTATTTTTTTCACTGATGGTGGTTTTTTTAAGCAAAGTTATAAGTCCAAAGGTGTCCTTTTACATTCAAGCTATTTTTGATTTGATAATTACTTCTTATCTTATTTTGAATACCGGTTATCTGGATAGCCCATATATACTTTTTTTTGCAGTTGTTATCATCTATATGAGTTTTTATGAGGGGTTTAACGGAGGAATTGTAGGTGTTTTAACGGTTATTATAATTTTCTCTTTTTTATTTATTGTTAAAAGTAGTCTTTTTGTCCCTCAATATTACAATTTCAAATATTTTATGCTTTTAAGTGAATATGTGTTGTCATTCTTATTAATTGTTTTTCTCGTAAGCCTGCTCAATAAAAAATATAAAAAGCAGCTTCTGGAGAGTGAAAAATATAAGAGTAGATTAGCTGAGCTTACAAATTTGCACCAGGCTATTATTGAAAATGTTGATTTTGGTGTGATGCTTATCGACAATAATAAATTTATTTTATCAGCAAACAATAGTGCAAGAAAGATATTTGATATTCAAAATCTGGAGGGGATGCGTATTGATGATTTAATTAAGATTGAAGTTTCGGAAGGTATAGTAAAAAATGAAAATAAATTTATAGGGTATAAATTAAGCCCTTTCAAGGATCCTAAAGGGTTAATGGCTGCTAATCTTTTTATATTTCAGGATGTTTCTGAAAAAGAGCAACTCAAATTAAAATTAGAAGAGGAAAGAAGGCTTGCGGATCTTGGAAGGTTTTCCTCCGTCCTGGCCCATGAGATAAAAAATCCTCTTGGGGCTATTAAAGGGGCTTTACAGCTACTTTTGAAAGATGTAAGGGGCGATGACAGACTGGTGCAGATCTTCATGAGGGAGTTGAACAGACTTGATCTTATATTGGGTAATATGCTGATTATTTCAAAGGATAATTTTAAAAAAAGTGATAATATAAAAGTAAAAGATATCCTTGATGATTTCATCTACTATATTAAAAACAGTGGGATTTTTGAAAATCTTGTGATAAAATCAAATTTAGACGATTACTTCAGGTTACCGCTTTCTGACAGTGAATTTAAACAGATAGTATGGAATCTGTTGATCAATTCATATGAGATTAAAAATGATGCAGTTATAGATATTTATAACAATGATAACAAAATGATATACCAGGATAATGGCCCTGGTGTGGATGAGGCAATAATTGAAAATTTTGGTAAACCTTTTTTTACTACGAAAAGTAGTGGTACAGGTCTTGGAATATACACAATTTTTAAGATATGCGAGAAAAATGGGATATCTTTAAAGGTGTTTTCCAATAAAGAGTTTAATGGATTTAAAATAGAATTTATCGTATAAATTATGAGGTGATTTATGAGTTTTTCATTTCTTTTTGGTATACATTGTCATCAACCGGTGGATAATTTTAAACATATCGTTGATGAGGTGACGTTAAAAAGTTATTTACCTTTTATTGAAAGTGCATCTAATTATAAAGAATTTAATTTTGCGGTGCATTTTAGTGGATGGTTGCTGGAGTTTATAAAAAATAATCATCCTGATCTTTTTAAGATGTTTCAAAAGTTATCCAATGAAGGTCAGGTGGAGTTTTTTTCTGGAGGGTTTTATGAGCCTGTACTTTCTGCAATTCCAAAGAGGGACAGAATATGTCAGATAAAAAAGTTAAACCAGTTTATCCACAACAATTTTGGGCAGAAACCCAGGGGATTGTGGCTTACTGAAAGGGTATGGGATCCTTCCATTATTCCTGATCTGGCGGAGTGTGGAATAGAGTATATTGTGGTGGATGATTATCATTTTATATCTATCGGTTTTCATAAAGACTCACTCTACGGTTACTTTGTGACAGAACAGGATGGAGTAAAGATGAATATATTTCCGATAGATCAGAAGCTCAGGTATATCATCCCATTTAAAGAGCCGGAAGATATTTTAAGCTATACTGATGAAATAATGAAGAAAGGTGGGAAATCGGCAATAATTTTTGATGATGGAGAGAAGTTTGGTGTATGGCCAAAGACATACGAGTGGGTATATGAAAAGGGTTGGCTTAAGAGATTTTTTGAGTCATTTATGGAGAGAAAAGATATCTCTTTTAAACATTTTTATCAGTTTGTTGAAGAGAATAAACCTCTGGGACTTGCTTACCTTCCCCTGACTTCTTATAAGGAGATGGGGGAATGGTCTTTATTTGCGGATAAATTTACACAGATGGAGCGGTTTATCTCTTTTGTCAAGAGATCTGAGTTTGCAGATGTGGCTGATATTTTTGTGAAAGGTGCCCACTGGAAAAACTTTTTTGTGAAGTATCCTGAGAGTAACCATATACATAAAAGAATACTCAAAATATCCGAAAAAGCCAAAGAATTGAAAAACGATTATCTGGATGATCTCCTATTTAGAGCTGAGTGCAACGATGTTCTCTGGCATGGGATCTTTGGGGGTATATATCTTCCAAACCTCAGAGATAATGCTTTCAGGTATATTATAAAGGCTGAGAAAGAGGTTGAAAAGATGGAAAAGTCGCCTGATGTGATGGTTGATGATCTTCTACTGGATGGATACGGTACGGCAATGCTTAGAAATGACAAAGTTAATCTTCTTTTTACAGCTAAACATGGAGGTCAACTCAAAAGCTTTGATATTAAAGAATTTGAAATAAACATTCTAAATACCCTCTCCCGAAGATGGGAAGGTTATCATGATGCATTGTTAAATAGCGATAAGGTATCCGACGAGGAGTTGGCTACAGGAATCACGACAATTCATGAGATGAAGGTTTCACTTGATGAAGATATTAAAAAACAGATAGCATTTGACTGGTATGATAGAAATTCATTTGTGGATCATTTTGTGGATGCTTTTACATCTGATGAGATTGCTATGAACCGATATAGGGAATTAGGTGATTTTGCTAATCAGCCTTTTGACATGGAGCTAAAGGAAGGAGTTTTATCTTTTAAAAGGGTTGGTGGTATCTATATGGATAAAAGATATAATACGGTCCTTGAAAAGCAGTTTAGCCTTAAAGAGGATAAACTTCAATTTTCTATATCCATCGATACAGATTACAGCGGAGATTTGTGGTATTTGATGGAGATGAACTTTCATTTTTTTGAATATGAAAATTTGGTTATCAATAAAAAAATCTTTAAAAAGGGGTTTGCCACAACCGCGAAAAGGATCGAAGTGAATGCAGGGAATATTTCATTGAAAATTTTGCTGAATAAGAGTACAGATATGTTTGCTTATAGTGTAGATACTGTTCACCAGAGTGAGCAGGGGGTTGATTTTACCACACAGGGGGTAGCATTTGTATTTCCGTTTAAATTGTCAAAGACGTTGAAAGTAAAAGGAGAAATATATCTTTAATCGGAGTGTAAAATATGCAACTTAGATATGATCCTATAAAAAAGAGATGGATAGTTTTTGCACCGGAAAGGGGTGATCGGGGGGATTATCTGATACTCCAGAAGGAGGTTGAGGATGATCCAGAATACTGCCCATTCTGCCCTGGGCATGAATCGTATACCGGCAGAAGTCTATATGAGGATACCGGAATAGTTGATGGGAAAAAAGTCTGGCTCACCAGGGTCATACCAAATAAATTCCCTCTGTTAAAGGTTGAAGAGACAGATGGTATAAAGCAGTATGGACCTTATGCCTTTTCTTCAAGGCTTGGGGCACATGAGGTAATAATCGATTCGAGAACTCATAACTTAAAAATTTTTGATTATCAAGTGGATGATATTGTCAGATTGTTTAATGCCGTTATTGCAAGAATAACAGATTTAAGGAAGGATGTGAGGTTAAAATATATCACGATGATAAAAAATTGTGGAAAAGTGGCAGGTGCAACCATTTCACATCCACATTCTCAGATTGTGGCATTCCCTTTTTTGCCAAACGAAATAAAGAATATATGGAAGAATCTTTATGAATATTATTACGTGAATAATAGATGTTTAATATGTGATATTCTCAATTTTGAATTGGAAAAAAGAGAAAGAATAGTTGTTAAAAACGATTTTTTTGTGGCCTATTCACCTTATGCCCCAAGACATTCTTTTGAAGTTCACATCGTACCGTTGATTCATACGCATGATTTTATTGGTTTAAAAGATTATGAGAAAGTAAAACTTGCCGAAATCATGATTGATGTTTTAAAGAGATATAATGTGGCGCTGGATGGTGCATCTTTGAATATAAATCTGATAAATGCCGCTTGTAACATAGACATACCTGAACTTGAGTTTTCAAAGTATAAAGAGCGTTTTTTCCATTGGTACATAGAATTGATTCCCAGAATCAACCGTATAGGTGGAATTGAAAAAGGCACCGGTGTTTATGTAAATCCTTTTCTACCGGAGAAATGTACAGAGATCCTGTCAGGTATTAAAAGGTTTTGAAATTGAAATGATTTTTCATGGTAAAAAAAATATAATTTTTTGTAAAAATATGGAAAAAAAAATAAATAGTGATATAATATATATTATTATGATTATCGTTTTCTTCTGGTTTTTTCAGGAGAGTAAAAAGTGTTTAAGGAGAGCTTAAGAATGGTTGTTTTAGAATCACTCAGTAAGAATGAACTGTATGAAATGGCGAAAGCCAAAAATATAAGGGGAAGGTCAAAAATGTCCAGAGATGAACTGATAAGAGCTTTAAAGGATGAGGTAAACTCTGAGATACTCGTGGAAAAGTCGAAATTTGATCCTCTTCCTTCGGATATGGTGGGCTATAGTACAAAGGGAGAGGAGAATGAAATTGCTTCACCAGCAAAGATAGATTATAGGTTACCTGAAACATACAACTACGATATGCTTATGTTTTTGCCTATCGATGCAAAAAGGGCATACGTTTGCTGGGAGGTTACGAAATCGAAATTGACGGAATTTGTAGAAGATACAAATATATTAAACTTTAAGCTGGTTTTAAAACTGGTGACGAATGGTATGGGGGAGATATCCAGGGTGAAAGTTGACCATAGTGGAAACTATTTCTTTTCAAATCCTATGTTGGAGGATCAGGAGGCCTGGGCGGAGATAGGATTAGAGGTGAATGGGCAGTTTAAAACTTTAATGAGATCAAATAGTTTCAAGATGCCTGCCGAAAGAGTTTCAGATAGGGATGATGTTTTGTATATGACTGTAAAGGAAAATGTGGAGAGGATAATACATCTTTCCCTTAAAGGGATGGATGGATATTACAGCAGTATAGAGCTCTATAAGGATGTATTAAAGTCTATAAGTTCTAAAAATAACGTTGAGTGGAGATGAGTATGCATGGATATTGGCTTTTGGTGCTTCATTCCCATCTCCCTTTTGTGAAACATCCGGAGCATGATTATTTTTTGGAAGAACATTGGCTTTTTGAAGCTATTACGGAATGTTATGTTCCTCTGCTTAAATACCTTGGAAAACTAAAATCTGAAGGGGTCGAATTCAAACTTACCATTTCAATGACTCCACCTTTGTGTGAAATGTTGAGGGATGGGGTTTTGATAGATAAATATAAGCTTTATCTTGATAGGATGATTGAGCTTTCGGAAAAAGAGATAAAAAGAACATCCAACGATTTCAACTTTAATAAGCTTGCGATATTTTACAAAGAGTTTTTCAGTTTTACAAAATCATTTATGGAAGACTGCAATTGGGATATTCTATCTGTTTATAAGAGATATAAGGATAGTGAAAACCTTGAAATTATAACCTGCGGTGCCACCCACGGATTTCTTCCATTTATGAGCTACAATGAAAAGGCTGTGAGGGCACAAATTGAGGTGGCTGTAAATAATTATAAAAAACATTTTGGAACCAGCCCAAAAGGGATATGGCTACCGGAGTGTGCCTACTACAAAGGGCTTGAAAAGATACTTGATGAGTATGGAATAAGATATTTTTTCACCGACACACATGGAATTATATTCGGGAAACCGAAGCCAAGGTATGGTGTATATGCCCCCGTTTTTACTGAGTCTGGAGTTGCGGCATTTGCCAGAGATTTCTCCTCTTCCAAACAGGTTTGGAGTTCAAAAGAAGGTTATCCAGGGGATGTGGATTACAGAGATTTTTATAGGGATATAGGCTATGATCTCGATTATGAGTATATCAAGCCTTATATATGTCCTGATGGTACAAGGGTATTTACGGGTATAAAGTATCATAGGGTGACAGGGGCTACTGATTATAAAGAGTATTATGTAAGAGAGCATGCTCTTACGAAAGTGGAGCAGCATGCAAAGCATTTTGTAAAGGAGAGGGAGAAGCAGGTGATGGAGTTGGTTCAGTATATGGATAGAAAACCTGTGATTGTTTCCCCATATGATGCGGAGCTTTTTGGACATTGGTGGTTTGAAGGGCCGGAATTTCTGTACAATGTCTTTAAATATATGAATCACAGTCATGTGGTAAAACCTGTAACCCCTATGGAGTATCTAAATGAATATAATACCAACCAGTTACTGGAAATCAATCCATCTTCATGGGGAGACAAAGGGTACTATGGTGTATGGCTAAACGAAGGGAACGAATGGATATATAAACATTTAAAAATTATTTCAGATAAAATTGTTTACTATGCTTCCATTTATAAGGATACCGTAGATCCATTAAAGGAAAGAGTCTTAAATCAGATGGTGAGGGAGTTGCTGCTTGCCCAGAGCAGCGATTGGGCATTTCTTATTACAACAAAGACCGCTACAGAATATGCCACATTGAGGGAAAAGGAGCATATCTTCAATTTTTTAAAGTTGGAGTCGATGCTGAATGGTGATGTGGATTTTGAATATTTACAGAAGCTTGAAAGTAAAAATAGCATTTTTCAGGAGATAGATTTTAGAATATTTGTTTAATTACGTATAAAGATATATTGCTACAAAGTGACAAAGTGTACCTGCTATTACAAATATGTGCCAGATCTCATGAAAACCGAATAGGTCCGGGAAGGGATCTGGCTTTTTTATTGCATATATGATTGCACCTACTGTGTAAAAGAGCCCACCCATAAGGAGTAGATATATTCCGTAAATATTTAAATTCTTATATAAAGGGTAGATTGCAAAAATAATAATCCAACCCATAGATAGATATATGGTTGTGTAGAGGGACCTTGGGGCGTTGATGAAATATATTTTAAAGAATAATCCAAAGATAGCGATTATCCAAACAGCTGATAAAATAACCGATCCTACATAGCCTTGAAGAGTAATCAAACAGAAAGGTGTATACGTCCCTGCTATGAGGAAAAATATCATAATATGATCAAGCTTTTTTAATATAATTTTTTTATGTGAACCTTTCTGAGTCAGATGATATAAGCCACTCGTAAAATAAAGGGATATCATGGTGATACCAAAGACAGCATAAGAGACGATATGCTTAACACTTTTAAGTTCTACACCTTTTTTTACAGATATGAATGTAAGAAATATTGCTACAAAACCGAAAATTAAATGAGTGAGTGAACTTATAATTTCCCTGCTTTTCATTAAATATATATAACACTAATTTACTCACCAATGTCAATCTAATAATTTTCTGCCGTCATTTAATTTTTACAAATTTAGGAAATTAGTGTAACAAAATTAGTCCCTGTAAGAAACTCTTGTTTAACTACATGCCATAGTTATAACACTGGAAATGATAATATCGGCATAATAAAATATTGATTATTTCTTGATTGTTTTATATAATAAACTAATAAAAAATGGTGGAATGTATGGAAAAAGACATCAATATTTTAGTTGTGGACGATGAAGATTATATTAGAGATAGCATAAAGTTGATTTTTGAAGAGGAAAATTATGGATTTATTGAGGCGGAGAATGGTTTTAAAGCCCTCGATATCCTTGAAAAAAGAAAAGATGAAATCGATATAGTGATGACTGACCTTAAGATGCCAGAAATGGATGGTATTACACTTTTAAAAATCATTAAAGAACGTTACCCTGAAATGACAGTTATTATTATCACTGGGTATCCAAGTCTTGAAACTGCTATTGAAACGTTACAAATAGGTGCAGATGATTATATAACGAAACCTTTTAATGTAAACGATGTCCATTCAAAACTTAGAAAAGCCCTTGAATCAAAAAAATTAAAAAGAGAGGTGGCATTACTCACAGATATCGTTTCGATATATGAGTCTGCAAGATTCCTTTCTTCCACTTTATCACAGGAGGAGATACTTTTAGAGATCACCAAAAAATTGATCGGTGAATTTGGTGTGGATGGTTTTTATGTAAAGCTTTTTAATAGAAAGTTTACCCTACATAATGCCGATGAGGAGATAGTAACATTTCTGGATGATGAGTTTTATGCAAAGAGGGTTTTAATACTTTTTAGCTCCGCCAGAGAATATGAGTTTAAAGCTGTGTGCAATGGTAAAAACTATTCTATAATTATTTTTCCCATGTATTCAAAAGATGGCTTATGGGGGATATTTGCCATATATTACGATTCTAAGAAAAAGTTATCAAACATAAAGAAAGAGATGCTC
The DNA here is from genome assembly GCF_049968475.1 of Calditerrivibrio sp. Classification (NCBI taxonomy): domain Bacteria; kingdom Pseudomonadati; phylum Deferribacterota; class Deferribacteres; order Deferribacterales; family Calditerrivibrionaceae; genus Calditerrivibrio; species Calditerrivibrio sp. The sequence goes on along the minus strand of NZ_JBMFQS010000007.1, from coordinate 20,067 downwards.
AATATTTATTCTGGGCAGATCTCTCTTGCTCTTCAAAATTCTTTATCTTTCCACGATCTTTCCGATGGATATATGCAAACAATTATATCTCTTTCCAATGCGGTGGATGCAAAAGATAGTTATACCAGGGGACATTCTGAAAATGTTAAAAAATATAGTAAGATGATTGTGGATGAAATCGGTTTTCCCTCTGAATTTGGGAAATATATGACATATGCCGGATTACTGCATGATATAGGTAAAATAGGTGTTGATACATATATTATTTTAAAGCCAGATCGTTTGAGCCCAGAAGAATTTGTTGAAATGAAAAAACATCCTGTTTATGGTAAGGAGATTTTAGAGCCTATAAAATTCTTAGGTGATGTGCCATACTATGTACTTTTTCACCATGAAAAGGTTGATGGGACAGGTTATCCATATGGGCTTACAGACAAAGAGATCCCGATAGGTGCAAAGATACTTTCTGTGGCAGATTCTTATGATGCTATGACAACAGATAGAAGTTATCGCCCAAGAAGAACTGCAAAAGAAGCAATTGAAGAGCTTGATAGATGTTCGGGTACTCAGTTTGACCGGGAGATAGTTTCTGCTTTTAAAAGTGCATTAAAAAAGGGTAAAATCATATGAAGAGCCTTTTTAAAGAAGATATTATTAACCTTGGAAAGAAGGCTTTTGAAATAAAGCGTTCGTTATGGGGGGATAAGGTATTTTTTGTAAAAAATATACATCTTAATTATACGAATATATGTATAAATGGTTGTAAATTTTGTGCTTTTGCAAAAGATGAATCGGACGCAGATGCCTATGAATACAGTATTAACGATGTTATTGAATATCTGAAACAAAACTGTGCCTACTGTAAAGAAGTTCATATTGTGGGTGGTTTGCATCCTCATTTCAAGTTTGATTACTATCTGAATATGCTTAGAGCCATAAAATCTAATTTCCCGTGTATTGCAGTAAAGGCCTTTAGTGCTGTAGAGATAGACTATTTTACAAAGATATCAGGTTTAAGCACAGAAAAGGTGCTAATTAAATTGAAAGATGCTGGACTTGATATGATGCCGGGTGGTGGAGCGGAGATTTTTGCCGCAGGTACGAGAAATGAGATCTGCCCTGAAAAGATCTCGGCTGAGAGATGGCTTGAAATTATGGAAATTGCCCATAATCATGGGATCAGAACAAATGCTACTATGCTCTATGGACACATAGAGTCTGAAGATGATGTTATCGATCACCTTCTCAAGCTTAGAAAGCTGCAGGAAAAAACAGGTGGGTTCAATGCCTTTATTCCCCTTTCATTTCATCCGGAGAATACCTTTTTGAGCCATCTTTATCCTTCCACTGGTGTTGAGGATATCAAAATTATATCGATATCCAGGATAATTCTTGACAATATACCTCACATCAAGGGATACTGGGTTATGTTGGGGGAAAAGACAGCTCAGGTGGCTTTATATTTTGGAGCGGATGACCTCGATGGGACAATCGTAAAAGAGAAGATCACCCATTCAGCTGGAGCCTCTTCTAAAGAGGGTTTGACTGAATCAGAATTGATATATATGATAAAGTCGGCAGGGTTTATTCCTGTGGAGAGGGATTCTTTTTATAATGAAGTCAAAGTTTACTAAGCAGATAGTATTTCTAAATCCCAGTGTAAATCTGAATAAGCTGGCGGTCTTTCTGGAGAATAATGGTGTAAATGTGGCTCTGTGTAAAAGCCCTGGTGGAGTTAAAGTCAGTGGAAATAAGGTTGTGTGCAAAGATGAAAGTAGGTACGACGTGTTTCGATTTGATATAGCTTCTATTATGTTGCCCGATATTTATTATAAGTTTTCCGACAATTTTCTAAATAGATTTTTTTATAGAAGATTTCTCAAAAAAAATGGTATAAGATCTGCAATTGATTACCTGATAAAAAATAGATTCCCCCTTTCAGAGCCCAAATTGATTGCCTGTGATAATAATGTGGAAATAGGTGGCCTGTTGTCTGAAAAGAATGTGGTAATCACTTCATACCTTACGAGCAAAGATATTGAAGGGGTCAATTTCAATAAAGTGGTGGCTGTATACAAGCTTTCTGACAATATCGACAAATTTTTAGGAAATGACTATGCCATTGTAAAAAGTAATGTTGTAAATATTGAATTTTTTATAAAAGATCAGTATATTTATCTTATAGCTGACAGTATCGATATTATAGAGAAGGTCATCAGCAAGACTTTCTTGAAAAATGTTAATATGGAACTTGTTGAAAAGTTTAAATTACTGCGCAACGATACCACTATGATAAAAAAGATAAAGAAAGACCTTTATCTTGTGAATGATTATAGCTTTTTTAATATTTCACTAAACCCTGGAAAACATTGGTTGGAAACATTGGGGAGATATATATGCGCAGGGAAGCTGTAGTAAAAGAGTACTTTTATCCATCAGATAAAGGAACTTTAAAAAAACTTTTTCAGTCGTGGGGGCAGGTTGGTACTGTAAAAAATGATGCGTTGGTCTCTATTGTGCCGCATGCTGGTTATATCTACTCCGGTGAAGTGGCTTTCAGGGTATTGTCATCTATAAACATAAAAAAACGTGTGATTCTCATGGGGCCTAACCATACCGGTTTTGGTCAAAGGGTGTCCATATATCCAGGTAGTTCATGGGAAACACCTTTTGGGGATATTGATGTGGATGAAGAGTTGGTGGAGAGGTTCGTAAATATAGGATTAAAAACTGATACACTTGCTCATCTTAAGGAACATTCCCTTGAGGTGATACTTCCTATGCTTAAATACTTGAATGAAAACTGTAAAATAGTGCCAATTACCATATCATATTTAAGATATGATGAATGTAAGTTGGTGGCGGAGAAAATACTTGATGTGTTGAAGTATTTTAAAGATGAGGTTATATTTGTAATCAGTTCAGATTTTAACCATTTTGAGGATGAAAAAACGACTCTTGTGAAGGATAAGTATGCCATAGATGCAATATTGAGGCTTGACCCAGAAGGTTTGTATGATGTTGTGAGAGATAAAGATATCTCCATGTGTGGTGTTATACCATCCACCATAGGGCTTATAGTTGCAAAGAATCTTGGGGCCCAAAAGGGAGATCTGATCATGCACACCACAAGTGGGAGAGTAAGTGGGGATTACGATAGGGTTGTGGGGTATGCTGGAATTGTGATCAGTTGATTTGGAATGGTTGCGAAAAAAGGGATAAAAAAAGAGGTGAGTAATGAAGATTAGAAAAGCTGTTTTTCCGGTTGCCGGGTTTGGTACAAGGATGCTTCCGGCTACCAAGGCAATACCTAAGGAGATGATTACGCTTGTTGATAAACCTTTGATTCAATATGCTGTGGAAGAAGCTGTGGAGGCTGGTGTTGATGAGATTATATTTATTACCGGTAGGTTTAAAAGAGCGATAGAGGACCATTTTGATAAATCTATAGAGCTTGAAATTGCACTGAAGGAATCGAAAAAAGAGAAGGAATATGAGATTCTTTCAAGGATAAGTGAGATGTGCGACTTCATTACCGTAAGGCAGAAAGAACAAAAAGGTTTAGGTCATGCAATATACTGTGCCAGAGATGTGTTGGGGAAGGATCCTTTTGTGGTGATACTGCCGGACGATATCATAAGTTACAAAGAATCGGTTACAAGACAGCTTATAAAAAAATTTGAAGTGGTGGGATCACCTGTGCTGGCAATTACAGAGGTTCCTGCTGAAGAAACTTATAAATATGGTATAGTTGATATTGACAAAAAAATTGATGATAGAACTTTCAAGTTAAAAGGGATGGTGGAAAAGCCTAAAAGTAATCCACCTTCTAATTATGCAATAATTGGCCGGTATGTATTGACATATGATGTTTTGAAAGCTATTGAAGAATGTGATGCAAATTTAGGGGAAATTCAGCTTACCGATGCTATACGTAAAGTTACAAAAGAGCAGAGTAGCTATGGTTATCTTTACGATGGTTTAAGATTTGACTGTGGGAATAAGATTGGCTATCTTGATGCCACGATCCATTTTGCGTTGAATAGAGACGATCTGAAAGATGATTTTACAAAGATTTTGAAAAAATATTGCTGAGGTATATATGGATGAGCTATCCTCTTTGGAAAAAATAGTGTTAATTCACGGACTTGGTGGAGAAATTTCCAATATTCTCAACAGGATTGTAAAGGATGTTTATGAACAGGGTCATTTCCCTCCTGTGGATATAAGTCTTAGAAGCGATTCTGTCGTCGTCTGGATTGAGCTTGCCGGAGTAAAACGGGAGAATGTTAAGATTTACCTATATGAGGATCTGCTGGTGATGGAGGGGATTATAAGACCTGCAAAGGCTGACAACTACAATTTTCTAAGGGTTGAAAGAAATTCAAATCCATTCAGGAGAATCGTAAAATTACCTGTTAAGGTGGATGCTAAGAATTTTGATGCAAAATTTGAAAATGGTGTTTTTAGGATAGAATTTAAAAGGATGCCAAAAGAGTTTGTTTTAATCAAATTAACTGAAGATGGAGGACAATAGTGGATCAACAGCTTGAAAATGAATTAACAATACCTGAGATATTACCTTTACTACCTGTTCGTGATATAGTGGTTTTCCCCTATATGGTGGTACCTCTGTTCATCGGCAGGGAATCCAGTATTGCAGCGGTGGATGAAGCATTAAATTCCAAAAGGATGATTTTCCTCTCCACCCAGAAGGATCCGATGATGGAAGATCCTGGTGAGAATGATATATACAAAATTGGTACGGTGGCGATGATTCTAAGGATGTTGAAGCTTCCGGATGGAAGGGTGAAGATCCTCGTACAGGGTTTGAAAAGAGGGGAGATAGAAGAGTTTGTACAAAAGGAGCAATTTTTCAAAGCAAAGATAAAAACATTTGATGAAGATGAAACACCCACAAGCGATTTAAAGGTGGAAGCCCTCATCAGATATGTAAAGGAACAGCTTGCTAAAGCCATAAATCTGGGTAAGCCGATGCTTCCGGATCTGCTTGCGGTTATTGATACTATAAATGTTCCTGGAAAGCTGGCGGATATAATTGCAGCTAATCTGGGGCTTAAAACGGATGAAGCCCAGGAGATTCTTGAAAAACTTGATTATGTTGAAAGGTTAAATAGAGTAAGCCAATTCCTCACGAGGGAAATATCGATATTAGAAGTGCAGAATAAGATTCTCAGCGAGGCAAGGGGGGAGATAGATAAAAGTCAGAGGGAGTACTTCCTCAAAGAGCAGTTGAAAGCCATTAGGAAAGAGCTGGGGGATGAGGATGACCTTTCCAAAGAGGTGGAGGAGTTTGAAGAAAAACTGAAAAAGCTTAAGATGCCCAAAGAGGTTAAGGAGGAGGCCACAAAACAGCTAAAAAGACTTTCCAGAATGCATTCTGATTCCGCAGAAGCAACCGTGGTGCGGACATTTCTCGAGTGGATTGTGGAACTCCCCTGGGGTAAATTTACAAAAGACAATCTTGATATAGAGAATGCCAAAAAAGTGCTTGAGGAAGATCATTACGGTTTAGAAGAGGTAAAAGATCGTATACTTGATTTTCTCGCCGTGAGAAAACTGAATTCAAAAATGAAAAGTCCTATAATCTGTTTTGTGGGGCCACCGGGAGTTGGTAAGACCTCACTTGGTAAATCTATAGCAAGGGCTATGGGGAGAAAGTTTGTCAGAATTTCGTTAGGTGGATTAAGGGATGAGGCTGAAATTAGAGGTCATAGGCGTACATACATCGGTGCATTACCCGGTAAGATTATTCAGGGGCTGAGGAATGCCGGTAGCAGTAATCCCGTCTTTATGCTTGATGAAATAGATAAATTGGGGAGCGATTTCAGAGGTGATCCATCATCTGCTTTACTGGAGGTGTTGGATCCGGAGCAGAACAATGCATTTGTGGATCATTATCTTGGTGTCCCCTATGATCTTTCAAAGGTGATGTTTATAACAACTGCCAATTATCTTGATCCAATTCCACCTGCTTTGAAGGATAGGATGGAGATCATTCACATACCAGGTTATATCGAAGAGGAAAAGATACAGATTGCTAAAAAGTATCTTGTCCCAAGGCAGATTGTTGAAAATGGATTAAAACCAGATCAACTTTTTATATCAGATAAAATACTTTCATTCATAATCTCTGGGTATACGAGAGAGTCAGGTTTGCGAAATCTTGAGCGGTTGGTGGGAACAATTTGTAGAAAAGTAGCCCGCAGAGTTGCTACAGGTGAAGATAAGGTTTTTCAAATTACAAAAAATAATGTGATAAAATATCTGGGACCTGTTAAATACTATGAAGAGGATGAGTTGAAGGAGAACGAGGTGGGGATAGTTACAGGTCTTGCCTGGACTCCGTATGGTGGCGATGTATTATTCATAGAGTCTGCAAAGTATAAAGGTAAAGGGAATCTCGTGCTGACGGGGCAGTTGGGTGATGTGATGAAGGAATCTGCAAGGGCTGCTCTAACATTTGTACGATCCATTTCTGAAAGATACGGTATAGAACCTAAACTGTTTGAAGAGCATGATATACATCTTCATGTTCCCGCTGGTGCAATACCAAAAGATGGACCATCTGCAGGTATCACAATGGCAACCGCAATATTCTCATTGTTCAGCGGTAAAAAGGTAAGAAAGGACGTTGCCATGACTGGAGAGATTACAATTACCGGAAAAGTGCTACCTATTGGAGGATTGAAAGAGAAGCTGCTTGCCGCAAAGAGGCTGGGTATCAAAACAGTGGTAATCCCCAAGAAGAATGAAAATGATCTGATAAAACTTTCAAAAGATCTTAAAAAGGGGATTAATGTGATACCGGTGGAAAGATTCGAGGAAGTTTTAAGGATAGCTATTGAAGATCTATGATTGAAAGATTTGTAAATGCTATCAAACATATTGTAAATATTGATGCTCCCGCAAATAAGATAGCGTTAAGCAGTGGGTTGGGAATGGTGATAGGTTTCAGTCCATATTTAGGGTTTCATACTATCTTAGCCACCATTTTTAGTGTGGGGCTAAGATTACCGATATATCCTCTTATGATAGGTGCTTATATCACAAATCCCATCACAATCCCTCCCATTTATGCATTTTTGTATAAAGTCGGTGTTGTTTTGACCGATAGTAGTAAAAAGGATATAAAGTGGGATATTCACAATTTCAGTGAACTTATGGTGCTTGCAAAGAGTATACTCTGGCCACTTTTTGTAGGTTGTCATGTGTTTGGTTTACTGACAGGTTTGGTTACATATTTTGTAGTAAAATATCTTTTGATAAAGTATAGAGGTTACTGATGTATGGCTGAGATTATTGCTGTGGCAAGTGGAAAAGGTGGCGTTGGGAAGAGTTTTTTTTCTGCTAATCTGGCGATGTCGATGAAAAAACTGGATGATGCAATTTTGCTGGTTGATGGTGACCTGGGTGGGGCAAATCTCCACAGCTTTGTGGGATTGAAGGCCCAGGGTAAAGGGATATATAATTTCCTCAAGGAGAATTTTAGAATAGAAGATGTTATTTTGCAAACCCCTGCTCAAGTGGACTTTATTGGTGGTTCCAGCGATATATTGGGAATGGCACATATAAATAATTTTGAGAAATTAAAAATTTTAAACCATTTAAAAAGGGCAAATTATAGATATGTTGTAATGGATCTCGGAGCCGGTACGAGCTACAACATGATAGATTTTTTTAATTTTTCTGATAAAAAAGTCTTGATTATGAACAGTGAGCCCACTTCCATTGAAAATTCATATGGTTTTTTGAAGATTGCTCTATACCGCAAGATTGAAAGACATCTCTTTAAGGATCCAAGATTGGAAAATATATGTAGTAAGTTAAGAAGTAGGAGTATGAATTATCAAAGAGTTGACGATATCCTGGAGGAGTTAGACCGAATAGATAGCAAAATTTCAGAAGATGTTCTGGAAATTGTAAGAGGATATAAGGTGGGACTTGTATTAAATATGTTGAAATTTAAAAAAGAGCTCAATATCTTTTACGGTTTTGAGAATGTATCCAAAAAATATCTGAGAATTTCTGTTGAAAAATTAGGATTTTTACCTTATGATTTGTATGTAAGTGAGAGTTTGAAAAAGCTTGAACCATACTATTTTAATACCACTGATAGCAATAGAGAATTTTTTGATGAAATAAGAGATATAATTTTGAAAAAATTGTAGGGGTGTTTTATGGAATCTCAACAGCTATACATCGAAGATCTGAACGAAGTAAAAGATGAGGATATGCTCCAGCTTGTGGGGTTTAAATTGGGGGATGAAGAGTATGCCATAGATGTATTAAAGATACAGGAGATAATAAGGCTTGTTGAGATTACTTCAGTTCCGAGGACTGATAATTATATCATGGGTGTTATGAACCTCAGGGGTAAGGTTATCCCTGTGGTGGATTTGAGGGTGAGGTTTAATTTAGAGAAGTCGGATTTTGATAAAAAGACAAGGATTATAGTTGTTAGATTTGAAAAGGAAAATATAGGTTTTGTGGTTGATGAAGTTACTCAGGTGATTCGTATAAATAAATCTATGATAGAACCCACACCACCCCTTGTGGGATCCATAGGGCAGGAGTATATTTTAGGTATATGTAAATACAATGATAGATTGATAATTTTACTCGATATAGACACTCTTATATATGAGGATAAGGGGCATGAGAGTGAATTAAAGAAGAAGTTTAGGCCCTCTAAAGGGGGTTCATCCTCAGGAGGCAACACCGGTGATGTGGAAGTCCAGTCTCCATTAAAAGAGGAGGATGAGATTCAGGAGGAAGAGGAATCAACTACCATCCATGAATCGTTACAGCAGGATCATGTTCAGGATGTTCAGGAAGAGTTGCCAAAAGAGGAAGAGAAACATGAAGCTTCCGGTGGTATGGATGACATAGATGCTCTTATAGCTATGGAGCTAGCCAAAAGGGAAAAAGAGACGGCAGAATTAATCAAGAAAAAGAAATCTACTCCAGTTCAGGAGAGTATTGAAGATATATTAAATGATGCGGTAAAACAGGCAGAAGAGAAGATAAATCATGATGCAGTCCACGTAGATCAGAGTGATCTGGATGCTCTTATTGCCATGGAGCTTGCTAAGAGGGAAAAAGAAACCGAAGAGATGATAAAAAGAAAAAAGGAGCAGGAAAAAAAAAATGATATAGATAATTTATCTTTTGAAAGTACTGCTGATACTGAAGGTAATGTTGAAACATTACAGGAAGGTGGTTCGAGTAAGAAAGAAAATTTAGAGATTGAAGTAGATTCCATTGCTGAGATCAAAGAGTTGGCCAGAAAGATAATTCATGGGGAGTCAAAAGAGATTTCGATAGATGTTAAGGGGGAGATTGGGGAGATTGTTAAGCTTATTATGAACACAAAAGAGAAATTGGATAATATTGAGGATTCGACGGAAAAAGTCCCTACCGTTGCTAAAAATTTGGAATTTATAAATGATACCACAGAAAAAGCAACAAGCAACCTTTTGCAGCATTCAGACGAACTTTCAAATATTTATAATGAGCTATCTGATGGTTTCAGAGATATAGAAAGGTATGTTGAGTCGAGGGATATTAAGTCGGCTTTAAAAAGGATAGAAGAGCTGGAAAAAACTATAGAGAAAGCAGAATCTCTTGGATTTGAAATTTTACAGGCGCTTGAATTTCAGGATATCACTGAGCAGAAGATCAACAAGGTTATAAGAAATATAGAAGAGATTGGGGCAAGACTTGGTTCCATTCTGGGGTTTGTGGTAAGTAGTGCTTCTGATGAATCATCAAAAGTAGCATCTCAGGATGAGATTGACAAGCTTTTGAGCGATTTTGGATTAAATTGAGTGTTTTCTAAGATACTTTTATAACTAAATTGTAACACTCATTTTAGACATACTGAACAGTTAAATTATATTTAGTAAAAGTTATTTTTATTCCAATGGTGTTTGTTGAAAAAATGTTGAAAACTTTTTTTGTTTTAATTTTTTATAACAGCATATAGATTGATTTTTATGAAAATACGTTTATTTACCAATTGTTTTATATTTTGCTGCGGATAATTCTACAAAAAGCTGTCAAGTCTTTTTTTATCAACATATTTTGTTGAAAAAGTGTTGATTTTTCTTTTTGTGTCAGATTTAATATCTGAAAAACTATAATGTTATACAAAGTGATTAATTTTTAAGCAGAAAGGATGTTTTATTTTTTCCAGAGTTTTTGGACTGGTACATGGCTTTATCTGCCAACTCGATAACATCCATAAGGGAGTCGCCACTTTTGGGATAATTGCTTACACCGATACTAAGGGTTATTGTAAATTTTTTTTCATCTTTTGTGAAAAAAGATTTAAGCTCAAATTGTTTTCTTATTCTTTCTGCCACTTCTATGGCTCCATCCAGATCGGTTTCCACTAGGCAAAGGATAAACTCATCTCCACCATACCTTGCAGCAAAATCGGTTCTTCTTATGTTTGTTTTAATAACTTCGGCAATCGATTTTATTACCATACTGCCGTATTTGTGTCCATAAGTGTCATTAATCAATTTAAGGTTATCTGAGTCTATCATCAAAACTGAAAATGTTTTTTGATACCTCTGGGATCTATAAAACTCCTCTTCGATCTTTTTCATAAAACCGCTTTGATTTAGCAATCCTGTCATTTCATCTGTTATGGAGAGCTCTGTGATGAGATTTCTTAATATTATGTATATCTTATTGAAGTTTAGAGATGTTATAAAAATAAAAGGTAATGAGATGAGGAATAAAAAGACTTCTTTTGGATCAAATTTTGTAAAATAAACATACGTTAGGACACCTGTAACTACAATATGCACCATTAGATACTTTTTGTCATATAAAATAACTGAAAATAATAAAAGCCCAATCATCGACATAAAGATTAAAATGTCATAAGCGCTACTATTAATATATGCGATGAAGATATTTTGGGATTGAAAAAGTAGGTAATAGCTTAATATTTTGCTGGAAAAAAAGTTATCATCGATTGAGAACTTGAGTATAATGAATATGAGAAAAAAAATAATAATTGCATAGTTAGCTTTATTGTTTGTGGATTCTAAAAATTTTATTGAGGCAATGATAATGGTAAATGTGAAAAGATATAAAACCTCTGCAATTTTGTACTGAAAATGCCTTATTTTATGGTCTATCATTCTTTAATTATATTTAAATTTGGGATAATAGCAATAAAATATTAATCTATTTTCTTTCGTATTCTTCTATCTCCTTTATCAGTCCAGTATAACAATCTGGGCAGATCCCATGACTGAATTTTGGTAAAAAATTATATTCTAAAAGTTTCATTTTATTTACAGCATCTTCCAATTCGATGAAGATATCCCTATATTTTATCTTATTACACCATGCACACATCGTGAAAATGATATCTGAATTGGATGAAAAATGTAGTTTTGTTGCTCTTTTGGTGGTATTTACGAGTTCATGTTTCAGTTTAAGGATATTGTTTATCATCGGTGTTATTTCCAGATCATACAACCTAAGCTCATCTTCATTATCGCATCTATAGGATGTTTTGAAAGGGGACCCTTTTTTTCTCACAGAATCGAAAATTCTTGATAGGATTATTTTTAACATTTCATCATTTATGAAATCAAAATAGTTTTTGCCTATATTTTGTTTTGCTAAAATTTCACTGGTATTGAGTATTACGTTATTTTCATCTAAGTAATAGATTAATGTGTTATTTTCTGCCATAATTAGCAGAATATTATTTTATCTAATGGTTCAGGGGAGGGTTTACCAAAAAGGTATCCCTGCATAAGATCCACCCCAAGATTTTTCAGCATTTCCATCTCACCATGTGTTTCGATCCCTTCCGCAAGTGAAAGGGAACCTATCTCTTTGCATATCCCCACGAGGGATGAAACGATAGCTTTTTTGGCAATATCCTTATCTATGTCTCTTACCAGTTCAATGTCGATTTTCACAATGTTAGGCTTTAATGATGCAAGTAAATTTAATGATGAGTATCCGGAACCAACATCATCAAGAGCTACTTTAAACCCCATATTGTTGTAAAAATCTAAAATATTTTTGAGGTGAACGAAATTTTCTACTTTATCACTTTCGACTACTTCAAAAACTATTTTACTGAAATCGAAGTTTAGCTCTGTAGCTGTCTTTACTGTATCCCTCAGACAGAATTCTGGGTTGTAGATGGATGTGGGGGTGAAGTTTATAAAGATCATTTTATCTATCTCTTTTGCTTTAGAATTTTTAATTGCGGAGATTCTGCACTGTCTATCAAGATTGAATATCATCTCGGTTTTTCTGGCGGAATGGAACATAAGATTGGGGGGCATTATGCTCCCATCCATTTTTATGCCTCTGGAGAGGCATTCGTAGCCTACTATCTGATTTGAACGTATATCAATTATCGGTTGAAAATAGGTAATTATCGATTCATTATCAAGAATCCATTTTAAATCTTTTGAAAGGTATAGATTTATCCAATATGTAAGGGGTTTGGCATTTTTATAAGCTCCAAATGTTAGTGAAGATGTTGGGTCAATGAGTAATACGGTGATATTTTCCAGCTCAATTTCGGTGAAATCTTTTGATGAGCTAACTATTTCTATAAATTCGTTAAATTTATAGTTTAGGACGAGGTAATCGTTTTCGTTTAATATCTCGAATCGACTTTTGAAAATTGTAAAAAACTTACCTAAAATATACTCATGGGATGCAAAAATAACTATCCTTTTGCAGTCTTCTGGTAATGTTTTGGTTGTGGTACATTTTTCACAGCTCATTGTAATCCTCCCTTGTTTCCTAGAAAACATTATACTAATATTATTATACCATAGCTAGCAGAAAAATACCATAAAAATCAGTATGCCCGGAATTTTCATTTTTTTTACATTTGTATAAAACTTTTATAATCTTTTTTCTCTATAAACCTTATTATGAAACATATCTTTTTTGAAAAATGGGAAAAAAAGCTTGAAAAGATCGATTATGCAGTCCAACCTATTGTTTCCACCTTATCGGGTAAATTATTTGGGGTTGAATTCCTTATTAGAGGAGTTGAGGAGATTGGGTTTAAATCTATAAGTAGTTTTTTTGATGAAGCTTACGAAGATCAGGTTCTTGTCCCTCTTGAAAAGACTTTGAGAAAAAAGGTGGCTGAAAAGGCTTCTAAAATAAAAAATTATAGAAATATCAACATATTCTACAATTATGATCACAGGATTATGGAAATGCCGGATTATACTTTTGGCTTCACCGAACAAGTATTGGGAGAGTATAAAATCCCTCCGAGTAATTGGTGTCTGGAGCTAAACGAAGGGTTAAATCACAGTTTTACCGCCATATACAACAAAGTCCTTTTGAGGGCTAAGGCATCAGGATTCAAGTTGGCGATAGATGATTTTGGAACCGGTTTTTCTAATTTTGAACTTCTCTACCATTCCGAAGCAGATTATATAAAACTTGATAAGTTTTTGATTAGAGAAATTCATAAAGATAATCGGAAGATGTCTCTTGTGTCAGCAATAAAGGATATTGCAAGATCTCTTGGGATCACTTTGATTGCAGAAGGGGTGGAGACGGAAGAAGAGTATTATTGTCTTAAAAATTTTAATATAGAATTCATTCAGGGATATTTTATACAGAAGCCCACAACAGATCCTTACTCCATTAAATTAAAGTATGAGAATATAGAGTCTCTTTATAATTCAGATAGAAGAAAAAGTACTGGTTTTAATAGCCGCATAAAAGAGGCTATGGTTTTTATCCCGCCTCTAAAGATCGATAGCAGTATAGAGGATCTTTTTACAAGATTCCAAAATTCAAACTACGATTTTATCCCATTGGTGGACACCAATTTTGCCCCGGTGGGGGTGGTTTTTGAAACGGATCTTAGGGAGTACATATACTCCCCTTTTGGTAGGGAGCTTTTGACAAGCAAGCTACATAAAAAAACGATAAAAGACTTTATGAAGAAGATGCCGAAGGTTGATATAAGAACTAAAATAGATGACGTATTGAAACTGATAGTAACGTTTGATTCTCAGGGTATATTTGTTACAAATGATAATGAGTATGTGGGATTTTTACCTAATAATGCTGTACTTAAAATATTAAATGAGATTAGAATGCAGGAGGCTCTGGAAACGAATCCCCTCACCGGGTTACCTGGTAATGCAGCCATAGCTGCCAATATAAATAAAATTTTGAAAGATGAGGATAATGTAAATTACGTTGTTTATTTCGACTTTGATAATTTCAAGCCTTTCAACGACAAATTTGGCTTCCGGGTTGGTGATAGGGCAATAAAAGGTTTTGGGGAGATATTAAAGGATTTGAAAAGGAGGGAAGATAAGGAGATTTTTATAGGGCATATCGGTGGGGATGACTTTTTTATGTCGATCAGTTTTAAAGAATATGAAACTGAAGCAGTAATTAAGATGATATTGAATATTATCGATGAATTTCAAAAATTGAGTACCTCATTTTATTCTTTTGAGGAGGTTGTGAATAAATCATATCAATCTGTAGACCGAAGTGGTAATTTGAAAAATTTCCCTCTGTTAGGGATAAGTGCTGCTATAATAGAATTGCCAAAAATTAGCATAGAGATAACCGATCAGGATTTTTCTAAATTGATAGCGGTTCTTAAAAAAAATGCAAAGTCTAATGGTTCAAAGATTTCCATTTCCACTCTCCTAAATAGATGAAGTATGGAGTATGCTATGAAAAAAAAGTTTTTCATTCTTGATACAAACGTATTGCTTCACTCCCCCAATTGTCTTGATACTTTCCAGGATAATGACATCATAATACCCGCCATCTGCCTTGAAGAGCTGGATAGGTTTAAAAGTTTTTACGATTTAAAAGGGTTTTATGCAAGGGAATTTATAAGAAATTTCGAAAAAATAAGAGGTTATGGGGATCTTATTTCCGGAATCGATCTGGAGTCAGGAGGTAGGATTTATGTAAGATATCTAAGCAAAGATGTTACTTTACCGGTGGAGTTTGAAAATAATAAAGCCGACAATATTATTTTAAAGATGGTTCTTCAGTGTATGGGGGAGTTTGGGGATAATGTAATATTGGTGAGTAAAGACATAAGTTTAAGAATTAAAGCAAGTTTATTGGGTATAAAATCTGAGGATTATTATCATGATAAGAGCAATTATAGTTTGATGATAAATAATGATATTCTGTATGTGGAGGATCATCTATTAGACACTATATTTGAAAATGGTTTTGTGAAAAGGGACGAACTAAGTGGATACATGCAGAAAAACGATACAACTATGGGCGGTAGGTATATTCTCTTAAAGTCAAATATTTACGACCGAAAAAGTGCTCTGGTGAAATATAATTTCAGGGATGATACTTATGTTAGATTTGACATTCTGGATTATCCCATAGGGGTAATTCCTACCAATTATCAACAGAAAATCTTTCTAGATGCACTGATGGATTACGATATCAAGATAATATTTGCAATAGGTATAGCCGGTACTGGTAAAACTCTATTATCAATAGCAGCGGGGCTTACACAGGTTTTAAATAAAAGATACAAAAAACTCGTCATCAGCCGTTCACCGGTTCCAATGGGGAGAGATCTGGGCTATCTACCTGGTGATATCCAGAATAAGCTGGATCCATGGTTGAAGCCTATTTATGACAATTTAGATCTTGTACTATCAAATTCATCTATTAAAGATGGTAACGGCAGTAAACAGGATAAATTCTGGTCGGATATTACCCTTGATTATCTCAAAAGTACGAGCATAATCGAGGTGGAAGGGCTTACTTATATCAGGGGGAGAACATTTCATAATTCTTACATTATAATTGATGAGTCCCAAAATCTCACCCCCCACGAAGTAAAGACAATCATAACCAGAGTGGGTAAAAACTCAAAGATCGTCCTGACAGGTGATATATATCAGATAGACAATCCTTTTGTGGATGAAAAGGATAATGGACTTGTGTATGCCAGCGAGCGTTTCCAAAAGGCAAAAAGTGAACTGGCTGTGACGATTACCATGACTAAATGTGAAAGAAGTGAGGTATCGAAAATTGCAGCTGATATTTTATAGCTGTTGGGAATGTTGGATTTATTCATATAAATTAAAATTGAGGTGTTTTTAAATGATAAAAGCAGATCTTCACGTACATTCTAAATATTCCCGTAAGCCATCGGAATGGTTTTTAAGAAAAATTGGAGCTGCAGAATCTTACACCGAACCGGAAACGCTATATAGTAAGCTAAAGGATAAGGGGATGGATTTAGTGACCATTACGGATCACAATACCATAAAAGGGTGTTTGAAATTAAAAGAAAAGTCTGACTTAGATACTTTTATATCGGTGGAATCAACCGCTCATTTTCCTGAGGATGACTGTAAAATACATATCCTGATCTACGATATAACTGAATCGGAGTTTGAGGAAATACAGAGGTTACGGTACAATATTTATGAGCTGAGGGAGTTTATCTACGAAAAAGGGATTGCCCATTCAGTGGCACACCCCATATATTCTGTAAATGATAAATTAACCCTTGATCATATCGAAAAGCTCATACTGATGTTTGATAATTTTGAAACCGTCAATGGTTGTCGGGGGGAGATATACAACAAGACGATCACCGATATCCTTTTAAGTATTACCAGGAAAAGATTCGATGATCTTTTGAACAAACATAATCTAAAGTTAACAAAATACAACTGGGAAAAGGGGTTTACAGGTGGTTCAGATGATCATGCGGGACTTCTTATGGGAAAAGCTTATACATGTTCGGATTTTGCAAATAACAGAGAAACATTTATTCAGGCTCTCAAAGATAGGAAAACTTTAGGATTGGGTACCTCAGCAGATTTTTACACCCTTGCGTTTAATATATACAAAATCTCGTACGATTATTCCCAAAAAAGTAATTTGATTCAGATGACTGGTGGTCTAATGGGTGATATAATATCCAGCATTGCCACCAGAAAAAAAGATTCTTTTTTAAAGAAGCTTAAACTCAGAAAGCTAAAGAATAAGAGTGAGATAAATAAGATAGTTATAGATATGCTTGATAATCTTAAGAGAATGCCTGAAGATGAAATGGAGCGAAAAATAAACTATACCTATGAGAAGGCATCAGAGTTGATAGATGAATACTTAAAGTTACTTCTAAAAAAATTTAAAAAAGACTCAAAAATTTCCTTCGATTATCTCTATAAGTCCATTATGGGATCTCTTCCGGGGCTTTTTGTAAGTGTGCCTTTCTTCTCTTCCCTTAAGCAAGCTTATAAAGATCATAAAATTGCATTGGAATTAAGAAGGAAGTTTATAAATGGAAATGATAATGTATACAAAAGGGTGGCATGGTTTTCAGATACAATAAACGATTTAAATGGTGTTTCTGTCACACTTAAAAATATAGGTTTTAAGGCCATTGAATTTGATATGCCGCTTGCCATCTTTGGTTCTCTCCACAGTGATGACGTAAAAGATCTACCGAAAAATTTTGTCAATTGTAAAAGTATCTTTGATTTTACCTTGCCGTATTATAAAAAAATCAAATTACACATCCCTTCTTTCATGGATATAATGTCAAAACTCTATAAATTCTCACCCGATGAGATTATTGTATCAACCCCGGGGCCTGTGGGTGTTATGGGACTAATTATTGGAAAGTTGATGGGGGTAAAAACAACCGGCGTTTACCACACAGATTTCAGCAGTGAGATATATGAGATTAAAAAAGATGATTCTCTATCTGCTATAGTTGATAAGTATGTGAACTATTTTTATAATCAATTCGATGAGATTAAGGTTCCATCAAAAGGTTATATCGATATTCTAAACAACAGAGGGCTTTATAACCCTCGAATATCGATTTTTAAAAGGGGGATCGACACTAATAAGTATTTTCCTATATACAGATTGAGCGAGATTAATTCAATTAATCTGATGTTTGCTGGTAGAGTTTCAAAAGATAAAAATATAGACTTTCTTTTGAAGGTTTTCTATGAGATCAGACACAGATTTAGGGAACTGAAGATTAAGTTGTTTATCGTTGGGGATGGCCCATACCTTGAAAAATTGACCAAGGAGCACAGGGATAAAGATATTATTTTTACAGGTAGGGTAAAAGAGAGTGAGATGCCAAAATACTACTCTTTGGGAGATATATTCCTTTTCCCAAGTACGACAGATACCTTTGGGATGGCTGTTTTGGAGGCCCAGGCTTGTGGTTTACCTGCTGTAGTTTCAGATGTGGGGGGACCAAAAGAGATAATTATTGATGGTGTTACTGGGATTGTGGCAAAATCTGGTGATCTGGATGAATGGGTTATAAAAATATCAGAACTAATAGAAAAAAGAGTATCCGGAGAAGATATCATAAACAATATGAAATTTGAGGCTGTAAAAAATGTAAAACATAGGTTTGAGTGGAAGACTGTCCTCGAAGATCTATTTTTATGGAGATAATCATGAAATATAGTGAATTAATGGAGATTTTAAATCTGGTATTTCGAAAAGAGCTCCCAAAACAGATGATCATTCAGATGACAGATATATGTAATGCCGGGTGTCCTCAGTGTGGAATGAATGTATCAAAAGACTATATTAGAAATAAGTTGGATTTATCCAGGTTAAAATTGGTCATAGATAAAGCTGTTGATATGGGGATAAAATCGTTATCCATTACTGGAGGTGAGCCACTTTTAATGAAAAATGATCTTTTTGAAGCGATATCATATGCTTCAAAAAATGGGATTAAGTATACACGAACTGGCACAAATGGTTTTCTATTTATGAATCATGATAAACAAGATTTTGAAAAGAGGGTTTCAAAACTTGCGGAGGCTATACTTGAATCGAATCTATATACCTTCTGGATAAGTATTGATAGCTGGGACAGAGAAAAACATGAAAAAAACAGGGGCTTGATGGGAGTGGTTGAGGGGATCGAAAAGGGTCTCAGAATTTTTGAAAATTACAAGCTACATCCTTCTGTAAATTTAGGGATAAATCGTTTGATTGAGGTGGATGATCCCACCTATAAGTTAAACGGACATTTTTATCCAGATGCATTCTATGATAACTATTACAATGGACTGTCAAAATTTTTCGATTTTGCAATTTCTCTTGGATTTAAAATTGCAAATTTATGCTATCCTATGAGTTTTGAGGGGGCTGTGTATAAGGCGGAGTCTTCAGAATATATTGTTAGATATTCAGAAAAAGAGAAAAAGATCCTTTATAAAGTCATTTTTGACGTGGTAAGAAAATATAGAAAAAAAATAAAGATTTTTACACCACTTGTCTCCATTAAAAATCTTATGGATCAGTACGATGATAAGGAGAGTATTGGATGTCTTGGTGGTAAAAGTTTCTTTTTTGTGGACACACTTGGGAACCTGTATCCCTGCGGATTTAAGAGTGAATTTTCTTTCGGAGATTTCTTAAGTCTTAATGGTGGGATTGGTATAAAAGCCGATTGTAGTGAGTGCGATTGGGAGTGTTTTAGGGATCCATCAGCCATGTTTATACCTATAAAAAATATAACCAATCCTTTTTTCATAGCTAAAAATATCGATAAATACTACTATCTCCTCAATGATATACTTTATTATTCAAAAGCCAATTTTTTCAATATCAGAGTAAGTTGAAAGTTAGACCCTGATTTGGTATTTACTGAAGTTGGAAAAGTTAATTCAACATAGGACACCTAAAGATGCATAGAAAAAAATAGTTAAGTGTTCAAATATGTAAAATAAAAAGCTTTGTGATTCTCTTTACCCTTTGTGGGTAAAAAAAACTTAAGTCAAGCTTTTAAACGATATGCAAAAATGAGGTGATGCCATCATTATTGTTTTATATTTACACAAATAGCCTGTTAATGTATAATTATCTAAAAAATAAGAAGGGAAAAGCTTTATGAAAAAACTGCTAATATTTATTCAAAGTTTTGCAAAGATCAGGTCTTATGATTACTATGTAGATAAAACCGGGTTTGTTAAAAAATTAGAAGTTGGGGGAGCAACTGTTATCAAACCTTGATAT
>NZ_JBMFQS010000006.1:0-121545 GCF_049968475.1 Calditerrivibrio sp. | reverse complement strand
TTTTCCACCTCATAAGCAAACTCCACTTCCGCTTTGTCTTTTGATGTGGTGGAGTTTACTTTTATATTTATAAGGTAAATGTAATAGCTCTGAGTTTGACCACTAATATTTTTCGAATACTCCTGCCTTTTTATTACAGTTCCAATAGTGTTATACCCAGGAGTATTTAATATAGATGCATTTATAGTACCATTATCGCTACACGGGTTATTAGAACCACCACAATAAAACGTATCTGTGTTGATAGCATCAACTATCCTTTCAGTAAGCCCTTTTGCAGCTTCAAGTGCTGATGTATATACTTTCCCTTTACCAGAAAGAATAGTTCCACTCATGATAAGGTATAACAAAGCAGCAATAAATCCTACAGCCACAAATGAGAGAATAAGAGTAATTATCAGAGAGAAACCTTTTTTGTTATTCATAACTTATTCCTCTAATATTTACAGTTTTCCCTGACACTTTAATGATCTTCCACCTATATCTATTATATTCCTGGACATTGTTTAGATTTGTGAATGTAATTATTTTTCCAGTTTCCGTATCCTGGTAGCTAACTGAAGTGGAACCATAGTTAAAATTATTATCTTTACCCCCATCGTGCGTCAAAATAAAAACACTGATGGATTTCAGCTTTGCATACATATTTGTTGCCCCATTTATAGCAGAGCAGATAGAGTTTTCACAATAGTCATCTATAGTACCATCACTATTATTGTCATATCCAAAATACACTTTAAAACCTTTCACACAATTAACAATAGGCATGCCGTTTCTCACCAGATTACTTGCACCTGAAAAACAACGGGCAAGATTAGATGCTGCAAGATTATAAGTAACTGTTTCATAATATGAAGCGTTGTCTTTTAGGGGAAACCCAAAAGCAACTGTATTATTTGTAATAGTGGAACAGTCATAAGATATGTATTTAGGTGTGCCATTTTGCAAAACACCTTTCGTATAAAATTGCTTATCAGTACCTAATACAACAATATCATTAGCAGTATTATCCACCCTCATATCCTGTATTAAGTTAAACTTTTTACCTGTCGAATCATAAGACATAAGTATATACCCTTGTGTTTTATCTGATGATGCAGAATTTGTCATAAGAAGTGTTAGTGTATAATTGTCATTAGCACCTGAAATTGATATAGGTTCGGTATTAATAGGTATTCCAATTCCTGCAAGTAAAATATCTTTTCTGATTACTTCCAACCCTATCTGTTCTTCAATCGCTTTTGAACCTATCCCAGCTTCTTTTTTATAATCTCTTAATACTGAGATATAAGTCATATACACAGCACTTAAGACGATAAGCATAATGGCAACTGTCACCAACAATTCTATCAAAGTAAAACCTCTTTTAATCAAAATCATAGCCCTCCTTTTCCTGGATAGATATCTGAAGTAATAACTACCTCTTTTTTGACCCCTTTAATTTTATAACATGTCTTAACGTTTACTTTGTAATAATTACTCGTTTTAGCTATCACGCTAAATACAGATACAAACTTTACAGTCGAATTACTATAGTTCACGTTATCAATAAAAACTACTGAATTCGCTGTCGTTGCATCAGGGTCACAAGTATTATCAGCTACAGATAACGTTGAAATATCCGTCCTACCTCTTGCTTTATCCATATAACTCTGGGCAATTTTTGTGGCGGTATTTCTCATAAAATTAGCATAGTTATGTCCGATTGTAAGTATTAGTGAATAGTTTAATCCAAGCAATACTATTGCAAAAATGAATATAGAAACGAGGGCTTCCACCATTCCAAAACCCTTTAATCTACTTTGCAACACAATTGCCTCCTGAGTCCTGCTTACCCAAATAAACACTACCTTCAATCTTTACACAATTATACTGCACGTCTGCCACCACATCCGATTTTATACTGCCATTATCTAATATAAAACCATTTTTATTAAAATGGTACTCATTTTTGGTGGAGCTAAAGTTCCTTTTTAATTTCAACTCTTCTAAAACATTTGTATTGTCAGAATCATTATCCATCACCAACGTCAATGAGTCATTTAGTCTTACATAATAATCGATTTTCTCCGTAAAAGCCTGAGATCTGACTCTGCTGATAAAAGAATATATTTTGTACGTATCATTCTCCACATCCCTACCAATTGAATATTTATTATAGCTATAGATACCTATAGCTAAAAGTATAACTAAGATACTAATGGTCACCAGTAATTCAATCAGCGTAAGTCCTTTGTAATTTCTTATCATTTTTCAATCCAAAAAATTATTTTCCCTTTTTTTACACTGTAAGGAGTAGGTATTATCGGCGGAGTTTCCGGTGTTGTACCTGTATACCATGCTGTTTGACCTTGATTTATATTATTAACAGAGCTGTCTCCACCAGATGAATTCCCCTGTCCCATTGAATTGCTAACATTTCTGTATTTATCACCTTGTTTTGCAAAACTTGTAGAGCACATCTGGTTGATAGCAGCAGTAGATGTTTGAAGATACCCGCAGGATACCTTCGAAGTATCAACAATATAATTGGTGCAACTCGTATCCCAGATGCTTGCCCCCGTAGCACAATTTAGCCCCCACCCTCTTGATCTTCCACCATATGAACAGACATCTGTACTTGGCTGCATAGAAGTAAATAGTACCGTATTAGCCCATTCCATCTTTCCTGCATCTGCAATTACCCTCTCCTTGCCATAAGAAATACCATCATAAACCTCATCTGTATTAAGACCCACCTCCCAAGCCACAACTTTAGAAGTATTTTCTGCTTTGCTAAGTTCATTACAAATATCAGCATTATTTACTGCACTACTAAAGTTACAGTTTTTGTTTCTCAAACAGGATATTTTTATACCATAAAGCTTATTGTTTCTTCCTACAGAGTCATCTGCTTTTGAAAACCACCTTCCAGTTCCAATATATATATAATCCATACCAAAACAGGGCATATAAACAATACTACTACTCACGGCCCCATGTAATGAATTCATCAGTGTCTTTATATTATTACTGGAAAAGACACTATAATCATCTGGTAAAAATGCATAAACATCTGAAGTCCATCCAATGTTATTTTTGTAATAGCTAAAAGCAAAAAACACTGCATCTGTAACCCCATCACCGTTCCAATCCACACCTTCATTAAATAACCTATTTCCATAAACGGGAGTATTATTTATACCTGTTGTAAAGCTACCTACTTTAATAAAATCTTTTTTGCTAATTGACAATGCGTTGTCCAAAGAAAGTATATACACTCCCGCATTATTCTCATCAAAAGCTGTTGTGGCATCATAATTGGTCATCCCACTCAAAAACATTATATACAATGAATTATTTGGCCCTCTAATTATAGCAGGCCCTGAGTATGTAAACCCGAGTTTAGGATCGTTAAACTCCCATAAAAATTTTGGATGTGCAGGATCTGATATATCAAGAGCATAGTATGAGGAATATCCAACATTGCTTACATCAGCTGGTGGCTTTATTGCATTCGTTTGGTTATCACCCGTTCCACCACCCATTCTCATACCACCGATTAGAATCTTTTTCCCGTTGTATTCAAAAATATATGGGGTTAGGTCGTTTATATAAAGATGAAGGAAGTCTTTTTGTGCTCTATACCTAAGGTAAGGTAGTGCATTTTGTGGTATAAATGCCCATTCTTCAGTACCTATTTTATCCGTTCCATTATCATCTGAGTCATTCTGAAGAATGACTGCAACATTTGGTTCATTGCTTTTAACTGTCTTACCCAATCTAAATGCATGGAGCATACCATCATTTGCTGCCACATATAAGATACTCACATTATCGTAATCTACAATCTGGGGAGTAGAATATACTATATCTCCTATCAATCTTCTCGTACCACCAGAATCAGTTCTTAGTTCACAATTAGTTATATCGTAACCTTTTATAAAATTTTTGAGGTTGCTCACCGTACCAACACATCCAAGATCGCTTCCAAACAGACTATTTGACGCATCATCCAAATTTATCAACTTTGATCCATCTGAAGTATATATTTTTCTTACTGATGGATCATTTCCAAATTTTAGATTTGCTATATCTGATACTTCAAACAACGATTTTATCTCTTCTAGTTTTTCATATGGAGGAAGTACAGATTCATTATCATTCCCTTTGCAATCACTCTTGAATCTACTTATGGATAATTTATTATAAATACTATCATAATTGAACTGCAATATATAGTCTCCTCCAATCTCATTGTTACCACCACATATGTTAAGTTTATAGCCACCGGTCATTTCATCATTAATATTTGTATTTTCTCTTATATTTTGAACCAATATATTATCAGAATTTTTAAAATTCAAAAACCAGTAACCAAAAAGTTTACCAATCCAGGATGTTCCATTATATTCAGGATAAAATACTGCCTGCGTCATTAGCGAACCTTCTTTTCTTTTTTCGGTAAGTACCGCGACAGAAGTCCCTGATGAAACATTGGTTAATATCTGTTTGAATATATCATCCATAGCCTGCTTGAATTCATTAGGATTATTACCCTGAAAAAAGCCATCTGGCTTACCATTATTATCCGCATCCCATTCACTGCAAGTTGTAGATGGGAAATTTGTATAAAAAGAATTAAAATTATCTGAACTGTAGTTACAAGGAAGCCCATTTCCATCTATATCGTTGTACCCACCAAAGACTGCCATATGTTTTAAAGCCTCTGTTCCATCATCAGTTGAATCCATAAACATTGCTAATGTATAAGTTTTTACATTTTGTTTTCCTGTCAAATTATACATAAGATCTGTTTTCCACATATTTTTAATTGTGGAGAGGGGATCTTTGTTATCTGGATGATCGTCACTATACCCAGTATTCCATGCTCCATCAGAAACTACTATAGCGAAATTTTTTGCACATGGCACAACATTAGATCCAAACTGATATGCTTCAGTAGTCTTATAATAATCTGATATGGTATCTACAGCATATTTTGTATTAGTCCATCCACCAGCTTTTGTATCATTGATAGTCTTAATTAAAGATGTATAATCATAACTTGGTTTTATTACTGATAAATTATTGCTTGAAAACAAAACTGCTCCAACCCTTGGATTTCTTACATCGTTGCTTAGTTTTTGTAATATTCCCATTACTGCACCTTTTTCTGGGTCATATCCTGCAACATCTGAATATTTTATTTGCTCCCCAGATTCAGTTTTTACTGCTGCATTTGGAACCCATTCACACATGGTTGTATCAGCTTTACAGGTTGACTCTGTTGTAAAACTTGAACAATATTTTTTCTGGATACATTTTTTATTGTTCCAAGAGCATAAATTAGAATGATTATAGCATTCGTTTTTTGTCAAACCTGAGCAAGATATAATATCCTTACAAACACTTGACACACCACCACCAGTCAATACATATCTTAAAATATCTATCCTTTCCATATGCTTATAATTCAACCAATTACCGGAATAAGTTCCATTAGTATTATCCTTTACCCAGATACCACTACATGAATCATTTGAGATAGATCCACCATTACACTTATATTTGGCATTATTATCAAAATATCCAAAATAAGAAGAAGTATCACTATAAGATGGGTAAGCTTTCCATGTCATACTACCGCTGTAATCAAGAGCCATGTACACATTTGAGTATACGTCCTGCTGCATAAATGGTGGAATAACATAATAATATTCCTGATTGAGACTGTATACTTTTGGTAAAGATAAAAAATAAATTATAGTAAGCCACAAAAATAATCTTCTCATAATTCCTCCATTTAATCCTGAACCATATTTTCAAAATAATAAAAAACTAAGACTTCACCCACATTTTCCCTAATGTAATGATTTATCCTAAATATCTTATTCTCAAGACTTCTACTTCTAATTTTTACAATAGCCGAATCCGTATCCGTACATAATACAACCGCATGCAACCTCAATGCCTCACCTTCTGGTTTTATATACAAAGATATACTTTTATCATATGAATATTTGGTCTCACAAGTCCTATCCTCCGCTATTGCATTAAAGAAAGCCATACTCATCAGACAGATAAAAATAACAAAAAATCTCATTCCACACCTCCTGATACTCCTAGTATAATAATAACGAATTTTCGTGAAAAAATCGTGAAAAATTATTTATTAAATTTACAATGAATATGCTTATGGTTCTAAACCATATCTATAAAAATATCTTCTAAGCTATGCTTTATTGATACTATGTCAATTATTTCGACAGAAGAGTTTTTTAAGATTTCCATCACGTAAAAGAAATCATTCTTGTTGACTTCTACTTGCATAAGATCGTCATTTAATGCATCAATTTTATAGTTGGGGATAAGAATATTTCGTTTTTTGAAAATTATTTGAAAACCTGATGTGGTTAGATGTTTTATTTGAAGCCGATCAAGCTCATTTACGACTTGTCCAGACTTTACTATAATTACCTTTGAGCATATCTCTTCTATATCTGGGATGATGTGAGAACTAAAAAATATTGTAGTCCCATTTTTATTCAATTCATTCATGATATTTTTAAATAGAACACGTCCTATAGGGTCAAGACCGCTCATCGGCTCATCTAAAATCAAAATTTTAGGATCATGGATTATAGCTGATGCAAAACCTATTTTTTGAATCATACCTTTACTATATTTCCTAAGCTGTTTTTTTGCTGAGTCTATCAAACCAAAAGTCTCCAAAAGATTCAAAGCTTTTTTGTATGCTATATCTCTTTTTAATTTAAACATAAAAGCAGAAAGCATTAATAGATCTAAGCCCGTTATATTATCATAATATTGAGGATTTTCTGGCATGAAACCGATATTGATACGGGCTTTATAATCAGTTGAAGGTAATCCCATAATCCTAACTTCGCCAGTATCAGCTCTAATAAGATCCATAATGATTTTTATAGTAGTACTTTTACCGGCACCATTAGGTCCTAAAAATCCGTAAATCTCACCCTGTTTAACGGAAAAACTCATTCCATTTAGTGCTGCTACCTTTATATACTTCGATTTAAAAGTTTTAAATAATCTATCAACTTCTATTACATTCATCTCTTCATTTCACCTTCACTATTTTTATTCAAGAATGCCAATTTGCTTGTTGTTCTTACTCTATTGTTTTCATCTAAATAAAAATTTCCACCGTAGGGATCTTTTGGGATCTGTTTTAAGTACCCTAATAAAACCAACTCTTCAATATTACGAGGAAACCTGTCTTTTTCTGCTTTGAATTTTTTAACTGCATTTTCTATCTCAAATATAGCCTCAAGAGCTTTCAGTCTCACTTGATACTGCTTTTTTAAGTTATCTTTTGTTGTGGTAGAGATCATAACTTTAATATAGTTTATAGCCATAGCTGTATCCCCCCCCTCGAAAAAGAACCTTGATGCAAGCCCAACATAGAGGGGAGCACCTGATAATTCTGAAGCTTTTTTGAAATAGAAAGCAGCTTTTTTATAATCTTTTAAAAAATAAAAATGATTAAAGCCAAGAAAGAAAGGTATTTTATAGTCCCAATTTCTAAAATTGCTTACATACTCCAATATCATATTTATCTCTCTTACACGGCCAATATCCCAAGTAAAAACCGATTGTGCGAAATAATATATATCTTCATTGTAGGGGTTTAGTAATACAGAGGCTTCAACAGTTCTGTATAAATTATAATATTCGATCTCTTCAAGTATACCTTGTTGCAGATATTCAAATCTGCTACCATAGTAAATAATCGACTTAAAAGATAGGTAGTCACCTAAATACCACCTGTATTCTCCAGCAACAGCCTTATAAAATTTACCAGAAGGGGTATACCCAAGTTTTTGAATGTTGGATTTTGTTTTGTTGACTTCTATAAAATGGTCCAAAAAAACAGTATAAGTTGAAATAAGAATTAATAACGTTATTATAATGAATTTTGTTTTATAAAAGAAACACATACCTGTTTTATGTAAAATCTCTTCTATTGATCATTAATATAGTGCATAATATAACTATACCAAGATAAAGTATGAAGTAGATGAATGTTTTTAGTAAAATACTTGGTTCGTAAGGTAAAGAATAGCTCGCATGAGCTGTAAAATCAAAGGAAGATAGATTTGGGAAAGTATAGTAAATAAAATTTATCACTTTTTTTATTATTATATTAAATTTATCCCCTTCTTTCGATACAAAATCGTATAGACCCTGAGAAGCATTGCCTATAATATATACTGAAATGGTTAGAAAAATAGGAACATAAAATGATGTTGCAATAGAGGAAAATAAAAATGCAAATGCTAAGATAAGGATATATTTAAAGAGAGAAAAGAAATAAGCAACAACAATATGATCTAATAAAAGTGGTAAATCAGATTTATAAATAGTAGATGAAAATTTAATCACTATAAGTCCTATTAACAAATTAACAACGTTAATGAAAAACAAAACAATCACTACCGCAAAAAATCTCTGTAATAAATAACTCGCTCTGGATATAGGGTAGCTTAAAACAGTAAAAGCATACTTTTTCTCGATATCTCTCCATATAGTAAAGGTACCACCAAAAATGGATATAATTAGAAGTATGAAGGAGTTTAATGTCAATGACATTGTAATCGCTATCTCTTGTAACTGTCTAATAGAAAAGTAACTAAATACCGGTATTAAGAAGTAAAAAAAAATGAAGATTAGCATCAAAACAAAAACTCTATCTGAAATTAAAGCCTTAATTGTTTTTGATATCAATGCCATTCTTATGAAATTAAGAGGTGCCTTTCGGCACCTTGGCTGTAATTTTTATTTAGCAGTAAAACCACTAAAAATAGTTGCTGTGTCATTATCACTATATGAACTAGGTTCTGTAGTGATTAATTGAGAGCTATTATTATCCGAAGCTGCAAATGATTTTTCCCAAATTTGAGTAGTCATACTTCCTGTAGCATAAGCTTTTGTACCTTTATTATGCACTGTAGATATTACAAAAGCGGATTTATTATTAGGAGAGAAATAAGTTCCAATTACATCATTAGACAACTTTGCTGCATTACCTAAATCACCGCTAAGAACAGTAGCTAAATCTTTAGCAAATGCTACACTAACAACAATCGAAAGCATAGATATAATTATAAAAAGTTTTCTCATAATTTCCTCCTATTAGTCTTCTGGGTATTCTTGCTTGTCTGCAAAGTAAGATTCAAGTGCTGTTTTTGCATTCCTGATATCTGAATTAGCTGCAGAATTATATGCGTTTTGCCTGTACTTCGCAAACTGTGGAATAGCAATTGCGGCAAGGATTGCAATAATTGCCACAACTACCAATAGCTCGATGAGCGTAAAACCTTTTTTTACACTTTTCATAAATATTACCTCCTTATTTTTGTTTTATACGCTATTTAAGCAATTTAAGGCTATTAATGCAATTTAAATGCCAACACAAGCTATTTAAACCCAACATTCAAGACCCTTATCTATCCCGACATAATGATAGATATCTTTAATACACTTTTACATTTTTGTCAACCTATTTGACAAAAATGTCAAATAGGCTTCATCCCATACATCTTACACTTACTCCAATCCTGATAAATTGTAATCTTTTGGATACTCCACGCTGTATTTCAACAATATCTCCTTTTTTTTCTTGCGGGGATAGGCTAATGTTCCAGGATATTATACCATAATCAGATATTATCGCTTTATCCTTAGTAGGATCTATCTGATTTACTTTTATCATCTCATATCTGTATACAGGCAACTGGTCTTTTACGTTTAATATTATTCCATTCTTCTTCGTATTTTGGATGGTAATGAGATACTCATAGCTTACCCTAACATTCTTATCCCCAAAACCAACGTATTCGGTAAACCTTTTGACCTGTTTTCTATCTACTTTTATACTTTCATCCTTTCCTAAGGAAACCTCTACCCCCTCATCCGGCATCGTCTTATTGAGATTTATCTTTGCCACATAGTTACCATCCAGATAGATTGAGGCACTCCCCTGAAGTAATGGATAGCCAAAGCTATTTTTCACAGTGGGCTTTAAAAAAGCCGATTTGTCCATCTTTGGTATAGCATAATAGAAAAATTCCACTTTACTTTCCTTTTCAGCTATCTGAAACTTATAAAAACTATTACCCGAAGGTATAGTTACCTTATAAGGTATTTTGAATAAAAAAGATGTTGCCTCTTCCTTTATCTACGGATCGATAAATGATAAAGACTTGTTTGTCTTAGACGCAACACTATCCTCCAAGAAATCCTCTTCCTTTTTATACCCAAACTGCGGAACATATTTTTCAAGATAAATGGGGAATATCTCCGGAAGCCTTCCGGTGAAGCTTTTCAAGCTCTCTATCCAGATAAACCAATTTTTCCAGTTTTGCAGAGATGATCTTTTCATTAAAATATCTTCTTCATATGCACCTCCTGAATATTATTATAACAGATAAAATATTTAATAAACAAAATCATATGATAAAAAATAAAAAATCTCTTTGGTATTGACAAAAGAGATAAAGATTGCTATATGTTTACTTCCATTAAAAAGCCTGGGTGGTGGAACTGGTAGACACGCAGGACTAAGGATCCTGTGGGGTAAAACCTGTGGGGGTTCGAGTCCCCCCTCAGGCATTTTTTCAAAGTCCGACGTCTGAAGTTCAAGGTTTAAAGTTTGTCGATAAAAAATGGGGAGCCGTTAACTGCTCCCATCATCACCTGTTAGATAGTATTCATCATCAGATCCGCTATTTTTCTGGAAAAAGCTGACGGGTCTTTCGGCTTTTCTCCATCCGAAATCAGCGCTATATCAAAAATCATATTTGCAATTTCTGTGATCTTTGAGCTTTTGGGATCGATATCGTAGAGATCTTTGAGTTTTTTCATCACCGGATGATCGAGATTCAATTCTAAGATCTTTTTCGACTTTGGCACCTCCTGCCCCATAGATTCAAACAGTCTTCTCATCGACTCATCCATTGCATTTTCATCCATCACAAGACAGCAGAGGGAATCTGTCAATCTTGCACTCGCTTTTACATCCTGCAGATCTTCTTTTAGTTCATCTTTTATCTTTTCCAGAAGAGGTTTGTAGCTTTCTTCTTTCTCATTGAGATCCTTCAAATCCTCATCTTTGATCTTTATATCCCCCTTTGTGACAGATTTTAATTTTTTACCTTTATACTCAAAAAGTCCTCCGATGATAATTTCGTCAAATTCACCTGTAAAAAGGATGACGTCGATCCCTTTTGTTTTAAAATACTCTAATTGTGGGGAATTGATCAACTCCTCCACAGAACGCCCCACTATATAATAGATTTCCTCCTGACCATCTTTGAAATTTTCTATATAGGTATCAAGATCTATCATCTTTTCCCTATGGTTTAGCGTGTTGAATATCATAAGCGACGCAATCTCTTCTCTTCTTTCAAAATCTGTATGGATCCCCTCTTTTAACACATTTCCAAACTCATCAAAAAACTTTTTATATTTTTCCGGATCATTTTTCTTCATACCTTTGAGGGTATCTAAAACTTTTTTCGTGATATTTTTATTTATGTTTGCGACCTGCCTATTGTTTTGAAGCATCTCCCGGGAAACATTCAGAGGTAGATCTGAAGAGTCCACGACCCCTTTTATAAACCTGAGGTACGCCGGAATCAGTTCATCACAGGCATCCATAATTTGCACTTTTTTTACGTAGAGTGCTGGCCCAATCTTTGCACTTTTATAATATATATCAAAAGGTTTCTTTGAAGGGATAAATAAAAGGGCGGTGAATTCATTAACACCTTCGGCTTTATAGTGGATAGTTTCAAGTGGATCGTTAAAATCGTGGGAGATATGCTTGTAAAATTCGTTGTACTCCTCAGGCTTGATCTCCGATCTCGATTTAAGCCATAAGGCCTGCATAGAATTTAAAGTTTCCTCTTCCACCTTCCCATCCTTTTTCGACTCAAGGACTATCGGGTATTCTATGTAATCAGAATACTTTTTGACAATCTGTCTTATTCTCCATTCATCTAAAAACTCTTTTTCATCTTCCTTCATATGAAGAATCACAGTGGTACCAAAACCTTCCCTTTCCACCTCATCAATTTCGTAGCTTCCATCTGCGGAAGAAGTCCACTTAATCCCCTTTTCCTCCCCTATCTTCTTTGAAATCACGTCTATTCTACCTGCCACCATAAAAGCAGAGTAAAAACCCACACCAAATTGCCCTATCAGGTTGATATCTCCGGTTTCTTTTGCCTTTTTAAGGGTTTCCAGAAATTCTTTTGTACCAGATTTTGCAATCGTACCAAGATTGTTTATCGCTTCCTCTTTATTCATACCGATACCGTTATCAATTATCTTAAGCATCATAGAATCCTTATCCGGCACTATCTTTATCTTCCAATCTGTACCCACAAGATTCAATTCGCTATTGGTAAGACTTAGATAACGTGCCTTATCAATGGCGTCAGATGCGTTGGATATAAGCTCCCTCAAAAATATCTCCTTGTGGGAATATAGTGAATTGATGACAAGGTTTAATAGCTCTTTTACTTCCGCCCTAAATTCAAATTTCTCCATACTGTTAGCACCTCCATTTCATTGTTGCCAGATTGATAAAATATCTTTTTTTTTATTTTTTGCAAGAGATTAAAGATTAAGTAGCATTTAAGTTGACCAATATGTTTTTTTATAGTATCTATTTTAAATCAGGAGGTTGTATGGGATTTAACTGTGGAATCGTAGGTTTACCAAATGTAGGGAAATCTACGCTGTTTAATGCACTTACAAAAGCTCATGTGGAAAGTGCAAACTACCCTTTTTGTACTATAGATCCAAATATTGGAATTGTAAATGTACCGGATGAACGACTCGACTTCATCGCATCAGTGATAAACCCCAGAAAGGTCACCCCCACCACGATTGAGTTTGTGGATATAGCAGGTCTGGTGAAGGGGGCAAGTAAGGGGGAAGGGCTTGGAAATCAGTTTTTGACTCATATCCGTCAGGTGGATGCCATCGCACATATCGTGAGATGTTTTGAAAATGACGATGTTACCCATGTTGAGGGGGCAATCGATCCAATCAGGGATATCGAGATTATCAATAGCGAGCTTTTACTCTCAGACCTTGAGATATTGGAAAAAGCCCTCAATAAGTATAGCAAAGCCGCAAAGAGTGGGGATAAAGATTTAAAGGAAAAGGTGGAAATTCTAAAAAGGCTTTATGACAGTGCTTCAAACGGCGTAATGCTCAGGAATCTAATGACTGCAGAAGAAAAGGAACTTTTGAAGGAATACAATTTTATCACATCAAAACCGGTGATGTTTGTAATGAATGTGGATGAAGAGGGATTACAAAAAGACAACGATTACGTAAAAAAAGTCATCGATTACGCCAATAAAGAAGGATCAGTTTGCATAAAGATATCCGCCAAAATCGAAGCTGAGATTTCAGAGTTGGAAAAAGCGGAGGCTAAAGAGTTTTTAACCGCTTTGGGATTAAAGAAGTCTGGCTTGGAAATGATGATACAAGAAGGGTACAAACTACTTAATCTCATTACCTTTTTCACCGCAGGGGAAAAAGAGGTGAAAGCTTGGACAATTCAAAACGGCACCAATGCCCAAAAAGCCGCCGGAAAGATACACACCGACATAGAAAGGGGGTTTATCAGGGCTGAAGTCACCGATTACGAAACGTTTGTGGAGCTAAAATCTCTGCAGAAAGCTAAAGAATTGGGAAAAACACGATTGGAAGGGAAAGATTATATCGTAAAAGATGGGGATATCATATATTTTAGATTCAACGTATGAGGTAATATATGAAATTGACGCACTTTGATGAGGAAGGCAGAAGTAGAATGGTGGATGTCACAGAAAAAAATGACACCTTCAGAGTGGCTGTGGCATCAGGAAAAGTCTTTATGAAACCTGAAACGTTGAAGAGGATTTTGGATAAAGAGATTGAAAAGGGGGATGTATTTGGGGTTGCCAGAGTGGCAGCCATTATGGGGCTAAAAAAGACTTCAGATCTTATCCCTATGTGTCACCCTTTGAATATCACCGGGACAGATGTCTATTTCAAACCGAATACAGAAGAGTCTTATGTGGAAATAACCGTATCTGTCAAATTGACCGGTAAGACAGGTGTGGAGATGGAGGCTCTCACAGGGGTATCGATTGCGGCACTTACCATCTATGATATGTGTAAAGCTATTGACAAAGAGATGACAATATCTGATATTATGCTATTATCAAAAAGTGGTGGCAAAAGTGGAGAATTTAAAAGGGGTAGTCTGTGAAGATCTATATCTCCCAGATAAAACCGTTCCTCGGGGACCTATCAAAAAATATAGAGCTACATAAAAACGAGATTCAACATGCTATAGATCAAAAAGCTGATATAGTAATCTTCCCGGAGCTATCACTAACTGGCTACTTTTTAAGGGATTTAGTCCATGATGTAGCATTAAAAAGTAACTCTGAAACTATAAAACTATTTGAATCTACCTCCAAACGTATAGGTATTATTGCAGGTTTTGTTTATGAAGATGAAAACCATCAGTTTTTTAATGCAGCCGGATACTTTGAGGCTGGGTCGCTGAAACACCTGCACAGAAAGGTTTATCTACCAAACTATACAATGTTTGAAGAATCCCGTTATTTTGCTGCAGGTAAAAGTTTTGAAACATTCGATATGTTTGGAAGTAAAACTGGGATTCTGATATGTGAAGATGCCCTGCATTTGAGCTCCCTCTATCTTTATTCACTGCAGGGGGTAAAGAATCTATTGATAGTATCAAATTCACCAGCCCGAGGCTTCTATAGCGATAGATTCTACTCTCAAGAGTTGTGGTATAATACTATTAAATTTATAGCCAATAACCTCACGGTAAACACCATCTTCGTAAACAGAGTGGGTGTAGAAGATGGGGTGACATTCTGGGGTGGATCTTTGGCAATAGATGCATTAGGTAGTGAGATTGGAAGATGTGATCTGATTAGAGAAGACAACCGGATCGTTGAAATAAAAGATGAAACTGTTCGTAGAAGTAGAATATTATCCCCATTTTACAGGGATGAGGATCCTGAGCTCTTTTTGGAATTCATCAGAAATAAGGGGATCATAAAATGAATTTAAACTATAAAATGGTGGCAGATGTTTTGGTAAATTTTATAAAAGAGGAAACAGAAAAAACAGGTTTTGCAAATTTGGTAGTTGGTTTAAGTGGTGGAATCGACTCTGCACTTTCGGCAGTCCTTGCAACTAAGGCTGTAGGAAGGGATAAACTATTTGCTTTTGCCCTTCCATATAAAACAAGCAGTAAAGAGAGTTTAGATGATGCAAAACTGTTGGCGGATAAATTTGGTATAAATCTGCAAGTAATAGAGATTACCCCATACGTAGACCCCTTTCTTGAAACGTTAAATCTGGATAATAAGCTCCGTATGGGAAATGTAATGGCAAGGATGAGAATGGTAACCCTTTTTGATATGTCTTCAAAATATCGGGCGTTGGTGTTGGGTACCAGCAACAAGACAGAACTCCTCTTAGGGTATGGTACATGGTATGGGGATCTTGCTTCGGCTATAAATCCGATCGGAGATCTTTACAAAACGCAGGTTTGGGAGCTTTCCAAATATCTCGGAATCCCCGAGAAGCTGATCAATAAAAAACCTACAGCAGATCTCTGGCTTGGACAAACAGATGAGGATGAATTGGGGTTTTCCTACACAGAAGTGGATAGACTACTTTATCATATGATCGACGAAAGATTGTCAAAGAGCGAACTGATAAACTTGGGATTCAGCGAACAGTTTATAATGAATGTAGCCGAAAGGGTAAGAAAAAATCAGTTTAAAAGACAGCTGCCTATAATCGCAAAGATAAGCAATAGAACTATCGATAGAGATTTTAGATATAGTAGAGATTGGGGATATTGACAGGCAAAATTTAGAAGGTAAAAATACTTACAATTTTTTCTCAAGTTTTCCTTATACAGAGCATTTTATATGTATTTGAGAATAAATTTTTTAGGAGCAACTGATGAATAAAATAATCAAAGAAGCATTGACTTTTGATGATGTCCTATTGGTCCCTGCTAAAAGTGACGTGCTACCCCATGAGGTTAGTACCAAAACGATGTTGACCAAAACGATATCTCTCAATATCCCAATTGTCAGCGCTGCAATGGATACCGTTACCGAGGCAAAAATGGCTATTGCCATAGCCCAAGAAGGTGGAATAGGGTTCATACATAAGAATATGACTATAGCAGAGCAGGCGGAAGAGGTGGACAAGGTGAAAAGGTCCGAAAGTGGCATGATAGTGGATCCAATAACGATTGAGTCCGGTAGTACTGTGGAAGATGCCCTGAAATTGATGGCAAAATACAAGATCTCCGGCATTCCTGTTATAAAGAATAACAGGCTTGTGGGAATATTGACAAATAGAGACCTCCGTTTTGTGGATAAATACAATGAACCAATCGATAATTACATGACAAAAGAGAATCTGGTCACCGTCCCGGTTGGGACATGCCTTGAAGAGGCAAAAAAACATCTCCAGGAACATCGGATAGAAAAACTACTTGTGGTGGATGACAATTACAATCTTAAAGGGCTTATTACCATCAAAGATATAAACAAAAAGCTCAAATACCCCTACGCCACCAAGGATAAATTAGGTAGACTTATGGTGGGGGCAGCCGTTGGTACCGGTATAGATACGATGGAGAGAGTGGCAGCCCTTGTTGAAAAAGGGGTGGACGTCATTGTGGTGGATACCGCCCATGGACATTCAAAAAAGGTACTAGAAACAGTGGAAAAGATCAGATCAAAATACAACGATCTACAGATTGTAGCAGGAAATGTTGCAACATATGAAGCGGTAATAGATCTTGCAAAGGCTGGTGCCGACTGCGTAAAGGTGGGGATCGGACCAGGATCCATCTGTACCACAAGAGTGGTGGCAGGTGTGGGGGTACCGCAAATCACAGCCATTATGGACTGTGCCGAAGCGGCTGCCAAAGCTGGAGTAACAATTATAGCAGATGGTGGGATCAAGTATTCTGGGGATATCGTAAAGGCAATTGCCGCCGGGGCAAATGCCGTAATGATAGGATCTCTACTTGCAGGTACAACAGAATCACCAGGAGAGATAGAGCTATATCAGGGCAGAAGCTACAAGGTTTACCGAGGAATGGGATCTGTGGGTGCAATGAAAAAAGGCAGTAAAGACAGATACTTCCAGGGTGAAGTCGAGATGGAAAGTAAGTTCGTTCCGGAAGGGATCGAAGGTAGGGTACATTACAAAGGTGATTTAAGCCATACTATTTATCAGCTTGTGGGGGGATTAAAATCTGGCATGGGTTATACCGGATGTGCCACCATAGAAGAATTGATGAAAAAAGCTAAATTCGTCAAGATAACCAATGCCGGATTGCGGGAAAGTCACGTGCATGACGTAATTATTACCAAAGAAGCACCAAATTATTGGATTAATACTTAGGTGATACTATGGATATACATTCTGAAAAAATTTTAATATTAGATTTTGGTTCCCAGTATACCCAGCTTATAGCAAGAAGAGTGAGGGAGCATAGGGTTTACTGTGAAATTTTCCCTTGCAACGTTAGCTACGAAAAGATAGTGGAGTTTGCTCCAAAAGGTATCATCCTATCCGGAGGTCCCTCCTCCGTTTACGATAAAAATGCCCCCTTTTGCGACAGAAGGGTCTTTAATCTTAATATTCCGATATTAGGTATATGCTACGGGATGCAGCTCATCTGTCAACATTTTGGTGGTATTGTGGCAGCCGCCCAACACAGGGAGTATGGTAGAAGTGAACTGTTTATCAAAGAAGACCCATTTTTTGATAATCTTAAACTTAATGGTAATAAACTCACCGTATGGATGAGTCATGGTGATAGGCTGGAAAAGATCCCGGAGCTATTTGAAATCGTTGGATGGACGGATAATGCCCCCATAGCCGCGATGAAGCATAGAGAAAAACCGATCTATGCAATTCAATTCCATCCTGAAGTTGCCCATACCGACCAGGGGGATATCCTTTTGAAAAACTTTGTTGTGGATATATGTGGTTGCAAACAGATATGGACCCCGGGAAATTTTATACATTCAGAGATAGAGAAGATTAGAAATATTGTGGGGGATAAAAAGGTCCTCTGCGCCCTGAGTGGTGGAGTGGATTCATCAGTGGCAGCAGTGTTAGTACATGAAGCAATAGGTGACAATTTAACCTGTGTTTTTGTAAACAACGGCCTTTTAAGATATAAAGAGGCGGATCAGGTTTTGAAAACCTTCAGGGATAATTTTAAAATCAACCTTGTATACGTTGATGCTGAGGACAGATTTTTACAAGCATTAAAAGATGTGGAAGAACCTGAAAAAAAGAGGAAGATAATCGGTAATCTTTTTATAAGGATTTTTGAAGAGGAAGCTAAAAAACTTGGTGATTTTGAATTTTTAGTTCAGGGAACCCTTTATCCAGACGTAATAGAGTCTGTATCCTTTAAGGGACCTTCCGCCACCATAAAGACCCATCACAACGTTGGGGGTCTGCCGGAGGATATGAAATTTAAATTGATCGAGCCCTTACGGGAGCTTTTTAAGGATGAAGTAAGAAAAGTGGGACTGGAATTAGGCCTTTCGGAGGATATCGTTTTCAGACACCCCTTCCCTGGACCTGGACTTGCCATAAGGGTATTGGGCAGTGTTGATAAATCAAGGCTTGACCTTTTGAGGATAGCGGATCATATCTTCATCGAGGAGATAAAAAAAGCTGGACTTTATAGAGAGATATGGCAGGCATTTTCGGTGCTTTTACCCGTAAGATCTGTGGGGGTCATGGGTGATGAGAGGACGTACGAAAATGTGCTTGCTTTAAGAGCAGTCACAAGTGTGGATGGTATGACCGCCGACTGGGCAAAGATCCCTTACGAGATTTTGGGAAAGATATCAAACCGTATAATAAACGAAGTAAAAGGTATAAATCGAGTGGTATACGACATCAGTTCAAAACCACCAGCAACAATAGAATGGGAATAAGCTACTGATGAAAACAGAAAACTTTATAGCACTAAGATATATAAAATCAAAAAAAGAGACAAAAGCCATCTCTTTTATCTCCGTAATAGCCGTCATCGGAATACTTCTGGGTGTAGCCACTCTGATAGTAGTCACAAACGTCTTTACTGGATTCGAAAATAACCTGAAGGATAAAATACTGGGCGCCAACTCCCACATAATAGTAAATAGGATAGACGTGGGTACCATTTCAGATTGGCAGAAAGTGGAAAATAAAATTAGAGAAACAAAGGGGGTGGTGGCGGTATCACCTTTTGTTTTCAGCCAGGTACTTCTAACAGGACCTGCCAATGTAAGTGGTGTGATGCTGAGGGGGATAATCCCGGAAAAGGAGGCCCAAGCCATCAATATAAAGCAGTTTATCACGGCTGGGGATCTTTTTAAATTAAGATATGATTTTGACAATAAAAGTGGGATAGTACTGGGCAAAGATCTTGCTTTGACACTTGGTGTAAGGCTATACGATGAAGTGGTAATGGTGGCACCTTTTGGAAAAAAAGGCCCCTTTGGATTTACCCCAAAGATGCAAAAGTTTCATGTGGTGGCTATATTCGATTCCGGCATGTATGATTACAACAATGGTCTTGCATTTGTGGATATAAAAGCAGCGCAAAAATTCTTTGACCTCGGGGATTCCATAACAGGGTTTAGCGTCAAAGTGGATAATATAGATAGGGCATCCAAAATAGCCAAAGAGATAGCCGCAAAGTTAGACTTCCCCTTCTGGGCAAGAGACTGGTTGAGTATGAATAAAAATCTATTTTCAGCCCTTGAACTGGAAAAAGCAGCTATGTTTGTGGTACTTACACTTATTGTGGTGGTGGCATCCTTTAATATCGTAAGTCTCATTACAATGACCGTAAAAGATAAAAAGCGTGATATCGCTATACTAAGGGCGATGGGTGCCTCCGAAAAGATGATCCAGAAGATCTTCATAAAGCAGGGGCTGATAATCGGTGTGGTGGGTACTTTTCTGGGGGATATACTTGCTCTTGTGATCTGTCTAATATTAAAAAAATACAAGATCATATCCCTTCCCAAAGATGTCTATTTTATGGACAGAATCCCCGTGGAAATCGTACCGGAGGTATTTTTAATCGTAACCGTATCTGCAATACTAATTACCTACCTTTCCGCCCTTTATCCGGCAAGGCAGGGGGCAAAGATGGATCCTATAGCTGCGTTGAGGAATGAATGATGAGCTTTTTAGAAATCCTGAATATATCCAAAAGCTACAGAAAATCAAACAACGTAATCCAGGTTTTAAATAACTTTGTTTTAAACGTTGAAAAAGGGGAATCGGTGGTTGTTGTGGGGCCATCTGGATCAGGTAAATCCACACTTATGCATATCATAGGTGGATTGGATAGACCAGATACCGGAAGTATAGTCTTCAAAGGGGAGAATATCTTTAATCAAAACTACCCCATCGATGAATATCGGAATAAAAAAGTAGGTTTTGTATTCCAATTCCACTACCTATTAAATGATTTTACCGCATTGGAAAATGTAGCGATGCCCGCAATGATAGCCGGCACTCCCATTAATAAAGCACTTAAACATGCCGAATTCCTTCTGGATAAGGTGGGGCTATCCCAGAGATACCATCATCATCCCAATGAGCTTTCCGGTGGAGAACAGCAGAGGGTTGCGGTGGCAAGAGCACTGATGAACGATCCGGAGCTTCTTCTGGCAGATGAACCAACGGGTAACCTTGATGGTGCAAACACACTGGAGATCATGAAGATATTTGATAAATTAAAATCAGAAGGGGTCACCATCATAATGGTAACCCATGATGAAAAGCTCACCCACAATTTTAATAAAAAAGTGGTGTTAGAGAAATTATGACCATCCTGTACCTTCTTGACCTATTGGGCACCATAGCCTTTGCAATTAGTGGAGCCCTGGCAGGCGTAAGAAAAGAGATGGATCTATATGGGATATCAGTGTTGAGCCTTGTGACGGCGGTGGGTGGTGGAACTATTAGAGATCTGCTTGTGGGGCGAATTCCACCTTTTATTTTTAGAGATTACAATTATATAGTTTTATCACTATTATCGGCACTTATCGTATTTTTCTTTTATAGAAAAGTTGAAAGGGGATATAATACACTACTGATTATGGATGCACTGGGATTGGGTGTTTTTACTGTAATCGGAGTTAAGGTGGGGATTGACTATAATATCGGTTATATCGGTTCGATATTCATGGGGGTTATGACCGGTACAGTAGGTGGGATGATTAGAGATCTTTTGCAGGGAGAGATTCCACTGGTACTAAAAAAAGAGGTTTACGCATCAGCATCTCTAATTGGTGGTGTAGTATACTTAATACTTTTCGAATCTATAGGCGAAAACTATATCACTATTATTATTGCCATTCTGGTGGTATTTCTTTTGAGGGTGTTGGCTATATGGAGAAACTGGAACCTACCAAAACCAAGGGTATAAAATTCAAATATAATTTAGTGGAGTTAGCATGAAAATAGGGATTATAAGTGGCACAGGCTTCCTCGTGGAAGAAGGGTTTAAGTTTGTGGAAGAGATAAATTTATCAAATAAGTACGGTTTACCATCCTCCAGCTACAAAAAATATCTCTTTGGGGATAATGAGATCTATTCCCTTGCAAGGCATGGAGAAAAACATGAATTCCCTCCCCATTTAATCAATTATAGATCAAATATATACGGATTTTATGAACTCGGCGTGGACTTCATTGTGGCTTTTGGGGCTGTGGGGGGGATAAATACCCTACTTTTGCCCGGTGATTTTTTGATACCGGATAATATAGCAGACTGGACATACGGCCGTGCATCAACATATTCAGATGTAGGAGATACTTACCATATAGATTTCACATATCCATTCTGCCCATCAATAAGGGAAGAGCTTATAAATATACTAAAAAAATCCGGATCACGTTTTCATCCAAAGGGGGTATACCTATGCACAAACGGCCCAAGATTGGAGAGTGCGGCGGAGATAAACGCTTTTTCAAAACTGGGGTTTGATGTTGTTGGAATGACCCTTATGCCGGAAGCCGCCCTTGCAAGGGAGCTTGGTATATGCTATGCAGCCGTAAATATCGTATCAAATTTCGCAGCCGGTATTAGTAAAACTCAGCTTACCACAGATGAAGTGGTGGAGCATGTGAGAAGAAATGAAGTTGTCATCAGGCTTATAATCAAAGAGATGGCTTCGATGAAGACGAAATCCCCCTGTAGCTGCCATGAGGCAATAAAAAATGCTAGATTTAAATAAGATCATCAGAAGCAACGAACCTTTAGGTAACCATTGCAGCTATAAAACCGGAGGCCCAGCGAGATTTTTTGCCGAACCAAAAAATAACTTAGAGTTAAAGCTCACCTGGGACTTTTTGCATGAGAGGAACTTAAGATATATTGTAATAGGCAACGGGACGAATGTACTCTTCGACGATGCAGGTTTCGACGGAGTGGTTTTATCTCTAAAAAAACTTAATCGATTTATGATAATAGATAAAAATATCCTGACCGCCGGATCCGGGATTTTACTGGATGATATGGTGGTATTTTCTATCATAAACAATCTTTCCGGCATCGAACATCTATCAGGTATCCCCGGCACAGTTGGGGGAGCCATTTACATGAACGCCGGAGCCTTTGACACAGAGATAAAAGACGTTGTTTACTCTGTGGAGATATTCAAAGATGGTAAATTTACCACATTAAAGGCCAGTGAATTATCCTTTTCTTACAGAAAAAGCTCAATAAAGGATGAAATTATCGTATCCGGATCGTTTAAACTCAATTTCGCCAAGAATGATCTAAAAAAGATAAGGGAAGAGATATTAAATAAAAGGGGGGAGAAACAACCCCTTGAATACCCATCCTGCGGATCTGTATTCAAAAGACCTTCAGGGACATATGCCGGCAAGCTTATAGAAGAATGCGGACTGAAAGGGTTTTCCATCGGTGGGGCAAAGGTTTCGGAAAAACACAGTAATTTTATCATAAACTTTAACAATGCCAGCAGTAAGGATATAAAAGATCTGATATCCCACGTAAAAATGGTTGTTTTCCAAAAAACCGGCATTAAGTTAGAGGAAGAGGTAAAAATAATTGAAAGGTAGATATGTACAAATACTTCGGTAAACGTATAATGGATGTAATATTTTCTGCATTGGCAATCCTACTGCTCTTACCAGTGTTTATCGTCATTGCATTATTGATAAAGCTTGATTCAAAAGGTCCGATATTTTATCGACAGATCAGGATGGGTAAAGATTTTAAACCTTTTGGACTTTACAAATTCCGCACTATGGTGGTGGATGCCGATAAGATAGGCCCCCTTGTTACCAAAGATAGAGATCCCCGCATCACAAAGGTGGGGTATTATTTGAGAAAATGGAAGTTAGATGAGCTACCTCAATTTCTAAACGTTTTAAAAGGGGATATGAGTCTTGTGGGACCAAGGCCTGAGGTGGAAAGATTCGTAAAACTATTCAAAGATGATTACAGCATCGTATTGACTGTCAAACCAGGGATAACCGATTATGCAACGATACTATTCCGTGATGAAGAGGATATTATAGCTCAGCTTGATGACATTGAAAAGGGGTATACCCAGGTGATCCTTCCCAAAAAGATTGAGCTTTATAAAAAATACATCGAAGATATCTCATTTTTTACAGATATAAAATTATTATATTTGACTTTTTTAAAAATATTGAGAATATAATACTATGCTAAAGAATAGAAAGTTTATAAGGGTTGCAATCATTTTGCTAATACTACTAATCGTAGGCATATCGTCAGGATTCAGGTATTACCAGCTATATGATTGGAAAGTAAACCACCCATCTTATTTTGTGGGAAATACCGTTTCTTTAACCACCCTCGATGGGTATTACTGGTTAAGACTCGCCAAAACCTATGACAATCTGACAGACAAAAACACCCCCGATACCTATAGGGGTTACCCTGATTACCCATATACCTACAAGCTTGAAATGAACAATCTTCTGGTCTATCTCATCAACAAAACTTCAAAACTCATAGGGAATTACTATTACGCAGGAGTATATCTTGTAATAATACTCTCCAGCCTCTTTATCATCCCCCTTTTTTTGTATCTCTCCTCCTGTGGTTTTACTTCCCCAGCTATAGTTGCAACACTACTAACCACCTTCAGCTATTCATATCTTTACAGAACATTTGTGGGGAGGGTGGACACAGACTGTCTAAATCTATTTTTCCCTTTCATGATGAGCTACCTGATCTATCTCATACCTAGGCTCGAAGGTTATCGTAGATATATCGCTTCAATTGCCCTTGGCATTACCGCATATCTCTTTATGTGGTGGTACCCGTATCCAGGTTTTCTGATAGTTTATCTGGGGGTATTTGTATTATACCTCATCATAAAAAGGGTAAAGTTCTGGGCTATCTTGACCTCAAGCGTCCTATTCATCCTATT
This sequence comes from Calditerrivibrio sp., assembly GCF_049968475.1. Taxonomy (NCBI): domain Bacteria; kingdom Pseudomonadati; phylum Deferribacterota; class Deferribacteres; order Deferribacterales; family Calditerrivibrionaceae; genus Calditerrivibrio; species Calditerrivibrio sp. The sequence continues at coordinate 96,985 of NZ_JBMFQS010000006.1, read as the reverse complement.
TGCAAACCCAAAATATTTTATAACCGGTATCGATAATATTATATATTTCATCTTTGGTTCGAAATATTTTGCCGGTGAGGCAATAAATGTAAATAAAATAGCTTGGCCAAATATAGCAGAATTCATATCAGAAACCCAAAAACAAGGGTGGCAAACAATTCTATTATACGCCGCCGGCAACAAGTATTTAGGATTGGCAGGATTAATCGGTCTTGCACTTTTTATTCTCCGATTAAGATTTGATATATTACCTCTTTTACCAATATTACTGCTGGGGCTTATATCATTTAAATCTGGCAATCGATTCACCATGTACCTGTCTCCATTTATTTTTGCTGGTCTGGGATTTTTAATATACTTCTCATCGGAATATTTCGTTTACAATGGGCTAAAGGTATTTAAAGAATATGTAAAAATGTTCACTGAAACTATATCCACCATCATATCCATAATATTTGTGGCTATTGCAATCTATTTTTTTAGTGGTATTCATTACAAACCCACCCCATCAGTACCTTTGAATATCCAGCAAACTATGATAGATATGAGAAATCGATTTGGAGCAGCTCCGGTAGTCTGGACATGGTGGGATTTTGGTTATGCTTACCAGGATCTTGCAAATTTTAGCACCGTCCATGATGGAGGGATACATGGAAAGGAGAGAACTTACTTTGTGGGTTTGAGTCTTTCATTGCCGGATCAGATGAAGATGAGAAACATCATAAGCTATTTTGATAATAAAGGATTTAGAATGCTTGAAAAAGGTGATTTAGATCCCAAAAAAATCGTCCTCGAGGCAACAAATTTTACACTTCCGGTAAAAAATAGAGATATACTTGTGGTAGTTTCTTACGATATGGTACACAAATATGATGGAATCGATTTTTTTGCCAAATGGGATTTTGATAAGAAAAAAAGCGACTACGACGATTACGAAAAGCTCTCCTGCAATTACGATAGTTCTACTCTTAGATGTAATGACGTAGACGTGGATTTAACTCAGGGGGGTTGGGGGGATGAACAGCTTTCAAAAGTATATATAATAGATGAATCCGGCATATTAAAATATTATGATTTCAACGTCGATGGAAGAATTATTCAGATCGTATTGAAGAATAATCAGGTTTTTATATCATATATTTTAGATGATTCTGTGTTTCAATCAAATTTCAACCAGTTATACTTTTTTGGAAAATATGATGCCAAAATATTTGAAAAGGTTTATGACAATTTTCCCATAATGAGAGTTTTTAGAGTAAAGTAGGGGGTTTTTGATGAAGAAGATTTCCATATCAGTTGTTCTTTTAATTGTTTTTACCACAATAACGTTTGGAATATCCACGTATAAAAGGTTCTGGCAGCTTTCCGTATGGAACACCCAGAAAGAAGCCACCTATGCTAAGGATGGTAGAATTTCAATGACCACACTTGATGCATATTACTGGACAAGGCTGGCAAAGGAATACAATAACGGTAAATTTGGGGATAACAAAACAGATCCACTCAAATCTTACCCCGATCATGAATCATTCCCTTCATATCCTACACTGCTGGTTTTTCTGCTGGCAAAACTACCAAAACTTTTCTCCAGTGACATGTACATTACAGGGATATACTTCACATCCATCTTCGCCGGTCTTTTTATCATCCCCCTTGGAATTTATTTCTACAGAATTGGTCTTGGTCTTGTGGGTATTGCCGGAGGGTTATTCGGAACATTCAGTTATGCCTATTATGTACGATCCTGTAATGGAAGGGTTGATACAGACAGCTTACTCCTTTTTTTCCCCATAATAATTGGGTTGTTTTTCCTTATGATTACCCAAACGGAAGATAAGAAGAAGCAGTACATTTATGCAGGATTGGCAGGATTTTTCATGCTTTTGATGAACTGGTGGTATCAGCATTACGGGTTTGCCGTTGTTTATGGAGTTGTACTTGTGATATATCTTTTGATTTATAGATTTAAAATAAAAGATATAACTATACTTACAGGTATTTATATCCTTTTCTCCAATCCATTGTTTTTCATCTATGGCATTGGAAACCTCTTCGATTTTGTTTTCAAAACAGGTTACTTTCATAAAACCTCATTAAAACTGGCGAATGTATCATGGCCAAATATAATGGAAACAATATCTGAATCGAATAAGAAAAACTGGGGTGAGATCCTGAGCATGATTTTGGGAAACCCTAAAGTGGCAGCTATTGGGATCATTGGTATTTTGATGACATTTATTACGAAATTTAAGCAGATGATCCCCCTTTCCCCTCTGCTTGTGCTTGGTATGCTGGCATTTATCTCAGGAAATAGATTTTCTATGTTTCTGGCACCACTTGCAGGGGCAGGTCTGGCTTATATACTATTTCTTATACTGTATTACGGATTGAAATACCTTAATATGAATCAGAAGATCAATGATTTCGTTTTACCTCTCGTTATCTACCTTATATTTTTTGGGGCTTCAAACACCCTTACCGCCTACAACGTAGTGCTACCCCCATCCATCCCCATACCGATCCAAAACAGCTTTCTTGATATAAAAGATAAAGTCCCAAAAGGATCTCCGGTATTTACCTGGTGGGATTTTGGATATGCCCTGATGGATATCGGGGAGTTTTCAGTCTACCATGATGGGGGTGCTCATGGGGCTGACAGAAGTTATTTTGCCGCCAAAGCATTTGTGGAAACCGACCAGAAAAAGATGTATGGTATCATTAGTGCTATAGACAACTTTAAGTTTGAAGGGATAAACAGGATGCTTGATGACAACAAATCCACCAACTCCGTGGTTCAGAGAATAATGAATTACGCAGGAAAACCAAAAAACGAAAATATCATCGTTCTCTACACCTCCGATATGATTGGAAAATATGGTGCACTTGCCTTTTTCGGAAACTGGGATTTTGAAAAAAAAGAGACAAAGCCTGAGGGATACCGGGAGTTGAGTTGTAAAAGCTTTGATGGTAAAATCCTACAATGTGAAAATGCCATTCTGGATACGGAGACTGGTCTAATAAATAAACAGGTACCCATAAAACGTTTCGTTATTACCCAAAATGGTAAACTTATTCAAAACCTTGAATATCCCCATACTTCGGATATAACAATCCAACTCGTTGCTTATAATAACAATCTAATAGGATCATTTATTCTTACCGAATCGGTATATAGATCAAACTTCAACCAGATGTACCTTCTGGGAAATTATGATACCACTCTGTTTGAAGAGATATACAACAATTTTCCCCACGCAAGAGCCTTCAAGGTAAAAGTGAAATAGGATATGAACGTAAAAAAGGTTGTGGCAGTAATTTTATTTATAACTATCGCCATCTTTTCCATATATGCATCGTATCTTTTAAGATTTGAATTTAATATTCCAGATGACTTTTTTAACGAACTTGTAAAACATCTACCTTTGATAGTATTCACGAAGCTTTTAGTATTCTGGTATTTCAACTTTTTTAGAGGTTGGTGGAGGTTTGTATCTATCTATGATGCAATAAATATAACCCGATCAAGCTTTATATCAACCTTTTTTATAATGGTTTACCTATACCTGATTTACGGCTTCTACAAAATGCCACGATCTGCTTTCATCATAGATCTGTTCCTTTTTACGATCCTTATATTCATTTTAAGGGTATCCCCAAGGCTTTTAAAAGAAAGTTATGGTAAATTTTTAGGGAAAAAGGTCATTAAAAAGAGGGTGTTGATTGTGGGGGCAGGCAGCGCAGGGCAGATGATAGCAAGGGAGATAAAAAACAACGACAAATTACATGCAGAAGTGGTGGGATTTGTGGATGATGATGCGAGAAAGATTAAAACAAAAATCCTTGGGATACCAGTAATTGGATCCACCGAAGAGATACCCATAATAGCCAAGGATGATGAGATAGATGAAATAATAATAGCAATCCCCTCCGCAACTAAAGAAGAGATGCAGAGGATCGTTGAAAAATGTAGGGAATCTGGTGTTAAATATAAGATTACACCGGGGTTTGGGGAAATACTTGAGGGTAAACTTTCTGTAAATAGGATAAGAGATGTTGAGATCGAAGATCTGCTTGGGCGTCCACCCATTCAGCTTAAACTTGCTGAAATTGAAAAATACCTCAAGGATAAAGTAGTACTTGTGACGGGGGCTGGTGGTAGTATTGGTGGAGAGATCGCAAGACAGGTATCTAGATATTTCCCTAAAAATCTTATAATTCTGGATATAGCAGAAACTCCCCTCTTTTTTATAGAAAATCATCTGAAATCCTCTACGACTGATTTAAATTTAACAACAGTAATCGGTGATGTAAAGAATATTAATAAGATGGAACAGCTGTTTAAATCTCACAAACCTGATATCGTAATACACGCCGCAGCCTATAAACATGTCCCGATGATGGAATTAAATCCAGACGAAGCTATATGGAATAATATATTTGGTACAAAGGTAATAGCTGATCTATCGTGTAAATATGAAGCGGATAAATTTATACTGATATCCACGGATAAAGCAGTTAACCCCACAAATATAATGGGGGCAACAAAAAGAATTTCAGAGCTTTACATAAAAACATTCCCGGATGGTATAAAGACAAAGTTTATCATTGTGAGATTTGGAAATGTCTTAGGAAGCAACGGCTCCGTGATACCTATATTTAAAGAGCAAATAAAAAATGGTGGCCCCGTCACAGTTACCCATCCTGAGGTCACAAGATATTTCATGACGATACCTGAGGCGGCTCAACTGGTACTACAGGCGGGGGGTATTGGCAAAGGTGGTGAGCTATTTCTACTTGATATGGGGGAACCTGTAAAGATTCTCAAACTTGCCGAAGAGATGATAAGACTTTCAAATTTTGAGCCTTATAAAGATATAGAGATCGTGTTTACAGGATTAAGACCTGGAGAAAAGCTCTACGAAGAGCTTCTGCTGGTTGAAGAAGGTAGCACGAAAACGGAATATGATAAAATATGGATAGCAAAACAGAAACCAGTGGATAGTGATCTTATATTAAACATCATAACTGAGCTACTGGAAAAAAGTGGGAGCTTGAACCTATCAGAGATCAAAGATATTATGAGGAGAATAATACCTAATTTAAAATAGAGGAGGATTTATGAAAAGATACATTTTTACGATCTTTTTTACAGCATTCTTTTCCCTTTTTGCCCATGGAACCCCAATCAAGATCGGGTCCCTATCAAACCCCAATGTGGTGGTTGCATTTGTTATGAAGGAAAAGAACTACGCAGAGATGCAATTTGTGCCTGTGATGGGCGATGTTTCAACGATGGTGGGGCTTATGAAATCAGGTAAAGTTGATGCGGTATTTGTAAACTACGAAGCTGCCCAGAAATTGGCAAAAGATCTAAATTGGGTATATGCAGGATCCTCCATAAGCAAGGCGGTTCATATCATCACCACAGAGCCGATCAAAGACAAAACCGATCTGGAAAGATTTAATATCGTCGGTTCCTTCAGAGGTGGTTCACCGGATATTCTCTTTAGAAAGCTCAATATCAAAAAAGAGCCTCTTTTCACCGATTTAAATATAGCTGTGCAGCTATTTCTCAAAGGTGAATACAATGCCATATTCCTGCCGGAACCCCATGTGAGCAACGTTATACTGAAAATGAAAAAACTTAATAAAAATTATTACGTTTATGATATTCTTTCTCTTTATAATACCCCTTATAGGTATCCAATAAATGCCCTATTGGTAAAAGATCTGGAAACTCAAAAAATATTAGTTGAAGCAACTAAGAAGGTGGTGGAGTTTATCGAAAACAATCCGGAGGAGACCGTAAAAATATTTAACAAAAACTTTAAAAATTATTTCAACATGGAATTTCCTTCCGCAGCACTGGAGGAAGCCATAAAAAATAAAAGATTGAAATTCGAATATTTTGAACACAAAGAATGAAGTTAAAGATTTTTTTGGTGATCCTGTTTGTATCGATCTGGGAGGTTGCTTCCTTTTTTACCGAAAGCTACATCCTCCCGGATCCTTTACAAGTATTAAAAGTAATCTACCAATCCATAAATTATGACCTTTTCAAGAATATCTCAGGTAGTCTTCTGAGGCTACTTATTGGATATACCATTTCCCTCATAACAGCACTTCTACTTTCGATATTTGCACAAAAATACGACATCATAAAAAGATCCGTCTCAATAGTATCATCTTCCGCTTTAAAGGTGCCAAATATCGCTTATCTTACCTTCTTTATGCTTTTTGTGGGGGTTGGAGATTATACCGTTATCCTGACTATTGTTGTGACATTAATCCCTACGATAACGTTATCTTTTCTATCAGTTTTCGATCAGCTAAATAGACATGTGACAGAGATCTCTGATATATTCAAAGTCCCATTTTATAGAAGAACCATTTATTTTTACATCCCATCCCTCGTGGAAAGTTTTTCATCGATACTGAGCCTTACATTCTCTTTGGGATTCAAATTACTCATAATGGCCGAGTTTATAGCTGGCACAAACGGTCTTGGATATAGACTCGTGGAAAAAAAGGTAAGTTTCAACATGGATGAAGTGATGGCTTATATCTTAATCATAGTCATCTCCGGACTATTAGCAGAAAAAGTTTTAGAAATTGGATTTAAGAGAATAAAACGATGGATATTCTAAGATTACAATCACTATCGTTTGGCTACGAAGGCAAAACGATCATAAAGGATCTCAATATCAGTTTTAAATTAAACAGATTTGAGGCTATCTTAGGTGAAAGTGGAATAGGGAAAACCACACTGACCAACCTGATCCTTGGAAGATTAAAACCAACCAGAGGGGAGATAATTAGAAACTTTAGAAAGGTGGGGTTCGTTTCCCAATATGATTCTTTGATAGAAAATATATCGGTACTTAAGAATATAGAGTATGTATCCGGAGATAAAGATAGTTCATTAGAAGCTCTCAAGCTGGTGGGACTTTCAAACGTTGCCCATCTTAAAGCTCGGGTCTTGAGTAAGGGGATGAAAAAAAGGGTGGAGATAGCAAGGGCTTTAAGCATAAATCCAGATCTGATTATAATGGATGAGCCTTTTGGTAATTTAGATTACTTCACAAAATTAAACCTCGTAGCAAGATTAAAACATTTCATAAAAAGTATAAATGCCACATTCATATATATCACCCATGATATCGATGAGGCTCTAATTATATCAGACAACGTAACAATTTTTAATACAAAACCGTTACAAAATAATTATATGCGTATAGAAGGGGTAGAATTGCTTGATAAAAAGAGTACTAAAGAAGATATTTTAAAATTTATTTCAAAAGGTCAGATAAAAATAACCTCAGGGGGATAAAAATGGACATCCATCAGATGAAGATATTTTTATCAGTGTTTACCGAAAGGAGCATCACAAAAGCGGCGGAGAAACTGAACATCACCCAGCCAACCATAAGCGAACATATAAGAAACATGGAAAATGTTATGGGAAAAAAGCTCTTCATAAGAAGCGGTAAAGAGATGAAACCCACAGAGTTTGCCTGTGAAATATTTCCAGGCATTATAGATTTAATAAACCGATATGATAAATTTTTAGATCAGCTTGATATAAAGAAAGAATCTGTCGATAAGCTTTCTATTGGAAGTAGTAGTGTACCCAAGATCGTAATTTTACCTATAGCAATTCATAACTTCCAGATGCACTATCCAGATGTCAAAATGATTATTAATATATCCGATTCCGTAAGTATCATCGAAAAAGTCAAAAGATATGAAATTCCATTGGGCTTTGTGGGAACTGTTATCCCGGATGACAGACTTACATATGAGAAGATATTCGAAGATGAGCTTATAATAGCTTGCAGAAAAGGGTTATTTCATAGAATCGACTTGGAGATTGATGATCTATTTAAATATAAATTCGTATCAAGGGATGAGGGCTCTGGGACGAGAAAAGAGGCGGAATCTTATCTAAAAAAAGCAGGCTTATCAATCAACAAATTTAAGCCTACCATAGTTACGAACGACTTTGATATCTACGTTGATCTTATTAGAAAAAACGACTTTTTTGGATTTATGTCGAAAGTTGTAGCCGAAAAAAAAGAGCTATCTATACATCGCATTAAAAATATCAAACTGAAAAGAGGGATATACGCTCTATATAGAAATGATATAGAACTCCCCCACGAATATAATAGCTTTAAAAATATCTGCAAATCGATATAGGCTAAACCTATATTTTGAAAATCACAATTCCTATTTTTCTATTTGACTATTAGCATATTTAAATATATCTATAATACCTACATTAAAACCATTCAGGAGGCATAATGAAGAAGCTACAATTAATTTTACTGTTTGTATTAATATCCATTTCAGCTTTTGCAGGACTTTTTTCCAGCTACAACTATATTTCTGGTGATGAGCTGGTAAACTGGATCAAAGCAAAAAAACAGTTCATCATAGTTGATATTCAACCCCAAAAAGCCTTTGATGATGAACATATTGTCGGAGCAATACCAACCTATGCATTTCCAGCCAAAACTGATGAAGAGAAAAAAAGGCTTGATCCTGTTATTGAAAAGATCAAACAAAACAACCTGCCCGTAATCATTGTTTGCCCCTCCGGTAAAACTGGGGCAGAAAATGCCTACAAATATATAAAAAGCAAAGGTATCAGTGATAAGAGACTTTACATACTAACAGGTGGCATGGGGAGCTGGACTCACAATGAATTTTCAGAACCAAAATAAGATAAAACAGCTTTCAGAAAAATACTTCAAAGAAGGGCTATACTGTTCTGAGTCGATTTTAAAAGCCTTTGAAGATGTCACCGGATACAGCTTTTCAGAAGACTTCAAAAGGTCAATGACGATTTTAGGTGAAGGGATTGGGGAAAGCGGATGCATCTGCGGAGCCCTTTCCTCCGCCATTCTAATAGCAGGCCATTTTTCCGGAAGAACTTCGGTGGAAGCCGATAGAGGATATGCCCAGAAATTAGGTAAGATAATCATAGATAAATTTAAATCTAAATATCAAACAACCTGTTGCAAAACACTTAAAAAAAGAAGTGAGATAATGTTTGGGATAGGCCAGTATAGACATTGTCCCGAAATGACTTCCTTTTGTGCAGAGATGATCTACAAGATTGCCTTAGAAGAAGGCTGGATAAAGGAGGAATAGATTGTACAACGTTGGTGATCTGATAAAGAAATCGTATGAAGGTGAAAGTCTTAATTTTGAAGAGATAGTCTATCTGCTCAATTTTTTGCCAAATTCACCGGAGGGCTACGAAATAATCAAAGCTGGAGGCCTTCTTTCGAGAAAACTATCAAACAACGTAGCAGAGATACACGGACAGTTTGCCCTCAATCTTTCCCCCTGCCCTGCGGACTGCAAATTCTGTTCATTTGCATCCATCAACAAAGTATTTACCGAGCCCAAAGAATTGAGTATCACAGAGGCAATAAACTATGCCCTTGATTTTGAGAAAAATTCTGAATGCGCATGTATATACATAATGACCACAGCCAACTACGATTTTGGAAAATTTATAGAATATACCACAGAAATCAAAAAATATTTAAAACCAGAAACTATACTAATAGCAAATATAGGTGATCAACCATTAAATAATGCCATAAGAATGAAAGAAGCAGGGTTTACCGGAGTATACCATGCAGTAAGAATGGGTGAAGGAAGAGACAACAAACTATCGAAAAAATTAAGACTGAAGTCGATAGAAAATTTTAAGTCTGCAGGGCTTCTGGTGGGCACATGTGTGGAGCCAATAGGTTCGGAGCATACAATGGAGGAGATTGCGGAAAAAATACTCATTGCCGCTGAGATAAACCCGGTTTTCAGCGGTGCCATGAGGAGAATAAATATACCTGGCAGCGAACTGGCCAAATTCCAAATGGTATCAGAGCTTAAAATGGCTCAAATAGTAGCAGTCACAAGACTTGCCACTCCACATAATATAATCGGCAACTGCACCCACGAACCGAATCCATTGGGGATCTTTGCCGGTGCAAACCTTATCTGGGCGGAAAGTGGCGCCAATCCTAGAGATGTAAAAGAAAAGACTGAGGAGAGTAGAGGCTTTTCTGTCTCTAAATGTGCCGATATGATGGAAGATATGGGCTGGAACCTCTTACATGGACCGTCAAAATATTACAGTGGTTGATAAAGCAATAGCAATATTCTGCAAGCCTCCAAAAAAGGGGTATGTAAAAACAAGACTTGCAGCTGATACAGATGAGGAGTTTGCTCTTAGGATCTACGAGATACTTTTAAGAAAGATCCTAATACAGCTCGATGCCTTTAATCAGATGGATAAAACTGTAGATATATACTATTACATTTCTGATGCGGATAGGTCGGAATTTGAAAGATTCCTCTCAGATAACCTATTGCTCTCAAGAGATAAATTCCTAAGGGTTCAAAATGGCTCCGATTTAGGTGAGCGAATAAAGAAAGCTTTTGAAGAACTTTTTAGTAATAATTACCAAAAAGTAATCATCATAGGTAGTGATATATTAGGAGACCTGGTCTATAATATTACAATAGCTTTTGAATATTTAAAAAAAAGTAACTACGTGGTAGGCCCCTCCTTTGACGGGGGGTTTTATCTCATTGGTGCAAATCGGTCTTTTGATGAAGAGCTATTCAACGGAATCACATGGAGTAGTAATAATGTATTAAATAAGCTTAAAGATAATCTCCATGGAAAGCTTTATAGCTATCGCCTTCTTGATACTTTGTTGGATGTTGATAGGTATGAAGATCTAATAAAGGGTATACAGATGGGGATTTTGGATAAAAATCTACTCTACAGAAGCAAATAATGAAAAGGTTTGGGGTATTTGTGATCATTTTTTCGATTTTTTTGGTTATCAGATTCTCTGGGGTTGCAGAATATCTTACACTGGAAAATCTTCAAAAATATAAAGTTATTTTGGAAGAATATGTTCATAAGTACTTTTTCATAACATCTATCAGTTATATCATTTTGTACATTTTAGTGGTCACCTTTTCAATACCTGGAGCTTCTGTCCTAAGCCTCGCAGGGGGTTATATATTTGGTCTCTTCCCAGGTCTTTTATATATAAACTTTTCGGCTGTTGCAGGAGCTACCTTAGCATTTTTAGCTGCACGATATATAATCGGTGATCTTCTGCAGAAAAAATATGCAGAAAAATTGCATCGATTCAATGAAGAGATGGAACAAAACGGACACCTACATCTACTCACACTGCGGTTTGTTCCTATATTCCCATTTTTTATGGTAAATATATTTGCTGCCCTCACCAATGTGAAGCTTTACACATATATATGGACAACAGCCGTTGGGATATTCCCAGCTTCCATAGCATTTACCTATGCTGGTAAGACATTGGCAAACATAAGATCTGTAGACGAAGTTTTATCCAAAGAGCTATTTTTTGCTCTAATATTACTCGGAATAGTTTCCCAACTTCCCCGCATAATAAAAACTGTTCGAAAAAAATAGATCCTTTTATGAAAGTCACCCTCATCATACCCACATACAATGAGATCGGTATAGAGGATAAGATCATAAAACTTACGGATGAGCTAAGATCCTTCGATTACGAAATTATCATTGTGGAGGGTTTTGATAGCCCCATACCACCGGTTGAAGAGATAAAAACCCCTTTTAAAGGTCTTAAAGGTATATATCATATAAAATATCCAAAAGGGCGAGGTATTCAACTTGCCAAAGGGGTAAATCTGGCAGAAGGTGAATTGTTAATCTTCCTACATGCAGATACTGCCTTTACCAGAAATCAGTTGGAAGATATTTTTGAAAACTGGGAAGATTTTGATTATGGAGCCTTTAGATTGAAAATAGATGGTGGAGGTCTGTTGTACCGCCTTATCGAATTTTTTGTCTATCTTAGAAGCAGAATATTTAAGCTTCCCTACGGTGACCAAACAATATTCATAAAAAGTGATAAGTTAAAAAAAATCGGCTCGATAAAACCGTTACCTCTGTTCGAAGATGTTGAGCTTATGATCCGATGTAAAAAAGAGGATCTCAGATTCTACCTTTCCAAATACCATTCGATCACATCTAATAGACGATGGCAGAAAAATGGAGTATTAAAAACATCTGTAAAAAATCTATCCCTATTAATTCTATATTTAGCCGGAGTAAAAGTAGAAAAGCTCTACAGGCTTTATTATAACAATCGGTGAATCCTCATTTGTCAATTTCTACTGGAAAACGGAAGTTGTATATAATCATTTAAGATAATAAAGTGTCACAAATATGACTGTTGATTACGAGATTTTTGGGTAGGAGAATTTAACGGCTATATTATAAAACATTATGCCTTTGAAAGAAAACAAATAAGAGTTCGGATGAAAATAGTATTGCTAAATAAATATCAGATACCTATTAAGACAAAGCTACTATTAAATGTGTGTCATCTCGTTTATAAAATCTCAGGTTTTGGAATTGAAAAAAAATAAACCGATTATCGGTGCAAACAGTTTTACTCATGAATCCGGCATGCATGTTGATGGTGTGTTGAAGGACCCATCCACATGCGAGCCTTACAACCCAGATATTCTAAATTTAAAAAGAAAGATCACCTTTGGTTCTACATGTGGTAGAGTAAATATTGTATTCTTAAATATGCTAAAAAACAGATTATCTTCCAAAAAATATATCCCGATGGAACTACTTGATGACTTGAAATATGCAAATTATAATATTATTAATAGAGGATAAAATTTTTTAAAAATCTGCCATCACTCTCAACCCCTCTTTTTGGGATCTATCTTGTTATAAAGGTGGTAAGCGGTATCAGGACCGGTTAATTTCTTAGCAGCCTCAGTGGGTAAATTTATTTTGCCTTTCAATATCAACTCTTTATACTTAGCTTTAATTCTTATCTCTTCCGCCTTGATATCTTTCATATCATCCCCTTTTCATGTTATAATAAATTTAAAGATAAAAAAAACAAGAGATTCTTGACATTATAAAAAGTAACGATATATTAAAACAAAAAAAAAGGTGAAAATATGCAAGAATTAACGTTGTATGGTGTTTTTTTTGCGGGACTGCTTACTTTTCTTTCCCCCTGTGTACTACCCCTTTTGCCGGGATATATATCGTTCATATCAGGGGAAAGCATAGATTGCTTGACCACTCAGGGATGCAAAGGTGCAAAATTAAAAGCTTTTTTTGGCGCCGTATTCTTTGGATTGGGCTTCACCATCGTTTTTGTGGCATTAGGGGCATCCGCCACAACCGTAGGTAAAATTCTAAATGAATATAGGTTATATTTTGAAAAGGTTGCGGGGGTAATAGTCATTTTACTTGGAATCCATCTTATTGGACTATATAGGATAAATCAACTACTAATGCAAAAAAAATGGAATTATAAAAAGATAAATGCACCTTTCTTTGTGGAGGCATTTCTTCTGGGTGTGGCCTTCGTTCTGGGATGGACCCCCTGCGTAGGGCCAATACTTGCGGGGATTTTATCCCTTGCAGCAAAAGAAAACACTGTATCCCAGGGGATTTTTATGCTTTTCATCTACTCTCTCGGGTTGTGGATCCCCTTTCTCATTTCGGCGGTTGCTTTAGGATACGTAATTGGTGGGATCAAAAAAGCTTCAAAATACTTTGTAATTGTGGAAAAGTTAGCTGGATTACTTTTGATATTGATAGGTGTTCTCATGCTTACCGGCTCACTCACCTCCATTGTATCATTTTTGACTACAATATTCCCCTTTCTACTGGAGCTTGGATAAATGAAATTACACACCATATATCGTACTCAGAGGATATTTTCAGATTTAAAGAAGATATGGAGCTTTTTTTCTTCACCACTAAATCTTGCCACAATAACCCCAAAATGGCTAAATTTCACCGTTTTATCTGAAATACCGGAGAAAATGTATGAAGGAATAATAATTGAATATAAAATCACACCTCTTTTAAACATCCCGGTTAAATGGATAACAGAAATTACCCACATAAAAGAACCCTATTTTTTTGTGGATGAACAGCGATTTGGCCCTTATAAGTTCTGGCATCACAAACATTTTTTCATTCAAAAAGATGGCTTTGTGGAAATGATCGATAAAGTGGATTACATACTCCCATACGGAATTTTTGGTGAAATGATACATCCTTATGTAGCAGAAAAACTCAAGGAAATATTCGATTACCGCCAGAAAAAAGTGGATGAGATTTTTAATTAAAAAAATTATATGTATCTTGACAACATCCTTATAAATATGTAATAGTTTTTTCAAGGGGGATTTATGAAAGTTTTGCTTATTGATGATGACCCTGTTACAAAAGAAATTATTTTTTCCTACCTTGAAACTTTGGGTAACGATCTTTGTTATGCTAAATCGGCGGAAGAAGGATTAAATCTACTTAGTGAAGAGAAATATGACATAGTCATATGTGATTTTATCCTGCCAGGCATGAATGGGATAGAGCTCTGTAAAGAGATAAGAAGACGTGAAGAAGGTAGCCTTGATTATACATATTTTATAATGATTACCCACAAGTTATCAAAAGAAGTCTTCAACAACAGCCTTTCCTGTGGTGCAGATGATTTTATCTTCAAGCCTTTCGACGAAAATGAATTTATCTCAAGATTCAGAGCTGGTGTCAGGATCATTGAGCTTATAAAAAGATTAAAAAGTGCAAAGCAAGAGATTGAAGAAATTTCAAGAACAGATTATCTAACAGGGATATACAATCGCCGTGCCCTGATGGAGATTCTCTCTGCTGAGCTTTTCAGATCCATTAGAGAAAAAACAGAATTATGCGCTGCAATACTTGATCTTGACAATTTTAAAAATGTTAACGATGTATACGGCCATTTTGTTGGTGATGAAGTATTGAAGGGATTTGTGGAAATAGCAAAATCGTGTATCAGAAGATACGACGTAATTGGCAGATTTGGTGGAGAAGAGTTTATAATAATACTACCAAAAACCACAAAAGAAACTGGATATATGGTAATGGAACGAATCCGAAGCACCCTCGAAGATAAAGGGATAAAAACATCCTCTGGAACTATAAATATCACTGTTAGTATTGGTGTTGCATGTACATGCGACAGTAAAAATGTAGACCAACTTATACATGACGCAGATATCTCACTCTATAAAGCCAAAACATCCGGCAGGAATAGAGTTGAAGTATTTAATGATAACCAAAATTGCAGATAGGACTGGGTAAACGATGGAAAAATCTTTTTGTTTTGTCAGTGATTTTTTAAATTTTCAAAAAAACTTTCCCAATGACAACATAAAGAAAAAGCTTATCAATATATTTTTAGATGAATTGTCTGATAAATTACATGAACTTGAAGGTAGTTTTGCAAATAGAGATATTGAAAGCTTTAAATACCTCATCCATCACATAAAAGGTATGGTGGCAAATATGAGGTTTTCATCATTGTTAAAAGAGATAGAAAAAATCAACGAAATCACTAATAAAGAACTATTCCCGGATAAAGAGCTTTTTGAATCTTTACTTCAAAAATTAAAAGATATAATAATCTATCTGAAAAATTTTGATATTTAAATATGTTAACAATTTCAAAACAATTGTCAGATATCCTTTCAAAACCCCCATTTCCCCAGTTTACCAATATGACATTTTAATAGATTTAATTTAAAAAATCTGTTATAATTTCTGTAGATAACACTAAATATAATATATATAAACTCTCTGGTGGAGGCAGTTTATGAGTGATCTGCGGGAAAAAGCTGAAAAATTGGTGGATGAAACAAAACTCTTCAACACCGATTTAACTAAAGAGGACAAGCTGTCCATCATTTACGAATTGCTCGTTCATCAGAGGGAACTCGAAATCCAGAATGAAGAGATAAGAAGGGCAAACATTGAACTTGAAGAGCTTAAAAATAGCTACCTCGAGCTTTATAATTCTGTTCCGGTGGGGTATCTCACCCTGGATGAAGTGGGTATAATCCTATCATACAATAAAACATTTATAAATATGGTAAACTCTGACAATAATATAAAAGACAGGGCATTCTCAGACTTTATATACGATAAAGATAAAAGGACATTTTTAAGCGTATACAGGGAATTCTTCTCAAATCCAGAGAATAAATCAATAGAGCTAAGACTCAAGAATAAAACTAACTATTTCTATGGTTTAATCACAGGTAGAAAAAATAAGTCAAACTCAAATCTTAATATAACCATAACAGATATCTCAAGCGTAAAAGAAGCCAATCTAAAGCTGCAAACCTATATGAATATATTAGAATCTGCGCCTGTTTCAATAATTATTACGGATAGAAAAAATAAAATAGTTTATTTAAACAATCATTATTGCAACATAACTGGATATAGTAAAAATGAACTTATTGGAAAAGACCCCGGCATCTTAAAATCCGGCAAAACACCCAACGAAACCTATAAATCCCTTTGGGATTCCATTAGGAAAAAAACTCCATGGGAGGGAATCTTTATAAATAAAAAGAAAAATGGTGAGTTTTTCACCGAAGAGTCCAAAATAAATCCTATAATTGACGAAGACGGAAATATCGTATACTACGTAGCCGTTAAAACAGATATTACAGAAAAGCTAAAGCTTCAGGAAAAGATGCAAAAGTTCGAAAAGCTAAGATCCCTCATCTCAATATCCGCTGGGATTGCCCATCATCTTAACAACATAAATACCCCCATCATGATAATGTCAGAGGAACTGAGTAGAGAGCTCGACAACCCCAAATACAAAGAGATGCTTAATGTAATTAGAAACTCTGTTATAAAGGCAACGGATATTATAAACTCCATAAGAAAGTTTAGCAGAAACATGGTGATGATGAAAAGGAATATAAAAATAAAAAATCTGATCGATTTTATTCTGAAACAATCTGAAATCTTATTAAAAGAGATAACTATCATAAAAGAATACAATATTCCTGACGATCTTGAGATTAAGGTTGATATAGATCTCATAAACCAGGCCATCCAGCATATCCTGAAAAATTCAAAAGAGGCCATTTCAAATGATGGCAAAATCGTTATACGCTTACACACAACTTATTTTGATGAAAACAAAATGTCCGGGAAATATCTTCTAATTCAGATTGAGGACAACGGCATAGGAATACCTGAACATATTATGCCTAACATTTTTGAACCATTTTTCACAACAAAACTTATGCATAATGCTCCCGGCCTTGGACTATCAGAGGCACTTGGGATTATTGAGCAGCATGGTGGCACCATTCAGATTAAATCAGACGTAAACAAAGGTACTGAAGTAACTATTATATTGCCATTAAAAAATGATTAAGGGGTTTACATGGACGAAAAGGTTAAAATTCCAGATTATTACATCGCAATAGGGGCATCCGCCGGTGGATTAGAGGCAATTGAACAGTTCATCACCAATATGCCGGAAAATAATAATTTCGGAATAATAATAATTCAGCATTTATCACCGGATTACAAAAGTATGATGGTGGAGATCCTCTCTAAAAAAACTAAAATTCCTGTTAACAAATCTGAAGATGGAATGCTGGTGCAGGCGGGCAACATTTATCTGATCCCCCCCAAAAAGAATCTTACCATAAAAGATGGGAAACTTTTGTTGAACGATCCTACCTATTCCGGTGGTCTAAATTTCCCGATAGACCTTTTTTTAAGGTCCCTTGCGGAGGATCAGGGGGAGAAATCAATTGCAGTGATCCTATCCGGTACCGGAAGTGACGGAGTAAGAGGTGTAAGAGCCATAAAACAACATGGCGGGTTGATTTTTGTACAGGATGAATCGACAGCAAAATTCGATGGTATGCCCAAAGCTGCCATCTCCACTGGCCTTGTGGATTTCATAATGCCCCCTGCAGATATGCCAAAGCAGATAATCTCTTTATTAAATTACCCCTCAAATTTGATAAAAGTGGAATACGATAAGATAATTACCGATCAGGAGGTACTTAATAAGATATTTGCCCTTATAAAGATGAACTATGGGGTTGACTTCTCCCATTATAAACCATCCACAATAACCAGAAGACTCGAAAGAAGGATGAGCATAAATAAAATTGACAATATCTCAGAATACCTAAACTACATCTATCTAAACCCATCTGAGGCAGGTATTCTATTTAAAGAATTCCTGATAGGTGTAACCAGCTTTTTCAGGGATACAGAGGTTTTTCAAAAACTTGAAGAAGAAATCATTCCAGATCTTTTAAATAATATCATAGATAATGAAATAAGAATATGGGTGGCCGGGTGTTCCACAGGTGAAGAGGCCTATTCAATAGCAATTATTTTCAAAGAGGTCTTAGAAAAGCTCAATATCTCAAAACAGATAAAGATATTTGCCACCGATATAGACAAAAAAGCTCTTCAATTTGCCGCTTTAGGTTCCTATCCGGAGAGTATAACAGCAGATGTCCCGATTAATTATTTAAGCAAGTATTTCATAAAACAGGGTAGCCAGTTTGTGATATCCAGAAATATTAGAGAAAATATCGTATTTGCAGAACATAATCTAATCAAAGACCCCCCTTTTACAAATATCTCTTTTATAAGTTGCAGAAATCTACTTATATATTTGAAACCTGAAGCCCAATTTAAGGTCCTCAACCATTTTCGCTTTTCACTGAAACAAAATGGGATTATGATACTTGGTACAAGCGAGACAATTGGCGATATGCCAGATCTTTTTGATACTATAGATCCCAAACTAAAAATCTATAGAGCAATAGGTACAACCAAAATTTTGATTGATCCCCAGACAGACAAACCTCTGGCAAACAATTCCAGAAAGGTCATCTCTTCTTTTGAGAGACTTAGATACCATTCCAATGAAGAAAACGAAAAGATACTTGAAAAGGCACTGGCGGAGCTAAGCAATGGTTACTATGATGCATTGGTAGTTGTAAACCATAACATGGATGTTTTATATTTAGAGGGGAATATAGATGAATATTTCAATATGCCAAAAGGTAAGCCGATAATAGAATTAGAAAAGATAACCTCAAAGGATCTATCGATCTCCATCATCAATGGATTAAAAAAATCCTTAAAATACAACAAAAGGGTAAAATACAGAAAGATAATAACTAAAAAAAACAAAAAAATTACCCTGTTAATAGATATATTACCATTTTTAGGGTACAAGAAAGAGCTTTATTGCCTTATAGTCATAACAAATGTAGATGAACAGAAAGAGATAACACCTTTTGAAAATCTACAGATGGATGTCCCTTCAGAATTTGAAGAGAGACTAAAAGATTTAGAAAATGAACTACAGATAACAAAAGAGAATCTGCAGGCCACCATAGAAGAACTTGAAACATCAAATGAAGAATTGCAGGCAACAAATGAAGAACTCCTCGCAAGCAACGAAGAACTTCAGTCCACAAACGAAGAGCTTCAATCCACTAATGAAGAGCTGTACACCGTAAACAATGAACTACAGGCAAAGATTTTGGAATTGAGCGAGTTGCAAAACGATCTTGACAGTATCCTAACATCATCCAACATAGGAATCTTGCTCCTTGACAATGAGATGAAAATTAGAAAATTTTCTCCAAGGATTAAAAATATCTTCAAAGTGCTGGAAATGGACGTTGGAAGACCAATAACCCATATAACCCATTATATCGAAAATATCGACCCATATCAGCTTATTAGATCATCATTGAATGAATTTCACCAACAGGAGTTTGAAATAAAAACAAATGAAGGTAATTTTTACCTGATGAGGATAATCCCCTTTAAGTCAGAATTACCAAAAAATGACGGTGTTGTGGTGACATTTATAGAGATAACACAGTACAAAAAACTTTCAAATTCCGTCATCATAAGAGACCATATCATCAAAGCCACCCAGAAACAATCCAGAATGGGTGGTTGGTATTACGACATAGTACATAATACCATGTTCTGGACAGATGAAGTGTACGTCATTCATGGATTGGATAGGAAATATTTCAATGATGACCCTATGACTCATATAGAGCGATCTCTCCTATGTTACGGAGATAAGGCTGATCTGGTGATGGATGCTTTTAAAAAATGCGTTCTGGAGGGAGTTCCTTACGATCTGGTGTTGCCATTTAAGAAATATACAGGTGAGGAGATAATGATAAAAACCACCGGTAATCCTGTATATGAAGGGGAAAAGATCATAGGTGTGGTGGGAACAATCATAGATATTACAAACACTGAAACTAATAAATAGTATGGCAAAGGATATTTTTGACAACAACGATTATGAAATCTTAGGTGAGAATATTCAAAATAGTTACCTTCTGGATAGAAATCTAAACATTATCGATCTGCACCCAAACTGGGATCTCTTCGTTTATGAAAATTCCGGCGATAAAAAAATTTTAAAATCAAGTATATTAGGGAGAAATATCTTCGAGTTTATCAAAGGCGATAGCGTACGGATGTGGTTTGAATCTCTCATTACCCTGGTAAAATTCTCAAATAGATCGATAACAAGGAATTACAGTTGTGATTCCCCTGATGTCAAGAGATTTATGAAGATGAGGATCACCCCCCAGGAAGGTGGTCAGATAAAATTTGATCATTATATAATAAGCCTTACAAAGATCCCGATAAAAGCTAAAATGCACTTTTATAATAATGCTGAAAATATTATTACACGCTGCTCCGTATGCAACCGCTTTCTGTATCATGAAAAATGGCAGGAGATTGAATTAGTGGCAAATCTTATCGACTTGTCCCGGGTATCAATAGTGGATATAGTATGCGGAGATTGTATAAAAATTAATTACTGAGTTACCTGATGATAGATTTTGAGATATTCAACCTTATAAAATAAGCTGTTTTGATTATGGACGATGATCAACAGATCGTATTTATCAGTGAAACCTTCAAGGATATCTTCCCTAAAGATCTGGATGATGTTAGGCATTTAGATGAACTTATCTTAAGATTCTATGGAAAAGAAAGTTACAAAAATTCAATTTTATTTTCTAATATCAAAAATCCAGACTCCCAATACAGTAGAACGCCTCCGCATCTGAAGAGATGGCATCCACATCTGAAGAGCTTACTTCCCAATCAGAGCAGCTTCTTCATGCAATGGAGTTTTTTAAGTTAAATAATACACAGAGTCATCGAGAGTATCTTAAACCTAAAAAAACGGTAAATGTGGCACACCTCAAAAAGGAACCAAAATCTCTACCGCAATCATCAGAAAACAAAAAAGATAAAAATTGATCCTTTTTCTGATTTAATATCTCTTCAGGAAAACCGATAAACATATCAGGATGGTACTTAGATACCATTTTTTTTATATGCAGACTCAACCAGATCCATGGTGACATATTTTATGACAGATGAATCCACGCAATCAAATTCTTCGAAAAGAACCCTATAAGCTTTTATCAAATCTATAGATCGCATAGTTTTATTTTAAAATAAAATCGATATATTTTCCATATCTTTTTAATCTGGATATACCAGCACAAAAAGTAGTTGACTTGCATCCATCTCGGGTTTATTTTATTCTCTTAAGTTAGATGGAAGGTGAAGGGATGAACAATGTATTCTCTTTTGTAGGTGCATCCGGAAGTGGTAAAACCACTTTTATAGAAAAGCTGATCCTTTTTCTCACAGAAAAAGGGTATAAGGTAGGCGCCATAAAGCATGATGCACATAAATTTGAAATAGATAAGCCTGGAAAGGATTCCTTTAGATTTAAAGCAGCCGGTGCGATTGTGTCTCTTATTTCAAGTCATGAAAAATTAGCTCTTGTAAAATCGAATATCGAAGATGAACCAGATCTCCATGAGATAATTTTAAAATATATGAGTGGAGTGGATATCGTAATCACAGAGGGGTATAAAAAAAGTGCTATCCCAAAGTTTGAGGTTTTTCGTAAAGGGAATGGAAACTTACCGGTATCTTTCGATAGCAGATATCTTATTGGTGTTATTACAGATTATGAACCTTCAGAGGTGATAAATTTACTGAAACATTACTCAACAGAACCCAGACGGGAGATCAAAATCTTCCATTTAGATGATGTGGAAAAAGTTGCCGAATATTTGATTGATATCTGCATAGATGCCAATCCTAAAATTGAAATAGAATCCGGAAATGAAATTATCCAAAAATATTTAGCCGCCCATTTAGATGCTTTAAAATTTTTTTCTGATATAAAAAACGTCAAAATTGAAATCAGGTAGTTTAAATGAAAAGCAGAGATTTTGTCCATCTTCATCTTCATAGCCAATATTCCCTACTGGACGGTGCCATACAGATCAATAAGATGATGGATAAGTTAAAAAAATTTGGATCAACTGCAGTGGCGGTCACCGACCATGGTACTATGTACGGTGTGGTGGATTTTTATAAAAAGGCCATTTCAAACAATATAAAGCCGATCATCGGTTGTGAGGTATATGTAGCCCCGGATAACAGAAAAAACAGAAATTATGAAAAAGGGGAAGATAAAAATTACCATCTAATCCTCCTTGCAAAAAACAATAAAGGGTTGAAAAATCTCCAATATCTCGTTTCCTTGGCCCAATTGGAGGGGTTTTACTATAAGCCCAGGATCGATAAAGAGCTTCTGGCAAACTATTCGGAAGGTTTAATCGGCTTATCGGCATGTTTGGCGGGGGAGATACCAAGACAGATCCTAAGGGGTGATTTAAAAGAAGCGGTGAAATCTGCAAAGGAATATGAAGATATCCTAGGGAAAGGGAATTTCTATCTCGAACTTCAGGAAAATGGGATCCCTGATCAGCGGATGGTAAATAGGGAACTTATCACCATAGCAAAGGAGAATCAGCTACCACTTGTGGCCACAAATGACTGTCATTATCTTGAAAAAGGGGACCATGTAGCTCATCAAATACTGATGTGTATCCAGATGCAAACAACCATCTCAAACAGGGACAAACTTGAGTTTCATTCCGACCAGCTATACGTAAAATCACCGGATGAGATGTGGGAGGCTTTTTCCGAAATACCGGAAGCCTGCTTAAATACCCTTAAAATTGCCGAGGAATGCAATGTAACAATAGACCTTGGAAAACTACACCTGCCACAGTATAAAGTTCCTGAAGGATATACGGTGGAATCCTACTTTGAACACCTTGCCAGAACAGGCTTACACAGAAGATTAGCCAGAATCCCGGCGGATGAACATAAAAAGTACATAGATAGATTAAATTTCGAATTAAAGGTAATAACAGAAAAGAACTACGCTGGATACTATCTTATCGTCTGGGATTTCATCAATTATTCAAAAGAAAACGATATCCCTGTTGGACCTGGTAGAGGTTCTGGAGCAGGTTCCCTTGTGGCTTATGCCCTGGGCATTACGGATATAGATCCCATAAAATTTAATCTCCTCTTTGAAAGATTTCTAAATCCCGAACGGAAAAGTATGCCCGACTTCGATATAGATTTCTGCAAAAATAGAAGGGACGAGGTTATAAAATATGTCATTGACAAATATGGAAATGACAGAGTCGCCCAGATTGTAACCTTTGGACAGCTTCTGGCGAGAGGTGTGATCAGGGATGTGGGAAGAGTGCTGGAGATCCCCCTTAAAACGGTGGACAAAGTGGCCAAAATGATCCCCGAGGCCCCCGGTATGACACTTGAAAAAGCCTTAAAAGATGACCCGGATCTTGAAAAAAATATAAAACAGATAGAAAAAGGGGAAGAACTTCTCACCAATGCAAGAAAGTTAGAAGGACTCTTGAGACAAACTGGGATGCATGCTGCAGGGATAGTGATTTCAGACAAACCACTCATAGAATATGTCCCACTTTGTAAAGGGCAGAATGATGAGGTTCTAACACAATACGAAAAAAATACCCTGGAAGAGATTGGACTTGTAAAATTCGACTTTCTGGGTCTAAAAAACCTCACGGTAATAGATGACACTGTTAAGCTTATAAGAAAAAGATACAACAATAACTTTGATATTAATAGCATCCCATTAAACGACAAGAAGACCTATGAACTTTTGTCAAACGGAGAGACAACCGGAGTATTTCAGCTTGAAAGTGCCGGGATGAAAAACCTCCTGAAAAAGTTAAGACCAAATAAGTTTGAAGATATCATAGCTCTTGTGGCCCTTTACCGCCCAGGACCCATAGGCAGTGGCATGCTGGATGACTTCGTAAAAAGGAAACATGGTGAGCAAAATGTCACCTACTTCCTTCCGGAACTGGAGCCGATTCTTCAGGATACCTACGGCATAATAGTCTACCAGGAGCAGGTAATGCAGATAGCACAGGTAATCGCCGGATACAGTCTTGGTAGTGCTGACCTTCTTAGAAGGGCTATGGGGAAGAAAAAACCTGAGGAGATGCAAAAACACAAAGAGATCTTCCTCTATGGTAGCGAGGAACTCAAAATAGAAGGGGCCAAAAAGCGTGGTTTTGATCTAAAAATAGCCGAAGAGATATTCAATCTCATGGAAAAATTCGCCGAATATGGTTTCAACAAGAGTCACTCGGCGGCATACGCCCTAATATCGTATCAAACTGCTTACCTGAAAGCCCATTACCCTGTTGAATATATGTCTCAGCTTTTATCTTCGGAGCTTGATAAAGGTGAAAAGGTGGTGGTCTTTATAGAAGAGTGTAAAAGGATGGGGATCAAGGTTTTACCACCAACTATAAATAAAAGTAGTAAAGATTTCATCATAGACGAAAACTCCATCCGATTTGGCCTTGGTGCCATCAAAAATGTTGGATTTGCCGCCATAGAATCTATCGTACAGGCTCGGGAAAAAGGTGAGTTTAAAAGTATTTACGATTTTTGCAGCAGGGTAGATTTGAGAACTGTAAACAAACGAGTTGTGGAATCACTTATAAAGACAGGTGTATTTGATGAGTTTGGCAAAAAAAGAAAAGTACTCTTAAATGTACTGGATGCGGCAATAGAGGAAGGGCAGAGAAAACAGAAAAACAGAGAGATAGGGATCACAACAGTGGAAGAATTATTGGGTCTTTCCGATACCGAAGAATACTACCCAGATCTTGATGAATTTCAAGAACATGATATACTGAAAATGGAGAAGGAACTTTTAGGCTTTTACCTCACCAATCACCCCCTTTCCTCATACAGCAATATCCTTAATACCCTCACCATTGGATCCAATGATCTGGAGCTGATGGAAGAGGAAAAAGATGTTGTGGTGGGAGGAATCATAAAAAATATCAAAACTCACTTCACCAGAACCGGAGAAAAAATGGCTTTTGTAACCCTGGAGGATCTGGAGGGAAGCTTTGATATTGTGGTATTTGCTTCACTTTACAAAGAATATATACACATTTTAGAGGAAGATAAAATTATAATCGTAAAAGGAAGATACAGTAGCAACGGTGAGAATCGATCTGTAGTGGCAAACGAGATTTTAGAGCCAAACGAAGCAATGGAAAAGCTCATAACATCCATCACCATATATCTAAACCTCACTGGATTCACTGAGGATCGTATTCTAAAACTCAAAAATATCATAGATAATTACAATGGGGAATCTATTGTAAAATTTGTCCTAGAGCAAACGGGGAAGTTTAAAGCTCATTTAAAAATAAATAGCAATCTTAAAGTAAAACCCTGCCTTGCACTATTTTCTCAATTGGATGGCTTTTTGGGTGAAAATAGATATGAAATAGATGTGGATCATTAGAAGATAAATAAACTATCTCAGGGAGGTAATTTATGATACAGGTTTTAACAATCGCAGGTTCTGATAGTGGCGCAGGCGCTGGTATTCAGGCGGATCTGAAAGCGATATCGGCAAATGGTGCCTATGGACTTACGGCCATCACATCCATAACTGCCCAAAACACCCTTGGGGTAACAGACATATTTGATCTTCCACTTTCAATAATATATAGTCAGATAGATTCTATATTCAACGATTTTGAGGTATCCGCCGTTAAAACTGGGATGCTATCTTCGTCAGAAATCATTGAAGTGGTGGTGGACAGGATGAAAAAATATGCGGTTGAAAAACTGGTGGTGGACCCTGTAATGGTAGCAAAAGGTGGTAGTAAGCTGTTAAAGGATTCAGCAATAGATAAATTAAAAAATGAACTGATTCCCCTTGCCTACGTCATAACCCCTAATATTGAAGAAGCTAAAGTTTTATTAGGGATGGATGGAATACAGACCCTTGACGATATGAAAGCTGCTGCGGTGGAATTGAAAAAATTGGGTTGCAAAAATGTGTTATTAAAAGGTGGTCATCTGGATGGTGAATACACCTATGACGTAGCTTACAATGGGGAAGATCTGGAGGTATTTTCTATGCAAAGAATAGATACTAAAAATACCCACGGTACAGGATGTACGATGGCCTCCACATTGGCTGTCAATATTGCTAAAGGATACGACTTTTTCACTTCTGTATTGCTTGCCAAAAGTTATGTGTATAATGCCATACTCCATGCGGCAGATATGAATATCGGTCGGGGTCACGGTCCTTTAAAACATTTCTTTCTCTTCTGATATGTTTTTAAACACTTTATCATCTGGATTTAAAAATGGGGTGAAAGTGAGCTATAAAATGATAATATACACCTTCCCCTTTTATATACTCGTCGATATTCTGAAACAAAGCGGTCTTCTTGCTAAAATAGGTCATTTATGTTCCCCCATAATGCAATTGATAGGGCTTCCAGGTGAAGCTGCAATTGGCATAATATCAGGAATGACATTAAACATGTACACTGCTATTGCAGCCCTTGTACCCCTTCATTTAAATACCAAAGAGATGACTATAGCAGGACTTTTCCTCGGGCTCGCCCATAATCTATTTATTGAAACTGCCGTGTTATCAAGGGCAGGTGCAAATGGAGTATTGATTCTTTCTGTAAGGATAATAGGTGCATTAATAGCTGCGGGGGTATTAAATTTAGTATGGATATAAATATTTTGTCATCTTTACATTCTGCTCTTATTCTGAGTGCAAAGCTTTTCATCGTTATAGTAGCTTTGATGATTATTTATGAGTTTTATGAAAAATCAAAACTATTCGAAATAACACAGCGATACGCCAAATCACCCATTGAAGCAATCGGAATATCCACAAATGCATCCATAACGATGATTGTAGGTTTTATACTTGGTATAACTTACGGTGCCGGAGTTTTGATCAAAAATGCAATGGAAAACAAGATGAACAAACAGGATACCATTCTGTCAGCCATATTCCTTTCTATATGTCATGCGGTCATCGAGGATACGCTGATATTCGTTGCGGTAGGGGCTAATGGATTTATCCTTTTTGGAATCCGATTTGTAATGGCAATAGCCGTAATTATTGCCATACAAAAACTATTTTTTAAGAAAAGAAACATATAGAAATAATAATTGCGGTTGTATTATCCTAAAAACAACCTTTAGGCTGTGGCAAAGGATCTTTCGATAGCCGCCGGGATATCTGAACCGATAGCTTTTGGCTCCTCCTCCAGCTCGATAATGCTATAAAGATCAGTGGAAACTAGAAGGGATCTGGCGAATATATTATTTATAAGATGTCCCGACTTGTAGGCCCTTACGTGACCAAAGAACCTATAACCTATCAGGGAAAGGTCCCCAAGCAGATCCAGAGCCTTGTGTTTTACCAATTCATCAGGCATCCTCAACCCACCGGGATTCAATACTTTGTCATTATCGATTACCACTGCATTATCAAGGGATCCACCTTTCGCAAGTCCCAAAGACCATAGCTGTTCCACATCCTTTTTGAAACCAAAAGTTCTTGCCGGAGCCAACTCCCTTGCAAATGTTTCAGGGGTAATATTCACAAAAGCTTTCTGGTAACCTATAAAAGGGTTGTCAAAATCTATATGGGTGGTAATCTTCATAAATCTTGAAGGGAGCATTTCAATTAGCTTACCATCTTTTTCAATTACAATTTTTCTATTTATTTTCAGGTATTTTCTCTTTCTTGTAAGAGTCTTTATCCCAACTTCATTTATCATATTTACAAACGGAAGGGCACTGCCATCTAATATAGGAACCTCAGCTCCAAAAACCTCCACTAAGACATTATCCACCCCCATACCATAAAAGGCAGCCGAAATATGCTCTATCGTACTTATAGGCAATTCACCACATTTTATTGAAGTGGCAAGCTGTGTGGACAATACACTGAAAGGAGAAATCTTAACACTTTCGGAATTTAATACATCCCCCCTTTTAAACCTTACACCAAAGTCTGCAGGAGCGGGGTGGACTCTCACCTGAATCTCTTTACCAGAATGCAAACCGATTCCGGAGAATCTTATTTCTGAACAAATTGTAGTTTGATAAGCGCTATAATTTTTCATATTTTTTAATAAGCAAATAGTATGCCAATAATAAAATCTATATCTAATAGCATCTATAAAATAAATTGTAATAAAAATTTTACATTTTCCACAGAAAACTGTATATTTTTTTATACAGCTGAATGTTCCAGGTTGGCAAATTTTGTAAATTCTTTCAAGAATGCAAGCTCCACTGTTCCTGTGGGACCATTTCTATGCTTGGCTATTATTATCTCTGCCACACCTGGTTTTTTTGTATCTTTATTGTATACTTCATCCCTGTAGAGGAATATTATTATGTCGGCATCCTGCTCAATGGCGCCAGACTCCCTTAGATCGGATGGCACAGGCCTTTTGTCCTGTCTATTTTCCACACTTCTATTAAGCTGAGAAAGTGCAATCACCGGCACATCAAGTTCCTTGGCAAGAGCTTTAAGTGATCTGGATATTTCTGAGATCTGTTGCTCTCTACTCTCTCCTTTGTTGCTACTCATAAGCTGAAGATAATCTATTATAATAAGATCAAGCCCCCTTTCCCTTTTTATCCTTCTGGATTTTGCCCTCACCTCTGTAACGGATATGGCTGGTGTATCATCTATGTAAAACTGTATCTCATTGAGTTCTCCAGCCACCGAAGCCAATCTCTGCCACTCATCCATCGAAAGTCTACCATTTCTCAGTTTTTGAGACTCGATATTCGCTTCCGCAGACAAAAGCCTCTGAACTAACTGACCCGAAGACATTTCAAGGGAAAACATCGCAATCACTTTATTGTATTTTACGCAGGCATTAAGAGCTAAATTTAGGGCAAATGCCGTTTTACCCATCGCTGGTCTACCTGCCACAATGATAAGATCCGATTTCTGAAGTCCATTGGTAATTTTATCTAAATCCACAAATCCAGTTGGGGTTCCGGTGATCTGCCCCTGTCTATGATACAACGATTCTATAATTTCAAAGGTATGACTTATAATATTACCTATAGGCTTTATATCCCCTCTAATTCTGGATTCTGCAATTGCAAATATCTTCCTTTCTGCTTCATCCAGAAGCTCATTTAGATCACCGGTATAACCATAGGCCATTTCAGATATCTCCACAGACCGTTCAATCAGTTTCCTCTGGAGGCTTTTTTCCCTCACAATATTGGCATAGTGCACAACATTGGCGGCGTTTGGCAATATATTCACCAGGGATGAGATATATTCCATACCCCCAGCCTTTTCGATGAGATTCTCAGAAATCAATCGTTCTGCTAAAGTTACCAGATCTATTGCTCTACCTTCCTCCTGCAACTCAAGCATCTTCTGCATAATCAACCTATTGTAGGGGATATAAAAATCATCTGCATTTATGATATGCGTAATTCTATCCAGAGATCTACTGTCAATTAATATAGATGCTAACACAGCCTGTTCAGCTTCGATACTGTGGGGTAATGTCTTAAAATTATTGTTGTTCATCAACCTTTAAAATAAACTCCCCTTTTATCTCTTTATACAGATTCACTTTAATCTTATATTCACCCAATTCCTTAATAGGATTTTTCAAATCTATATGCTTCTTATCTATGCAGATCCCCATCTTCTCCAGCTCTTCGGCTATTTCGGTATTGGTGATAGCTCCAAAAAGTCTCCCCTTATCACCAGCTTTCCTTTTAAGAATAAGATTTGTGCCATTTAACTTTTCCGCAAGCTTTTTTGCCTCTTCTATCTTATTCTGCTCCGCAAGAGCTTCCTGCTCTTTTTTTCTTTTCAAATTATTTAGATTTGCTTCAGTGGCTTCAATCGCCAGATTATTTTTGAAAAGAAAATTTCTTGCGTACCCCTCTTTTACCTCTTTTATCTCCCCTGCTTTTGCCACATTTTTAACATCCTTAAGAAATATAACCTTCATCCTCTATTACCTCCGATATCAGCCTTTTGATAAGATTATAAGGATAACCTTTTCTATAAAAATAAGCAACTGTCTTCTCATAATCATTATGATATTTATGCAATTTTTCTGCTATCTTCCTTTTTAATTCTTCCTCTTCCAAAAGATACGCACCAATTTCCGAAATTGATATATCCACCCCTTTTTCCATCAACTTTTTCTTGATCAAATACTGTCCGTACCCTTTTTTAAGTTGAGACTTTATAAACTGCTCTAATACCCTATTGTCATCAATATATCTTAAATCCTTCAATTTTTTTATTACCACTTCCACCTCATCACTATTTTCAAACTTTTTAACAAGCTTCCCCTTCAATTCAGACTCAAAATAATCCTTTTTGCTAAGTAGTCTTATGGCATACTTTAATATATCATCTATCATCCACACCCCAGGTATCTGAAGAGCTACTAATACCTTTGATTTTGAGTTTGAAGTCATCTGGTCTTTTGACATATTTGAGGGCTTCTTCCACCGTTACAAGGTCAGCTTTGTAGAGATCGTACAGAGATTGATCAAAGCTCTGACTACCGTATACCGATTTCCCCTGCTCGATGTAATCATTGATCATCTGAGTTTTATCTTTGTCTATGATACACTCTTTTATCGTTGCAGTATTTATCATCACTTCCACCGCAGGGATCCTACCTGTGCCATCCTTTCTCTGAACCAATCTCATAGATATTATGGCCCTCAATACAGAAGCGAGCTGTATTCTCACCTGTTTCTGGTGATATGGTGGAAATATTGAGATGATCCTGTTGATAGTCTCTGGAGCATCTAAAGTATGAAGTGTGCTCATAACAAGGTGTCCTGTTTCGGCTGCATGAAGGGCAGTCTCAATCGTTTCAAGGTCTCTCATCTCACCCACCAGTATCACATCCGGATCCTGACGGAGTGATCTCTTTAAAGCTTCCGCAAATGAGAGGGTATCTGTACCTATTTCTCGCTGAGAAATAATCGATTTTTTGTCTCTATGTAAAAATTCTATAGGGTCTTCAATCGTTATGATATTCACATCATCGTTTGTATTTATATAATCTATCATCCCCGCAAGGGTGGTGGACTTACCACTTCCCGTAGTACCTGTTACAAGTATCAATCCTCTTTGTTCCTCCGCTATCTTAGATATTACCTTGGGTAAACCAAGACTATCCAGAGATGGAATCTCATGAGGTATCACCCTGAATACTAAAGCCACTGTGCCCCTCTGGATATAAGCGTTTACCCTGAATCTTGCAAAACCTGCCACACTATATGAAAAATCAGCCTCATACTGCTCCTTAAATTTAGCTTTTACGTGGTTGCTCATTACCATTCCGGCAATTTTTAGAGTATCCTCCGGTGTTAATCTTGGGAAATCGATGGATGGGATAAGCTGTCCATTTATTCTAAAGATGGGATTTTTCCCTGCCTTTATATGGATATCTGATGCTTTTTTAGTAAAAGCAAGTTTTAATATATCATCGATCACACTATCCTCCATAACTTTTATAATTAACTAAAATGAGGGTGGAATCCCACCCTCATTGGAAAATCATATTAGCAATATTTGAATCTTTTGATATCCTAATCAGTTTTCCACCGTTGGCAAACCAAGTTTTTTCCGAATCTCCAATTCAATCTCTTTCATAATTTCCGGATTATCTTTTAGATACTGTCTGGCGTTCTCTTTCCCCTGCCCAATCTTGGTATCTTTATAGCTAAACCAGGCACCTGACTTCCCTATTAATCCCTCTTCGACACCCAGATCTATCAATATCCCCTCTTTGGATACACCTGTCCCGTATAAAATATCGAATTTAGCCTGTTTGAAAGGTGGGGCCACTTTATTTTTGACAACTTTTGCCACAGTTTCACTTCCGACATTCTCCTCTTTATCTTTTAAATGACCCGATCTTTTAACTTCAATTCTAATTGTGGCATAAAATTTCAGTGCATTACCACCAGTGGTTGTCTCAGGGTTCCCGTATGATATCCCTATCTTTTGTCTTGTTTGGTTTATAAACACAAGGGCTGTCTTGGATTTATTCACAATTGCGGTAAGCTTTCTCAATGCCTGACTCATAAGTCTTGCCTGCAGACCCATAAAAGAATCCCCCATATCCCCTTCTATCTCAGCTTTAGGGGTGAGGGCTGCCACAGAGTCTATCACTATGATATCGATAGCTCCACTTCTCACAAGAGTCTCGGCAATCTCAAGGGCAGCTTCTCCGTTGTCCGGCTGACTTACAAAAAGATTATCCACATCAACCCCTATTGCCTTTGCATAAACAGGATCCATTGCATGTTCGGCATCTATAAAGGCAGCTATACCACCCAGTTTTTGTGCTTCAGCTATCATATGAAAAGCAACTGTCGTCTTACCACTCGATTCACTGCCAAATATTTCAATAATTCTACCCCGAGGAATCCCCCCAACCCCCAACGCCGCATCAAGTGTGAGTATACCAGTGGGGATAACAGGTGGCTTTTCAATCGCTTTATCACCCAATTTCATTACAGCCCCTTTGCCAAAATCTTTTTCTATCTTGCTAAGGGCTGCATCCAGGGCTTTTAATTTCTCATTGTCCATACTATTCCTCCTGACCTGATTCTGAATTAGTGATATTATACACTAAAAAATAAAAAAAACAAAGTAAAAGCTAAGTTTATCTTTCAAATATACAGAATATCTTATATTTAAACTTTTACTTTAAAAACCCCCACAAGCCTATCTAAATTTTCAACAATCTTTTCAAGATTATTAATTGTATTCACACTTATATCAATGGCTGATTTAATATCATTTGCACTCTGCAATACCTTATCAGTCTGCTCAGCCAATTCATTCATAGCAACAGATTGCTCTTTAATGGATAGATTTATTTCAGCTATTTTATTTTTGAGTTCTTTTATCATATTAGAAATCATATTAAAAACACTCTGCACTTCTGATATCTTCCCAATCTCAACAGGTACAACATCATTCACCGTTTCTATTTTCTGCTGTACGTTATTTGATTGCATGGTAATATCTTTTGCTAACTTTTCTATCTCTTTAGTGGAATCAGATGTCTTACCTGCAAGTTTTCTAACTTCATCTGCGACAACAGCAAACCCCCTACCATGCTCTCCAGCTCTTGCCGCTTCTATAGCAACATTCAATGCAAGCAAGTTAGTTTGATCAGCTATATCATTTATTACACTCACAACATCCTGTATCATACTCACATTTTCAATAAATTTCTCAAATATATCCATTAATTGGGATGTTTCTTCACCTATATTATTTATACTGATTATACTATCTTCCACATTTCTGTTTCCTCTTACTATCGACATATCAATTTCTTCAGACATTTCTGTAAGATTATTAGAATTTTCAGCTACTACGTGCACTTTCGAATTCATCTCTTCTATAGCGGATGATAAAGATGAGACAATATCGCTGAGTAAACTTGCCGTTTGATCGAGCTGCTCCATCATCACGGTTATCTTTTTTGTTTCTTCCTTATTTTCATTTGAATGATCCATAACTTTTTTGATGATCCTTTCCAGTTTAGCTACAGTCTGAACAGATTTTCTATAGATTACATCTTCACGTTGTAAATATCTTCGATGTAAGAATTACCCTTTTTAATCTGCATAAATGAATATGCGAAATGATTATGATTATAGTAAATAAAGAAATAAAAGATAAAGCAAGCTTGTATTTCACACTCATAAAATGCCTCCTAAGGATATTAACTAATTAAATCAAATCAAATTTTTTTGGATAAAAAAAAGGCAGACCTTTTAAGTCTGCCTTACACACTATGGTATTAATCTCTCTGAGGTTTCCATCCGGAAAAAATGGAGCTAATTTCTCCAGATTGGGTCTTAAAGTCAAAAAGGACGGCACTGTAAATATGGTTGATAACAAATCCTCCAATTAGAAACATAACCAGGTAATGAAAAAATCTAATCCACTGATTACTTGCGATCGAGAATACCCATCCGGTTAACGCAGAGAGAGTGCTATCAGGATTTGCCTGTGCCCATAGGGCAAAACCCGTAATAATCTGCAGGATAAACAGGTTGAAAAGTACGATGTATGCCATTAATGCCACTGGGTTGTGTCCAAGCGTATGTGGTGGATTCTTCTCAAGAAAAATATAATATTTAAAATAACTCATCAGTATCTTTCTATCCTTCTTGTTTAAAGGGTTTGCAAATGATTTCCAGCTTGCGTATCTGTTCCCCACAAAAAGCCAGTAAAGCCTGATGATAATACTCACCGCAAACACTATCCCCGTCAGATAATGGATATATCTGACAGTACCCATAATGTATGGTGGATAGTACATATCGTGAACATCTATAAAGGGATTATGTATGTAATAACCTGTGATACTCAAGATGATGATTGAAAATACGTTTACCCAGTGGGTTATCCTTACAGGCCCTTCCCATACATATATAAACCGCTTAGCGGCACAGTAATTTGTATTAGCCATAAACACCTCCTACAGTACCTTTACTTTGGACTGTAGCTCACCCTTTTCATCATATACATGAACAGCACACGCAAGGCATGGGTCAAAAGAGTGTATAGTTCTTAATATCTCAAGAGGCTTCTTGGGATCTGCAATAGGTGTACCTATAAGAGATTCCTCATACTGTCCCCTAATACCTTTAGCATCTCTTGGAGATGCGTTCCAGGTAGAAGGAACCACTGCCTGATAATTTTTTATCTTTTTGTCCTCTACCACGATCCAGTGGCCAAGGGCTCCTCTCGGAGCTTCATGCCAACCATAGCCCTTTGCGGATTGTGGCCAATGCTCTGGATCCCATTTTTCACCATTGTGAATTGATAAATCGCCAGTTTTAATGTTTGCCACGAGCATATCCACCCATTTTGGAAGTCTGTTTACAACTATGAGGGTCTCAATAGCCCTTGCCGCTGTTCTACCTAAAGTGGAGAAAAGAACCTCAGGTCCCACACCAAGCTTTTTCAATACGGCATCAACTGTTTCTTTTATCTCCTTGTGCCCTTTTGCATACCCTATCAGCATCCTAGATAGAGGTCCCACCTCCATAGCCTTATCATCATATCTTGGGGCTTTTACCCATGAATATTTTTTATCCGTTTCCAGATACTCATACGGAGGTTTTGGGCCTGTGTATTTCCATATCAGCTCACCTTCGTATGGGTGTTTGGCCTTATCATCACCACCTGTGTACTCATACCATGAATGGGTCACATATTCTGTAATTTTTTCTTGCGCTACAGGTAAAACTTTTGACAGATCACCATTTAAAATCATACCAGATGGGAACCATAGGTCATTCGGGAATCCATTTTGTCCTTCAGGGAACTCACCATAAGAGAGATAATTTTTATGACCAGTACCTATTTTTGCCCATTCAAGATAAAATGGGGCAACTGCAAGAACATCAGGGATATAAACCTGCTCCACAAATTCCTTTGCCATTGCGAAGTACTTATTTATCATGGCTATTTTATCCGCATTAAGTGCATTTTGGCTGGTTGGGTCAACAGGGATAGACATACCGCCCACAAGGAATGTCTGTGGATGTGGATTCTTAGATCCCAATATTGCATGAACCTTGATAATCTCTTTTTGAAGATTCAAAGCTTCCAGATAGTGGGCAACCGCCATAAGATTTGCTTCAGGTGGAAGCTTGTATGCTGGGTGCCCCCAATACGCATTACCAAAAGGCCCAAGTCTTCCGGTCTTTGCAAAAGCTGCAACCTTATCCTGTACCCCTTTAAAATAAGACTCACTGGAATATTTCCAAGGAGAGATAGATTGCTGTAATGCAGCTGTCTTTTTGGGATCCGCTTTTAAAGCAGAAACAATATCCACCCAGTCAAGGGCATGTAAATGATAAAAATGGATCACATGATCCTGTACAAGCTGAATACCTATTATGAGATTTCTTATCATTTCAGCATTAAAAGGGATTTTTATATTAAGGGCGTTTTCCACAGCTCGTATGGAGGCTATTGAGTGAACCGTCGTACAAACACCACAAAACCTCTGGGTAAAATACCATGCATCCCTTGGGTCTCTACCCTGAAGAATCTTTTCTACGCCCCTAAACATTGTGGAGCTTGACCATGCATCAGTAATCTTACCATTTTCCACCACTGCTTCTATTCTTAAGTGACCCTCTATCCTTGTAATAGGATCCACAACTATTTTTTGTGCCATAAAGCCCCCTTATTTATTCTCTTCTTCTATTTCTACTTCGTTATTTTCGACTTTTTTGATAAGCCCTCTATTCCTGATAAGGCTGACGATGCCATGAGTACCAAAAATAACTGCAGAAGCCCCCACAACAGCAGTACCAATTTTAGTAGCAGTGGACTCCACTCCAAATCCCGGTACATTTGGCAACCTATTGTAGAGTGGCGTCATGGTATCCCAGAATCCAGGTTCACTGCATCCTGCACATCCGTGTCCAGCCATAACAGGCCAGCTTAAACCATCATTCCAGCGTATAGTTGGACAATTATGGAAAGTTTCAGGACCTTTACACCCCATTTTGTATAAACACCACCCTTTCCGATGGGCATCATCGCCCCATGCTTCCACAAACTGACCAGCATCAAAATGCGCCCTTCTCTCGCAATTGTCGTGTATCCTCTTGCCATAGGCAAATTTTGGTCTGAGAAATTTGTCAAGGGCAGGAGCAGCACCAAAAAG
Source organism: Calditerrivibrio sp. (assembly GCF_049968475.1). Taxonomy (NCBI): domain Bacteria; kingdom Pseudomonadati; phylum Deferribacterota; class Deferribacteres; order Deferribacterales; family Calditerrivibrionaceae; genus Calditerrivibrio; species Calditerrivibrio sp. The sequence continues at coordinate 60,067 of NZ_JBMFQS010000006.1, read as the reverse complement.
AAGATAATGAACTATTGTTCCGGTTAGGTTATCCACATTCATAGGACAACCAGGAAGATTGATTACAGTTTTATGCGGTAAAATATCTTTTACACCCTTTGCCCCAGTTGGGTTTGGATATGCCGCCGGTAGCCCACCATAAGCAGCACAAGTCCCAACAGCTATTATAAATGCAGCCCCTTCACCAGCCTCTTTCAGGATATCAAGGGCGGTTTTCCCACCAATAGTACAGTATACTCCGTCATCCTTAGTTGGTATAGAACCTTCCACCACGACTATATATTTTCCTTTATATTTTTCCAGAGTACCTTTTTTGGCCTCTTCCGCCTGAAAACCTGCGGCAGCCATTATCGTTTCATGATAATCTATTGACAGATGATCCAGTACAAGCTCGGCCACGGTAGGTCTATCTGCCCTCAATAGAGATTCTGAATCACCAGCACAATCCTGAAACTCAAGCCAGATGACTGGAGGCCTATTATCAGATTCAATAGCTTCCGCAACCCTTGGTGCCAAAGCAGGAGAGAGTGCCAACATACCACTTAAAGCAGTACAATACTTCAAAAAATCCCTTCTACTAATACCGTACTCTTTTAAAAAATCAGTTACTCTGGACATATATATCCTCCATGTAAGTTATCCTTAACGATATTATAACTAAATAAAATCTCTTGTCAACTAAAATATAAATGAATTATATTTTTAAATTTACACGTATTTTACAATAATTTAACTTAAAATAAAAAAAGCGGGTTACCCCGCTTTTCATTAATTTTTTCCTGAAATCTTCTCTTTTATCAATTCACCAAGACTAAATGAATCCTCCGTTTGCTTCTGAAGCTTTTTCATGTATTCTTTAACTTCTGATCTTTCGGAATCGTACTTATATTTCTTAATGGATAATAAAATTTTTTTATTTTTTACATCTGTTTTCATCACAGTAGCTTTAACAACATCCCCCGGATTAAACTGCTCAGAAAGATTAGTTTTCCCCTCATCCACCTCTTTTATCGGGATAAAACCTTTTATCCCCTTTGTTAGATTTACCACAAGTTGATCTTTTCCCACAGAGTCCACAACAGCTTCCACAACCTTTCCAACAGGGTATAGCTTATCGATCTCTTTCCATGGATTCTTCTCTAATTGTTTAATCCCCAATGATATCCTCTCCTTTTCCGGATCAATAGCCAGAATTTTTGCCTCTATCTCATCACCCACTTTAAATTTCTCACTCAAATCGCTAACCTCTTCTGTCCATGAGATATCTGTCTTTCTCACAAGACCATCCACAACTCCGCCAAAATCCACAAAAATACCAAAATCTGTAATACCTTTTATCTTCCCCTTAACGATGGAACCCTCCGGATGACTCTTCTTCATGAGGTCCCATGGATTTTCCTGAAGTGCTTTTACAGAAATTACCAATTTTTCTCTTTTATCATCGATATCTATAACTCTTCCTATTACCTGATCCCCTTTATTTAAAGATATATTCGATTTTTTAATCCAGCTGAGCTCTTCATAAGGGACAAACCCTTCCACACCACTTTCTATCTCCAAAACGTAACCATTCTTCAATTTTACGATTACAGTTCCTTTTATCTCGGAACCAACGGGGTATTTAGATTTGACTGCTGCCCATGGATTTTCCTTTAAGTCTTTCATACTAAGTTCTATCTTTGAATTTTCTCTGTCTATCTTAATTATCTTAACATCAACCTTATCATCCACTTCCAGATACTTTTCAACCTTTGTAACCCTTCCCCATGCAATATTTTCTCTTGCCAGAAAACCATCCACGTGTCCAAGATTTATAAAAGCACCAAACTCTTTTATTGATTTTACGGTGCCTTTTAGCACATCCCCTTCTTTTATAGAATTAAAAAAGTTCCTTTTCTCCTCCTCCTGAGCTTCTATGAGGTACTGTTTTCTGGAAGCAAGAGCGGTTTTACTTTTAGAATCGAATTTTAATACCTTACAATTAAACACCTTACCGACGTAATGCTTTGGATCTTTGATTTTATTTTTATGGTCTATCTGATGCTCTAAAATATGGACATCCACTTCACCATGCTTACCTATGTATTTCTTATTTTTTTCATCATATTTTACTATTTTCACAGGGATAGCTTTACCTTTATTTATAGATTTCACCACTTCATCTATGTCATGTCTTAATTCCAGACCTTTCTTAGAAAGTTTAACGTACGCCCCACCACCACTTACAGAAACAACCTCCAGCTCCAGCTCATCCCCAATCTTTACGGATAGTTCTCCATCTTTTCTGAACTCGTTTATATCTACCACACCTTCTGTTTTATAACCAAAATTCACTAATATATCATTATCATTTATACCAACAACAGTACATTTGACAGTACTACCTTTAGTAGGCGGATTTATTGAACTTTCTAACATCGATTCAAAATCTTCAAATTCATTAAAATTACCATTTTCTGTTTGGATTTCCTTATTCTCTGCCATTATTAACCCCATTTAAATATTCTATAACATCATCTATGATGTTCTTAGGTGTACTGGCACCAGCAGTTACACCCACCTTATTTACTCCTATTAATACCGATTTGTCAATCTCTTCTTTTGTTTCTATGTGAAATGTCTTCTTACAAATTTCACTGCATATCTTATACAGCCTTCTTGTATTGGCACTATTTTTACCACCCACCACAAACATCACTTCCACCATTTCCGCCACCTTTCTGGCGGCATTCTGTCTCAGGGTGGTGGCATTACATATCGTATTTGATATTTTAATTTCGTTACATCTGTTTTTCAGAATATCAACGATTTTATCAAAAACAGCCTTCTCCTGAGTAGTTTGGGCCACAACACCTATCTTTTCCCTGAAATCTGTACTGTAAGCCTCTTCAGGGGAAGAAATGATGGTGTATTCCCCTTCGATGTAGCTTGCAATTCCCTTTACCTCCGGATGATCTTTTTCCCCGAAGATCACCACAAAATACCCATCTCTACTTAGATTTACCGCTTCAGTATGAGCTTTATTCACGTACGGACAGGTAGCATCCACGACATGTATATTTTTGTTGGCAAGTATGTCGAGTTCTTTTTTTTCAACTCCATGGGATCTCAGCACAACAGTAGATCCTTCTTTTAGATCTTCCGTAGATTCCGCAACATCCACACCCTGACTTTTCAAATCATTCACAAGCTGCGGATTATGAATGATAGGTCCCAGCGTGTATAGATTTTTATATTCTCCGGCTGCATTGCGGACTATTTTTACAGCCCTTTCCACTCCAAAACAAAAACCTGCATGCTGAGCAACATAGATCTCCATATATCCTAAAAACCCTTCTTCTTTATAATCTTTTCTATCTCTAAAACAACTTCATCTATCGACATATCTGTGGTATCCAATTCATAAGCATCATCAGCCTTTTTTAACGGTGCCACAGCTCTATTAGCGTCATTTTTGTCCCTTTCTACTATCTCACCCAAAAGGTTATCAAAATCCACATTCAAACCTTTACCAATAAACTCATTGTACCTTCTTTTTGCCCGCTCCTGCGCTGAAGCAGTGAGAAATATCTTAACCTCTGCATCAGGAATCACAACAGTACCAATATCCCTTCCATCCATAACCACAGAAGATCTTTTTGCAACCGCCTTCTGCTGATCTGTCATCACAGACCTCACCTCCGGAATGGAAGCTATTTCACTTGTTTTCATAGATATCTCAGGCAACCTTATATCATCCGTCACATCATAAATTTTCCCATCCAGTTCAACTAAAACTCTATCTTTCTCAAGCATAATACGACTACGCTTCAGATAATTTAATAGTTCCTCCACAGAGAGATTAAACTTCACATACATCCATGCAGCTGCTCTATAAAAAGCACCGCTATCGATGTATAAAAGGTTATATTTTTCTGCTAATTTCTTTGAAATTGTACTTTTCCCACTTCCCGCAGGTCCATCAATGGCTATTCTAAGCAACAACAACCTCAATATCCTTTAATTTTTCCAAAAAATCGGGAAATGATACATCAATAGCAGATATTTCGTCAATAAAAATATTACCGAACCTTTTGGATAAAAGGATATTCACCATAGCTATTCTATGATCATCGAATGATTTTAAAACGATATCTTTATCTTTCAGCTTTTTTAGAGGGTATACCTTTAGTCCATCCGCATACTCCTCCACCTCTCCACCCAAAGCAGAGATATTTTCCACCACTGACTTTATCCTATCTGATTCTTTCACCCGTAACTCTTCCGCCCCTCTTATCTCCAGAGGTGATTCGGCAAATAAGCCTAAAATGGCCAGCATAGGGATCTCATCAATGATATTTGGAATGATCTCACCACTAATTTTTCCCCCCTTTAATCTTCCATTCTTTAAGAAGATATTCCCCATAGGTTCAGCTGAACTGTTGGTCAACTCAGTTTCTATCTGTACCCCCATATCTTTCAATACCGTTAACAATCCTGTCCTGGTGGGGTTTAAACCTACGGATCTTATCTCAATCTCAGATCCTTCAAACATAATGGCTGCACCTATAAAAAATGCTGCCGAAGAAAAATCTCCTGGTACTGTTGCTTTCTGAGGGGTAAGGTTTTTTCCACCCCTAACGGTAATCTTTTTCCCTTCCACCATAATGTCAGCGCCAAAATCCCTCAACATCGTTTCGGTGTGGTTTCTTGTGATCTCTTTTTCTGTATAACTTGTGTATCCATCAAGCTGCAGACCTGAAAGAATAACTGCACTTTTCACCTGAGCACTGCTCACCTCCGCCATAACATCAGCCGGATGCATCTTTGAGGGAAGTATCGCCATTGGCAAAAACCTATCACTTCTCAATCTGATATCCGCTCCCATTGTTTGTAAGGGTCTTTTAACCCTGTCCATGGGCCGTCTTCTGAGGGAGTTATCCCCCGTCAGGACTACAAATCTTCCTGATGGAGCAAATAGTCCGGTAATTAGCCTTGCCGTGGTGCCAGAGTTTTCACAATTTATAACATCATGTGGTTCATTAAACCCTCTATACCCTTTAGAAACGATCTCAAATCCGTTATCTATCTTTATAAATTCCACCCCAACAGCCTTCATGGCGTTCATCGTGGCGATGGTATCCCTTGACATAAGAGGATTTAACACTACTGATCTCCCCTCCGCCATGCCGGAAAATATAAATGCTCTGTGGGTAATCGATTTATCCGGAGGAACAGTCACAGAACCCTTCAAAGTTGCTATTCTATCGAAACTTACCATCATAACCCCCTTCGGATATTGCTGGCATCCTTTATCTTATCGTATATATTTATCCTGTCATTTGACTCAATCAACCTTTTCCATTGTGATAAGATTTCTATATATCTATCTATAATATGCACAATATTTTCATGATTATCAGAAAAGATATTTGACCACATTGTGGGATCACTACCAGCAATCCTAGTAAAATCTTTAAAGCCTCCACCTGTAAAATTAAATGCTTCTGGCTCTATATTCTGCACCAATTCTACCAGCGAAAAAGCAGCCAGATGGGGGAAATGACTGATGAGGGCAAATATAAAATCATGGAATTCAGGTTTCATAAAATAAATATTCATACCTATGGATCTATGCAATTCTTTGAGCAATTCAAAATGGGGAGCATCTTTGTTTGTGAGTATGTGGGCTGCCCCCTGAAATATTGCAGGATCCGAATGTTCAAAACCAGATTTTTCCCTTCCGGCGATGGGGTGACCCCCGCAAAATACAAGGTCAAAATCTGAAGCAAGCTTTTCTATGCTCGATTTTGTGCTGGAAGCATCTGTAATAGGTACTTTACATTCCACCTCCGCAAGATGCAAAAGGATCTCCTTTGTGGCACTTACCGGCGTAGCTATATACAAAAGATCGAGGCTTTCCTCCAGCATGTCATCCAGCGTTTCAAAACAGTTTTCAAACATCGATGTATCTTTTGCACTTTTTATCGTCTCATGGTTTGAATCAAGACAAAAAATGGTATGCCCCTTCTCTTTGAAAGCTTTAGCAAGGGATCCACCAATCAGTCCCAGACCAATAATACCGATTTTTAGATTATTTTCCATCATTCTTCTATATGTCTTTCCAATGTGGCCGCAATGATTTTTACCCTTTTCATCAAGAGATCAAAATCATCTGGTAATATTGATTGATCACCGTCGCTTAAAGCCTCTTCGGGGCAATGATGTACCTCCACCATCAAACCATCTGCACCAGCCGCAATGGCCGCCTGAGCCATAGGCAAAATGCAATCTGACCTACCGGTACCATGACTTGGATCGGCAATCACAGGTAGATGCGACATACTTTTTATAACAGGTATGGCAGAAAGATCTAGTATATTTCTGGTCTCTGTGTCAAAGCTCCTAATCCCCCTTTCGCAGAGGATAATATCATTATTCCCTTCTGATGCTATATACTCCGCAGCCATTAAAAACTCTTTAATGGTGGCGGCTAAACCCCTTTTAAGCAAAACTGGCACCTTAGCCTTCCCCACCTCTTTTAATAACCTGAAATTTTGCATGTTTCTGGCACCTATCTGAACGATATCGGTATATTTTAAAATAAGATCGATATCCCTTGGATCCATCAATTCAGTTACCACAAGCATACCGAGGCTGTCCGCAGCCTCCCTGAGAAATTTCAGTCCCTCTTCACCTAACCCTTGAAAAGCATAAGGCGACGTCCTGGGTTTAAAAGCACCACCTCTAAGAATTCTGGCTCCTGCCCTGTAAACCCTTTCGGCAATATAAAAAAGCATATCTCTATTTTCAACAGAGCAGGGACCGGCCATAACAGCGATATGTTTGCCACCTATCTTTACACCCTTAATGTTGAGTACCGTAGGCTCTTTTTTAAATTCTTTACTTACCAGCTTAAATGGTTTTAATATCGGGACTACCTTCTCCACACCCGGCAGTGTAGAAAGGGGCTTATCCCTCAATGCCCTTTCATCACCTATCGCACCAATAATTGTCCTTTCAGCAGCTTTTGAAAGGTATGTTTTAAAACCAAACTTTTCCAATCTGTCTACGATGTGTTGTATCTCTATTTCACCTGCATCAGGTTTTAAAACTATTATCATTTACTTAACCTTTGTTTAATATTTTTTTAAGCTTACTTATAAAAATTTCATTTTCCTGCATAGTACCAATTGAAACCCTGATATACTCTTTGAGATTTGGACCCAAAAACCTTACTATTACACCTTCCTTTAAAAGTCTTTCAAAAACATCTTTACCATCTTTCACATTAACCAGGATAAAATTTGCCTGAGTCTCTATATAATCAAGCCCAAGTTCTTTAAATTGTTTGTAAAGATATGCTTTACCTTCCCTATTCACCTTAATAGAATTTCTCACAAATTCCCTATCCTCAAGGGCAGCTATTGCGGCAATCTGCGCAACCATATTAACATTAAACGGCTGTCTTACCCTATTGAGCATATCTATGGCATCTTGATGTCCGATAGCATATCCTATCCTGAACCCTGCCAATCCATATGCCTTTGAAAAAGTCCTCATGGTAATGAGATTTGGGTATTTTTTAAGTAGTTTCAAAGATTCTGGAAAATCTGGAGCATCAACATATTCTATATAAGCTTCATCAAGAATGACGATGGTTTCTTTGGGAATATAGTTTAAGAAGTCCACCAATTCCTCTTCTGAAAAATAGACCCCTGTGGGATTATTTGGATTAGCTAAAAAAACTAACCTTGTGCTATTTTCCACCGCTTCTTTAAGTTTATCAAAATCCACTCTAAACCGATCCCCTGTCTGTACCCATTTACAAAAACTACCAGCAGCCTGGGCAATGATACCATAAACAGAAAAAGATGGGGCATACGATAGGACATGTTCACCATCTTTCACAAAGGTACGGATGGCAAGCTCGATTATTTCATTTGAACCTGTCCCAAAAATTATCTGGTGTGGCGACACATCCAGAAATCTACTCAATTCCTGCCTCAGATAAAATGCATCACCTAAAGGATACCTATTCATTTCATGCAAAGCCTCAGTTACAGCCTGAATAACTTTTTTTGAAACACCTAAGGGATTTTCATTAGAGGCAAGCTTAATAGCCTCTTTTACTCCGAGCTCCCTCTCCAACTCCTTTATCGGTTTACCCGGCTGATACGGGATGAGGGAACTTATCTTTTCGCCTGCTAACTTTTTATAATCTATCATTTTACCCCCTTTGGATATGAACCAAGAATCTTCATAAAAGATACATTTTCTGAAAATTTTTCAAGTGCTTTTTTTATCTTATCTGTTTTAGAATGTCCATCGATATCCACATAAAATATATATTCCCAAGCCTTTAGCTTTGATGGGCGGGATTCTATCTTGGTCATATTTATCTCCTCTTCGGCAAAGGCTTTTAGTGCCTGAAAAAGAGACCCTGACCTATGGGTAACACTGAAAAGGATAGATGTTTTATCGTTACCTGTGGGCTCCGGTTCAAAGTTTCCTATTACAAGGAACCGTGTAAAATTATTGGACATATCTTCAATGTTTTTATAGATAATCTTCAAATTATACTGCAACTCCGCCATTTCAGATGATATCGCAGCGATGGTTTCATCCGTTGATGCTATTTCAGCAGCCTTTGCCGTGGACTCAACCTCCACGATCGGCACATTTGGGATATTTTCCGTAATCCATTTTCTGCATTGGGCAATGGCATGGGGATGGGAATATATCCGTTTTACATCTTCTATCTTGCCAGATTTATTCATCAAATGATGTGATACTTCCAAAAAGATCTCCCCGCATATTTTGAGATTAGACTGACTAAACATGTCAAGGGTATGATTTACAACACCTTCAAGGGAATTCTCTATCGGCACAACCCCGTAATCGCATCTCTTTTTCTCAACATCTTCAAACACCTCTGGGATACTTCTACAGGGGATAGGCTTGACTGAAAGTCCAAAATGCTTAATTGCAGCCAAATTTGTGAATGTCCCTTGGGGTCCTAAATAGGCCACCTTTTGAACCTCTTCTAAAGAAAGAGAGGCAGATATAATCTCCCGAAAAACATTCCTAAGGGCATCGTTGGGAAATGGTCCCTGGTTAAGCGCCTTTAGTCGCTCATATATAGCTTTTTCCCTTGATGGGACATACAGAGGTGCATTTTGAGACTTTTTTATATGACCGATCTCTATGACAAGCCTTGCTCTCTTATTTAAAAGATCCAGAATGTTATTGTCTATATCGTCTATCTGTTGTCTTAATTCATCCAATCTATCCATCTTTTAAATATATCAAAAAGTTAAAAAATATTCAACAGATTTTTATAGTTTATGTTATCAATTCCAACATCTAACATTTATTTACTATTTTTAGATCTTATGATTCTGGCAGTTTCACCATCTTAGATATCTCACAAAAAGATTAAATTTTTAAGTATAGATGGGTGTCTGAGTTGGAAAGCTTCTAAAATAAAAGTTCTAAATATATCTATATCATCCACGATTGAATTTTTCTTAGAAAATTATGCAATAATTTTAAATAAGGATAAATGTGACTTCAACAATAGCCAAAAAAGAGATTTTTATCATTTGAATTGTATCGAAGGTAAAAATATAAAAAAACTTAGCTATGGGTGGAAACGTTAGGAAGCTTGACAATAAGATAGAGTTAAGGGTAAAAACAAGTATCCGTTACACTGAGCCTACTGAAACAGGATATACGCAAACGTAGCAAAATACTGGGTCAAAGTCACTACAGAAGATGAAGAGGCAGGAAGAGGGTGCGTCCATTGTGCACGATGCGTTGAAGCATGCACACATAAGGGACAGGTATTAAATGTGAAGAGATAACCGTTAGAGGGCTCGTTGGAAACCACAGCTTTGCATTTGTTGACAATGTCACTATCAACGTAATACCAAACCATACATTTAAAACTTCGATCCCAGCTAATACCCATGTGGGAGTTGCAAACAGTTCAAACCCAAAAGAGATCAATATTGCCGGGCATGTGAGCGATCTTTTTGCTTCATACGCGGTGAGTGGAACCTTTAGGGTTGCTAAGAGTGGTGGGGTAAGAAATCTTCTTTTGATCAAAGCCGGAATACCTGAGGAATGGAGAAATCTCAATCTCGATAAGTACAAAGATTTTACAAATGACGAGATCCTAAAAGAGCTAAGGATAAAGTACCAAAAGAGGAGGGGGTATTTAGACAACTTAGGCTGGAATAGATTCATAAAAACCTTTGAAGAGAAACTCAACAAGAGAAAACCCCCTGTTGCCATATACGGTCTTGGTGAAGAGAAAGGTATGGGTGATTATTTTATGGAATTCACCCAAGGTGGTATAGGGATAGTATTAAACATCTTTAATCATGAATACCCTATGGGGTATTATATATGCAGTGGAATGACTGCTGGTGCTGCCTATATAAGAGGAAAGATAAGGGATGAGCAGTTGGGGGTAGGGGTTAAAAAGATCGATTACCTTACAGAAGAGGACAAGCGATTCCTAAAAAATGAGATAAAAGCTTTTTTAGATCAATTTTTAAATATCGAAATTGATAAAAATTATGATCGAAGGTTAAAGATATTTGCCGAACTCTACGAGAAAGACCCAGAATATATACTTAGCGAATTTTGTAAAGTGATACCATTAAATTGATGAGGATAAACATCAAATGAGTTAAAGGGTTTTTAGAATCTCATCCCTTAAATTATTAAGCTCTTCCTCTGTCATTTCGGAGAAGTTATATTCTGATAGCTTTTTATTGATTTTAACCATATTAAGCTCTTTATCTGTCTCAGAGATCAATCTACTGATAAACATTGCTTTTTTAGCTTCCGGAGACAATTCTAACTTATCCGTGGATGATGGCTTATCCACAATAGCTGAAATCCTACCGTATTTCAGCTGTTTATTATAGGTCCTCAAAATGTTTGATATACTTCCACTATCGATTACCATAGCCGTCACCTTCCCTGTCAGTTCGACTATCGACTAAATCCTGAAAAACTTTAGAAAAATTTTTATCTAAAATTTTCAGGCAGTCGCTTATAGTATCCAGTAGCCCTTTCGTAAAAGGATGCCAGAGATAATAATCTATTCTCGTCAAAATAGTTCCCAAGGAGTTGGACACCAATCGGAAGCCCATTTGCATCAAAACCACCAGGGATTGACAAACCGCAACCACCGAAAAGATTCAATGAAATAGTATATATATCACTTAAATACATTTCGAGAGGGTTGCTTGATTTCTCCCCTAGCCTGAATGCCGTGGTGGGGGATGTGGGGGTGAGGATAAAGTCCACCTTATTGAATGCTTCAATAAAATCTTTTTTTATCAGTGTTCTAACTTTTTGAGCTTTAAGATAATAAGCATCATAATACCCGGAGCTCAAAACATAAGTCCCTAGCATTATTCTCCTCTTCACCTCGGTACCAAAACCTCTGGAACGGGTAAGGGTATACATATCGTTTAGATCTTCACATCTCTCCCTGAAACCATATTTTACTCCATCAAATCTGGCAAGATTACTGGAAGCCTCTGCTGTGGCAAGGATATAATATACGGCAACGGCATAATCTGTATGGGGCATACTTATATCCACTATCTCTGCCCCATTATTTTTAAAAAATTCTATCGCATCTTCAGTAGCCTTAGCCACTTCCGGAGAAAGTCCTTCCGCAAAATACTCTTTTGGTAGACCTATTTTTACACCCTTTATTGAATCCCTATAAGGATCTGTATATTTAAAACTATCCGTATTAAAGGATGTGGAGTCTCTCTTATCATACTTGCCTATCACTTCCAGAAGCAAAGCAGCATCTTCCACAGTTTTCGTCATAGGACCTATCTGATCAAGACTTGAAGCAAAAGCAACCAATCCAAATCTGGAAACCCTACCGTAAGTGGGCTTGAGTCCTACAATATTGCATAGAGCAGCCGGCTGTCTGATGGAACCTCCGGTATCGCTACCAAGGGAAGCAGGCACAAGCCTTGCCGCCACAGACGCCGCAGACCCACCGCTGGAACCTCCCGGAACCCTATTTATATCGTAAGGGTTTACAGTCTTTTTATAAAATGATGTCTCACAGGAAGACCCCATTGCAAACTCATCCATGTTGAGCTTGCCAATGATTATAAAGCCTGCATCCTTAAGCTCTTTTATAACTGTTGCATCATAAGGGGGAATAAAATTATTTAAAATATTTGAACCGCAGGTGGTAAGAAGCCCTTTGGTTACCATATTGTCTTTTACAGCAATAGGGATACCTGCAAAGGGTCTGTCACTGTTTGCACCACTATCATACGATTCTGCCTCTTTTTGTGCTTCAGAATTTAACGTGATAAAAGAGTTTACGATATTATCATATTTTTTAATTCTACCAAGGTAGAAATCCACCATCTCTTTACTGGAAATCTTTTTACTTTTTAATAGTTCTACATGAGTTTTCAATGAAGCATTTAAAAGATCCATAACCATCACCTATTCGATTATTATTGGGACTTTGAAATGATTGTACCCCTCATCCGGAGCATTCTGAAGAGCCTCTTCTCTCGTAATTATCCTTTCAGGGATATCGGGGCGGGTGACATTTGTAAGATCAAGAGCGTGTGAAGTTGGCTCAACATCAGATGTATCAAGTTCATTCAATTTATTTATGTAGTCTAAAATACTGTTTAACTCGTTTACAAATCTACCAATCTCTTTATCTTCAAACGTAAGTTTAGACAGCTTTGCGATATGTTTTACATTATCTTCTGTAATGATTCCGTTCACACTCTACCTCCAAAAATGTACTGGTGAAAACTATATAATTAAAAATAGAAATTGTAAATTATTTTCTTTTGTTATATAATTTTCAGCTATGAAAGACTTAATAGATTTGGCATATCTCGAAAAAAGAAGATATCAGGACATAGGCTTGATAGACGTAAGATCAGAAAATGAATTTTCTATTGACCATCTACCAAATGCCATCAATATCCCTCTATTAAACAATGAAGAAAGAACGATAATTGGAACAATATACAAGCAACAGGGTCCTAAGGAAGCAAGGCTAAAGGGTGTTGAAATTGTCTCACCCAAACTGATAGATTTTATAGATAAAATCAAAAAGGTAACCGAAAATTATAAAGACACCATTATATATTGCTGGCGGGGAGGTTTAAGGAGTGAAACATCTGTTACTTTTGCAAGATTGGCGGGACTTACCGTTTCACGACTATCCGGAGGGTATAAAATTTACAGAAGTAGAGTAAACAGTTTTTTTGAAAACGATATCGAAAAATACACTTTTATAACCCTTTACGGTCCAACTGGAGGCGGAAAAACTGAAATATTGAGATGTTTAAATAACCTAAACTATCCGGTGATGGATATAGAAAAACACGCCTCCCACAAAGGTTCAATATTTGGGCATATTGAGGAACCTGGCTACGACAATGTAAATCAGAAAAATTTTGAAACTGGACTTTACTATGACCTCATTAAAACCAATAAATCTCTATATTTAGCAGAGGGGGAAAGTAAAAAAGTTGGTAAAGTAGTCATTCCCACTAAACTTTTTGCAAAAATTACAGGAGGCGTTGCGGTTGTGTGCAACCCTTCTATGGAATTTAGAATCAATTACACAGTAAAAAACTACAACCCCTCCCACAACCTTAAAGAGATAGTAGACTCTCTGGAAAAGATAAAAAGATATACGGAAAAGGGAATATACAATGACCTTATGGTAAATCTGGAAAAAGGGGACTTTCATAAATTCACAGAAATTATCCTTGAAAAATACTACGATCCAATGTATAAGCACTCTTATCCTAAAAACATAGCCTGTGAGATAAGCTATAATACAATTGATGAAGCTGTAAAAAAGATTAAGGAGTTTTACGATGCAATTTTTGCCGGTGATAATTTTTTTATTGATTCTGAATAGTTCCCTCCATGCTAAAATCATTTTAATTGAGGATAACTTATCAGATAATAAATCTACTTTACAGAATTTAAATACAGATAGTAACGCAGAAAAAGAGAATAAAATTGTTTACGGAAAACCTTATACCGTTTTTGGGGTAACCTACTATCCAATGGATTATATACACAAATACGAAGAGGAGGGGATCGCCTCATGGTATGGAGCCGATTTCCATGGTAAAACCACATCAAGCAAAGAAATGTACAATATGTACGATATGACCGCCGCCCATAAAACCCTGCCATTAGGAAGCACTGTGCTTGTAAAATCACTTGAAAATGACAAAGAGGTGGTGGTGAGAATCAACGACAGAGGACCTTTTGTAAAGGATAGAATCATAGACCTATCCTACAAAGCCGCGAAGGAGCTGGGAATCGATCAAAAAGGGACCGCAAAAGTTAGAGTTACACTTCTATCCGAATCCCCAAATCAGTTTGTTTTAAACGGTAAACCTGTTGACCTAAACAGAGGAAATTTTTCAATCCAGATAGGTGCTTTTCAGGATAAAAGGAATGCCACCGCATTAAAAGATAAGTTTTTAAATGCCGACATTGTGGAAGCCATGATAAACGGTAAAAAGTTTTATAGAGTAAGGCTGCTCGGTTTTGAAACCAGAACCAGTGCGGAGATAAAGCTTATAACCCTTGAAAAGCAATTTCCAGGTGCATTTGTAGTAGCTGATTAAAATTCTATGCAAAACATTGTGGAATTATTAGATAAGCCTCTTGATGAGGTTAATTTTGTAGTGTTTGATCTTGAAACCACAGGATTAAATCCTGACAATGGGGATCAGATAATCGAGATGGGGGCTTTTAAAATTGAAGAAGGTTTTAAATTGATCAGGGATCCTTTTCACACAATGGTAAAACCTGACATTTTCATCCCCAACGAAATACATGGTATTACCGAGATGGAGCTGAAAAATGCCCCTGATATATGCACTGCTTTGTATGATTTCATAGACTTTTCGAGAGGATCTGTCCTCGTAGCCCATAAAGCTTCCAAAGATATTGCTTTTTTGAGGGCTGCTATGCGGGAATACCTTATCGATGATAGTTTTGATTTTTTGGTAATCGATACCATCAAGTTTTCCCAGAGGCTATACCCTGACTTCAAATATCACAATCTTGACTACTTGATAGAAAAACATCACGTATCCATCAATTCAAAATTTAAGCGCCACAGGGCTGTTTACGATGCCGAAGCCACCGCAAAGATCTTTTTAAAAATGATCCGAAAAATTTTCAATGAACGATGTTATCTGCTATCTGAACTATTTGAGTTTATTTCGAAATAAAAATATATATGTAAAAAAATTTACACACTTGAATAAAAAAAATAATTGATATAATGTAAAAAATATGAAAAAACATCTTATCTTAATGTTATGCATACTTATCTTTGGGGCATGTGAAAAATCCAAAGATATTTTCACTTCCAGTAGTGAAAAACCTGTGGTGGTAATAGGTAATGATAAATACTATCAAAAAGATATCATTGAATTTATCTATTTTGAGCTTCCAGACATAGACCCTTCTACGCTAAAAGACAGGGATTTCAAAAAACAGATGATAAATGAATTTATAAAACATAAGCTTCTTCTTATGGAGGCTAAAAAAGCAAAACTTACCGTTGATAAAAAAGCATTGATGGATATAGCCAGTAAATTAACAACCAATAATACCCCAAAAGGAATAGACAAAAAATACGAAAAGCTGATGGAAGAAAAGTTATTAGCCAAGAAATTTTTCGAAGATAAAATAAAATCTGAGATAAAAATCAGCGAAGAAGAACTGAAGTCTTATTATGAAGAATTCGTAAAAACCAGGCAATCCAAAGTCTACTACCATATCTACCAAATCATAAATGAAGATAAACATAAGATCGAAGAGGCATACAAACTTCTAAAATCAGGTAAAAGCTTTGAGGATGTGGCAAAAGAATACTCAACAGGCCCTGAGGCGGAAAATGGTGGAGACATGGGAATTGTAGATATTGAAAATTTCCCACCAGTCTTTGATATGGTAAAAAACATGAAGCCCAACGAGTTATCCAAAATCGTTACCTCTGAATATGGTTATCATATAATCCTGCTAAAAGAAACTATATCCTCCGATAAACCATCATTTGAAGAGATCAAAGATCTTTTGCTGGATGAACTTATTGCAGAGAAAAAGGATCAATACTTAGAAAATTATCTTAAGGAGAAGATGAAGGATGTTAAAGTCGAAATTAACCCTGATTTTGATTTTGCTGTTGACAATAGCACAACAGAGCAAAAGTGAGATTATTAATAGAATTTTAGCTGTAGTAGGAAACAATATTATTACACAATATGAGGTGGAATCATTTAACCCAAACAGGGTAAAAGAGATATACTCCATCCAGGATGAGGATAAAAGATCACAGGCCATAAAGACATATTACAAAAATGTACTTGATTTTTTAGTGGAGCAATACACTCTTCAGGAGATTGGTAAAAAGTACAATGTGGTTGTGACTGAAAAAGAGGCTGAGGAAGCGATAGATGATATCATAAAGAGAAATAATATAACTGTAAAGGATCTTGAGGAAGCCCTCGCAAAAGAGGGGATCACAATGGCACAATATAGATGGCAGATAAAAATGGATATATTAGCCACAAGGCTCAAAAGTAGAGTTATAAATCAACTTGTGGTAATCACCGAAAACGACATAAAAAAGTATGTGGATGAACATCAAAAAGAGATAGGGAGTTATGATGAATATGAACTTCGATATATACTACTTAAAGATCGATCTAAACTATCAGATGTGAGAAAGCTGATAAAGGAAAAAGGGGTTATTGCCGCCGCCATTCAACTTTCGGAAGATAAAACGGGGAAAAATGGTGGATACTTGGGTTTGGTAAATATCGAACACCTCACAAAAGATATCAAAGAGAAGATAAAAGATCTCAAACCAAAAGAACTTGTGGAAATAGAATCCAATAATGAAGTAAAGATATTTTACGTTGAATCGATAAAAAGCAGATACGACCTATCCAAAGAACAGAGGGAAAAGGTGATTGCAGCTCTTATGGATACAATGTACAAAGATGTATACAAAAGCTGGTTAGAGAAAAATAAAGAAACGATTTTTACCAGGTACCTTACATATTGATGAGGATTGACAAATTCTTAAAGCTTACAAATGTAATAAAACGTCGAACAGTGGCAAATGAGGTGGCTACCGACGGTTCCATCTTTATAAATGGAAAGTCCGTCAAACCTTCCTATTCCGTAAAAGTGGGGGATATAATCACGGTAAAAATGTGGAACTATGAAAAAACTGTGAGAATCCTTCAGATCCCCACCAAACAGATTGGAAAAAGTGACTTGGACAATTACTTGGAATTGATCTCATACAAAACCATAGATGTAAGAGACGAAATTAGAGAAGAAACCTCTGAAGATATATTTTAGATTTATTTATTTTCTATCTGAAAACAACCTATTCCTGCTATTCGTATTAAAGGATTTTCGAAAAAAGTGATATCCTTAATCATCCTTCTTTCAGAATGACAGGTACCTATGTAAAATATTACTTTGAAACTTGCATCTATAGATATAATCTGCTATATTTTATTACTAGGAGGTACATCATGTATACTCTAAAAAAGCCTACAATGGTGATATTGTTTATCTTGTATATGACTATAAATTTATACCCAAAGGAGGTAAAAGATATGACCGACATTCACTGGCTGGGACATGATACATTTAAGATTGTGGGGGAAAAAATTATCTACACCGATCCTTTTAAGATCAATAAACATGACAAAGCCGACATCATCCTCATCACCCACGAACATTACGACCACTGTTCACCGGAGGATGTAAAAAAATTGCAAACTGATGACACCGTTATCGTTACAGTGGCGGACTGTGCCAAAAAATTATCCGGCAAAATAAAAATCTTAAAACCCGGTGATAAAATTAACATAAACCAAATTGAGATAGAAGCAGTACCTGCCTACAATATTGACAAACAATTTCATCCTAAAAACAAAAACTGGGTTGGATTTATTTTCAAGATTGGAGGAAAAAGGATATACTTAGCAGGTGATACCGACAGAATACCTGAAATGAAAAGTTTTAAGAATATAGATATCGCTCTACTTCCTGTGTCCGGCAAATACGTAATGACTGCCGACGAAGCTGCAGAAGCAGCCCTTGATATAAACCCCAAACTTGCAATCCCGATGCATTACGACTCAATTGTTGGTAATATAAATGATGCAAAAAGGTTTGCCGATAAGCTGAAGGGGAAAATAGACGTAATGCTGTTAAACAGAGAATAACAAGTAAATAGAAATATTTCTACATAGATGAAAATCCTCCTCATACAACCTCCCATTGAGGATTACTACACCACCAGAATTAGAAGCTATCCCCTTGGGCTTTTGTTTATTGCTTCAAAAGTATCAGATATATGTGACGTGGAGATAGTGGATCTCAGGCAATCTAAGAAACCGATTAAAACCATTCCCCCATTCAAAGAATTAGACGATATATACAACACACACTATTCCCCCTTTTCGCTATTTCACACCTACCACCGTTTCGGTATGACGAATGAAGATATTAGACGTTTAATCTCCACCAAAAAACCTGACCTTATCGGAATAAGCTCCCTTTTTACCACCTATTTTGAGGAGGCAGTTGATATTGCAAAAATTGCAAAAGAAGTGGATAAATCTATAATCACTGTGATGGGTGGTAATCACCCAACCCTTTTTCCGGAAGAGGTACTCAGATATGACTGTGTTGATTTTATCATAAGGGGGGAAGGGGAATTGCCATTTAGAATGTTAGTGGAAAATATTAAAAAAGGTAAATCCTTAAATGATATACCTGGGCTATGCTACAAAAGCAATGGTAGTATGGAAATAAAAAAGATTTATTCAGATACAGATCGCAATTTAAGATTGAAGAGAGAAATGATCCAAAAAGATTTTTACAGATACGGCAAAGGGTTCATAGCCCCCACCCTGACGAGTAAAGGATGCCCCCATAGTTGCTATTTTTGCGGAAAACCAGCTGTAAAGTTTAAAAGATTTAATACCGAAGATATCAAAAATGATCTGGAAAAGCTTATGAATTTGGGATTTGACACCATCGATTTTGAAGATGACTATCTTGATCTCACCTCCCCCCACACAAAAGATATATTCAAGTGGCTATCAGATAAAAATCTGAGGTTAACTGCAATGAATGGCGTCATCCCTAAAATTGATAAGGACACCATAAATATAGTAAGAGATGCTGGTTTTCAGAGGATCAATCTATCTTTAGTGGATATGAGTGAACATATTCAAAAAGAGACAAATAGAGATCAATTTTCTGGATTCAATGAAATATTGGATGATTTTATTACGACAGGTATACCGATTGAAGTTCACTTTATTCTGGGACTTCCAGCCCAGACTGAAAATGATATCATAAACACGATGATTTATCTTGCAGAAAAAAAGGTGCTTTTAGGCTCCAGTGTTTATTACCTCTCTCCGGGTAGTCCTGCCTTTAAAAACTTTTTAAATGAACATGGAAGATTCAATTTAAAATATGCCCGTTCAAGCGCCCTATTACCATCAAATAACTTTTTTACACCCGTAAAACTTGCCACATACCTGAAACTATCGAGATTTATAAACTATGTAAAATCTATTCTGGATAGCACATCATCAGATTTATCGATAACAGATATATTAAAGGTAATAGAAAATAAAAACCCATTAGATTACGAAATCTTGAAATCCTTAATAATAGAAAAAAGACTTATCAGCTTTGAAAAGCACTCCAGAAAATTCAAAGCAGACCCCTTCGACAGAGATGCTGTATTAGGACTGCTTAATAAGTTAAAATTTATAAAAGGTTATAAATCAAACAATGGATGCCACTTTCGTTAAATATATGATTATACCCCCCTCCAGCCATACTAACCAAATCAAAGGATATATAACGATCTTAATTGATATAATTTTCTTTGATTTTTTTATTTTAGCTGTATAATTATATAAAATCTGGGAAAGTGGTTATGGTTTTTTCGTTTTACTACAATAGATATAAAATCTAGCTAATTTTTTATAAAGGGGGATAGCAATTATTGGGAGTGTGGAAATGATAAATAAGGTATTTTTTCTATTGATGTAAAGATATTTTATAAGGCAAACAAGGATTGCTATGTATATATCTTCCCCAGAGCATCGGATGGATCTGTTACGCTTCTTTTGCCAAATTCTGCATGAAAGATAATTTTATAAAAGAGGAAAAAATTATTTGAAGGTGTGAAATAAAGAAAAAAGGATAATAAACACATTTTCATCCTTGAAAAATATTACTAAAAATGTATAATATCACCAAAAATTGCTGGAGGAAGAATGAGCGAATTTATACAAAACATTATAGCCGAAAGATTAGGCGGTAAAATGTTCGGCAAAGACACAAAAATCTACAAATTTGAAAAAATCAAAAGGGCAAAGAGGGCTGCTCTTGAGGCAAATCCCGGTGCAGAATTGATAGATATGGGAGTAGGAGAGCCAGACGATATGGCTGATGCATCCATCGTCAATGTATTAAAGGTGGAAGCTGAAAAAAAGGAAAATAGGTTTTATTCAGACAACGGTATCCAGGAGTTCAAAGATTCCGCAGCTGAATATATGAAAAAAAGGTTTGGCGTAGATATAGACCCCATTACAGAAGTAAACCACAGCATAGGATCCAAGCCTGCCCTTGCTATGATCCCATTCTGCCTAATAAATCCCGGTGATTACGCCCTGATGACTGTCCCTGGCTACCCTGTCACCGGCACCATCACAAAATACCTTGGTGGTGAAGTTTACAACATGCCACTTTTAAAAGAGAATAATTTTCTTCCGGACCTCGATGCGGTGCCAGAGGATGTGGCTAAAAAAGCCAAAATATTGTATATTAATTATCCAAACAACCCCACAGGCGCCATCGCACCAGTAAGCTTTTTTGAAAAAGTGGTGGCTTTTGCCAAAAAATACAATATTGCAGTTATCCATGATGCCGCATACATTGAATTGACTTACGGAGAAAAGCAGGAGTCATTCCTATCCGTCCCAGGTGCAAAAGAAGTTGGTATAGAGATACATTCACTATCAAAATCTTTTAACATGACCGGCTGGAGAATGGCCTTTGTTTGCGGTAATGAAGTACTTGTGAAGGCATTTGCCACTGTGAAAGATAACAACGACTCCGGACAGTTTATCCCTATACAGAAAGCAGCAGCATACGCTTTGAGAAATCCACAAATTATATCCGGCATAACCACAAAATACCAGAGAAGATTGAAAAGAGTTGCGGATATTTTAAGAAGAAACGGTTTTTTTGTCAATGAACCAAAGGGTACCTTCTATCTCTATTTTGAAATCCCAAAAGGTACAAAAAGTGGTAGAAAATTTCAAAATGCCGAAGAATTCTGTGATTTCCTCATAAGGGAAAAGCTGATATCTTCAGTACCATGGGATGATGCCGGTCACTTTTTGAGATTCACAGTTACTTTTGAAGCAAAAGACATTCAGGATGAGGAAAGGATCTTAAACGAAATCGAAAAAAGACTCTCATCAGAAGAATATATTTTTTAACGAGGATTAAATGAAAATAGTATTTATGGGGACACCAGAGATGGCTGTCCCCACTCTTGAGATGATTTTAAAAGAGGGATTTGAGGTACCACTCGTCGTATGCCAGCCGGATAAACCAAAAGGTAGAGGCAACAAACTACAGCCACCTCCGGTAAAAGAGTTTGCCCTTGAACATAATCTTGAGGTATTTCAGCCGGAAAAGATTAAAAATAATCCGGAAGCAATAGAAAAAATCAGATCTTTAAAGCCAGATTTTTTAGTCGTCGTCGCATATGGGAAAATCCTCCCCAAAGATTTACTTGACATCCCCAATTTTGCCCCAATAAATGTTCATTTTTCTCTATTACCTAAATATAGAGGAGCTGCTCCGGTAAACTGGGCAATTATCAATGGGGAAAAAGAAACAGGGGTTGCCACAATGAAGATGGATGAAGGTTTAGACACCGGAGATATACTCCTTATGAAAAGTATACCCATAGAAAAGGATGACACCGCCATAACCCTATCGGAAAAACTTTCAAAACTTGGTGCGGATCTCTTAATAGAAACATTAAAAAATTATGATCATATAACCCCCACCCCCCAGGATCACGCCTCACATACCTATGCACCCATAATAAAAAAAGAAGATGGAAAAATAGATTTTACCAAACATGCAGAAGTTATTGAAAGGATGATCAGGGGTTTTCAACCATGGCCAACAGCCTACTGCTTTTACAAAGGAAAGATGGTAAAGTTTTTCAAAGCAGAAGTGGTAAGATCAGAAGGTAAACCAGGAGAAGTGGTGGAAGTGGATAAATCGACCTTTAAACTGGCATGTGGTGACAATTCCGGACTTAGAATACTTGAGCTTCAGATGGAAGGGAAAAATAGAGTTGACACAAAAAGCTTCCTGTCTGGCAACACCATAAATGTAGGGGACATGTTTGAATAACTTTTTATCACCCGAAAAGAAGCGGATTTTTATATTTTTCCTATTTTGCACATCTCTAATGGTGATATCATTTATAGGTCTTATATGGTATATTTCATATAAAGGTATAGGTGAAATTTCATCATTTTTAGGACTTGCATTTACTCTCATCGTGGCTACGCTGGGCATATTCCTATTCTTTTCAACTATGATACTTGTTTTTACAATGATCTCAGGAAAACAATCGAAGCTGAGTATTAAATTAAGAGGGCTGGTGACCAAACTTTTGTTCCCTATTGTCCTGAAAATTGCAAAGCTTTTCAAAATAGATAAAGACAAAGTTATAAGGTCCTTCATAGCTGTAAATAATGAATTAGTACTTGAGTCTGTAAGGGAAAGAGGTGTAAATAACCTGCTGATCCTTCTCCCCCACTGCATCCAGTTAGAAAACTGTGAACTAAAAATATCCCACAACATTCTTAACTGTAAAAAGTGTGGGAAGTGCGATATCGGAGATCTTGCAAAATTGTCAGAAAAGTATAATTTAAATATCAAGGTGGCAACTGGCGGTACTATTGCCCGAAGAATAGTAAAAGATACAAGACCTGATCTAATAATAGCAGTGGCCTGCGAAAGGGATATGCTAAGCGGAATACAGGACACCTTTCCGCTACCAGTAATAGGACTTATAAACGAAAGACCCTATGGTCCATGTATAAATACCAGAGTGAATGTAGCATTTATCGAAAAAACACTTGAAATAATAAATTACAGGAGGCAAGATGAACGGACTTAAAACTGCTTTGTTGATGACGTTACTTACAATTCTATTTCTATTTATAGGTAAAATGATAGGTGGACAAAACGGAATGGTCATAGCACTCATTATAGCATTGGGGATGAACTTTTTCTCCTACTGGTTTAGCGATAAGATCGTGTTATCGATGTATGGGGCAAAAGAGGTTACTGAGGCAGAAGCACCAAATTTATATAATATTGTCAGAAGGGTGGCCACCAGAGCTGGCATACCAATGCCAAAAGTGTACATCATGCAAAATCCAACACCAAACGCTTTTGCAACGGGTAGAAATCCAGATCATGCCGCTGTGGCTGTAACAACCGGAATACTGCAATTACTTGATTCTGAAGAGTTAGAAGGTGTTATTGCCCACGAAATCGCCCATATAAGCAATAGAGACATTCTCATAGGTACAATAGCAGCTACCTTTGCCGCCGCAATCATGTTTTTAGCGGACATGGCAAGGTGGGCAATGATATTCGGTGGTTCGAGACACGACGATGAGGATGGAGGAAGCCCATTTTCCGCCATAGCTGCAATTGTTGCCATGATCATAGCACCCCTTGCTGCTACCCTTATTCAGATGGCTATTTCCAGATCGAGGGAATACCTTGCGGATGAAACTGGGGCTAAATACTGTGGTAAACCACTTGCTCTTGCCTCTGCATTGAAAAAGATAGCATATGGTAATGAGATGATGCCGATGGATGCAAAGCCTGCCACTGCTCATATGTTTATAATGAATCCCCTCAGCGGAAACAGTATACTTCATCTGTTCTCAACTCATCCACCAATAGAAAAAAGGATAGAGCGTCTCCAGGCTATGGCCTCAGGTAGACTATAAAATTAGGGGGTCATCCCCCTATTTTACTTTAACTTATTAACTATGTTAAAAATATATCTCAATGGCAAAGAAACCCACATAAAAGAAGGTACCACCCTTCATCAAATTCGCAGACAATTTAAGCCTCAGGCTGATCTTATTATACTAAATAGTTTTCCAGCAAACGAGAATATGTTGATCGAAGATGGGGATCATATTTTTTTAATCAAAAAGTCTGAGATACCGTCGAAAGATGAGATGGAATATCTTCTTATTTCAAGACACACCCCCAATATTTATGAAAAACTGAAAAATGGATCTGTTGTGATAGCCGGAGTGGGGGGATTAGGTTCAAATATTGCGATTTCTTTAGCAAGGATGGGTATTGGTAGAATAAGATTCATAGATTTTGACATTGTAGAACCATCAAACTTAAACAGACAACAGTATTTTATCGACCAATTAGGAGAAAAAAAGGTATTTGCCCTATATGAAACTTTAAAAAGAATAAACCCTTACATAAATTATGAACCGGTGGATGCCTACATTGACGAAAATAACATGTTTGATTTGCTTTCAGGCTTTGATGTCGTTTTAGAAGCCTTTGATAAAGCAGAGGAAAAGGCGAAACTCACCAGGTTTATGCTTAAAAATATGACAGATTGCTTTTATATTGCAGCTTCCGGTGTTGCTGGATATTCTGATACTGAAAAAATTAAGATACTTAAGATAAAAGAAAAATTTTTTTTAGTAGGTGATCAGGAGTCTGAGGCAAAACCAGGTATGGGGCTAATGGCTCCGAGGGTGGCAGTGGCTGCTAATACACAGGCAAATCTTGCGGTAAGAATACTTTTGGGGGATATATGAAAATAAAAGTAAATGGTAATTATTTAGAGGTGGAAGATAATATCACTTTATCCAGATTAATTGAAAACCTAAAATTAAACAGTAAAAAAATTGTAATAGAATTAAATAGAAAAATAATTGATGAAAAAGATTACATCTTGACAGAAATTAAAGATGGCGATACAGTAGAAATTGTTCATTTCGTAGGTGGCGGTTAAGATATTTTTAAGACAAAAGCTCTACTGAAATATGAAATTTATTTAAATATGGGAAGGCATAAATGAAAAAGTATGTTTTAATTTTATTGATATCAGCATTCTTTATCTCCACGTCCTATGCAGATGTAACATATATAGACGAATCTGGATTAAACAAATTATTGCACCAGGGTTACAATAAGACAGTTTTGGTATTCTGGGCTACCTATTGCCCATATTGTAAGGCTCTGCTACAAACTATAAATGAAAACATCAACTACCTTAAAAAAAACAAAATCAATATAATAGCCATATCTGTGGATAAAAAGCCTTCCCTCGTTACTGAATTTGTGCAGAAAGTCAAATACCCTTTTAATTTTTATATCGACAAAGGTGATCTAAAAAGAAAGTTTAATGCCTACTACATACCGCTCACAGCGATATTTGATAAATATGGACATCTGGAAGATACCTTCCCGGGGAATAAACCGTTTTCAGAATTAAAAAGTTATCTGGAAGACTAAAATAAAAAAGGCGGGTCATCCCCGCCTTATCTATGTTTAGAATTCTATAGAGATATTAGCCTGTAATCTTGCTTCGTTTGGGTAATCTTTGTCATCATATGAACTTTTCTTACCAGAGATAGCTACACCAAGATCCGCTCTTATCAAGTAAAGATTTAGTCCCAATCCAGCTGTATACATATTACCGATGTCTGATTCGGCAATATTTCTATAGACTCCAGCTCTAAGAGCCAAAAATTTTAATACGTCCCACTCCAAACCTACACCAATATTTTGACTTTTGTAACCATCAACTGCTGTTTCATTCTTTGTTACGTCTGCATCAGCTGCAATAGTAAGTGTTTCAAAAGGGTTAACAGCAATCCCTAACCTACCTTGAGGTTTTACTTTGTAATCCCCACCATTTGGCCTGTCAAACTTAGGAGAGTTTAGATACTTTGCAACTGCCCCTATCTTGATCCAATTGTTTGGCATATATATGGCACCCAGATCGACTGCAAAATTGTTAGACTCCTCATATTTATCTTTGATCCTATCCACTATATCACTCGAATTATTGTTAAATATAGTTATCTTCTCCTCGTATACCCTTCCCTTTATTAGCTTAAGATTTACCCCAAAGGCAAGGGTGTCATTAACTGGATGACCATAGGTGATAGGGACTTCCAATAATCCGATACCGATGACATCGATACTACTTTGGTTTTTATCTATAGTATTACCATTTACAGAAGCATTTACAGAATCTGACACAAGATTTATGGCATTACTTACGTATGTAGATGGGATCCCTGAACTGCTCAGTTGGGAAGCAGCAGTATTTATTATATCTATAGCCTGATCTGATGTAAACCCTGCTGATTGAAGTGCTGATTGTAATGTTGAAATCGTGGAGCTTCCAAAATAGTTTTGTGCCGTAGAAGTAATAGAACTACTACCAGAGCCATCGTCTGTTGCATTTACGATGGCATTTTTTACAGTCGTACTATCTGTACTGTTGGTAAACCCCACATTCACTAAGTCAAGATTAGGCTTACCTGATGCTTCCACAAGACCGTATATCCCTATTCCAAATCTTTTAATCCTTGAGGCAACGGCTGCATTACCATTTAAGGTAAGAGCACCCCCTTTATCTCTGATTTTAGTCAAGTATGATAGAAGTTTAACAGCATTTTCAAAGTCGTTTCTAGTTAAGTTTGAGGAGCTGCTGGCGATGTTAGATAATGCATCATAATCGATTTTAGCAAGTTCATCGATCGTTTCACCCAAATCATTATTCAACCTTATCCCTGCACCAATTTGTGCATTGATGCCAAACCTCTTTTTCTCTAAGGTCTCTTTACCCTCTTTCCCATAAAATCCAAAAATCGCTGGGTTGTAATACTGGGCAGTTGCATCAATTGTGGATGCCACCCCAACACCACCCATACCAAGCTGCCTTGCACCTATCGGCTGAAACTCCAATGCATACGACGTCGAGCAAATTCCTAAAATCGATAAAACAGCAAGTAATCTTTTCATAAAAACCCCCTTATTTGTTATAACTATCACAAAAGCTGAAATAATCTACCGAAAACTACTTTATCTTTTCACTAATCTTTTAGTCATATAAAATCTATATTCACCATTCTCATAAGAATAAGATACCTCATCCACAAGCTTTTTTATTATGTAAAGCCCTCTGCCGGAGTCCTGGTTTTCAGGAATTTTGGAGATATCAACCTCTTTTTTTTCAAGCCTGAAGCCTTCACCGCAGTCTGTCACCTCAATTTTTAAAACATCCTTTTCAAGCTCTATTAAAAGCTTTACGGGTAGCTCCTCTTTTTCTTTGTTTCCATGTTTTATGGCATTCGCAATAGCCTCTGTTACGGCAAGATTAATTTTAAATGCCAGATCTTCAAAATCCACATTCCCCAACTCATCCCTTGCTTTTGTAATAAATGTCTCCACCATATCCCCTATTAATGGCAACAACTTAATGTTACTCGGCAAAGTAAGTTCTAATCTTATCATAGAGTTCATTTTTTTACCCTCAAATAATCTTCAATAGAGTAAAATATCTTAACAATACACGTAAGTCCTATGATATCAAGTATGCCTGTTATTCTACAATTTGCCCCAAGGAGTCCAAAAATTTTTCCCTTTTTCTTATACTTTTTATATAGCCCAGCAATTACACCTATACCGGAACTATCTATAAATTGTAACTGGCTTATATCTAAAATAAGATCCTTTTTATCATCTATCTTGTTAAGTAAAGTATTTATTTCATCAATATTGCTCACATCTATTCGTTTTATATTTATCCTGGCTATAATATAATCTTCATTTTCCACAAACTCTATCATAGACTCCTCTGACATATGACTACCTTTCTAAATATATTATAGCATATTTTTACTTTTTTGTTGAAATTATCTTCTTTTATTATATAAATTATATCAAAAATAGTTTAAAGGTGTGTTATGGAAAAAGTATATGTAATCGGTCATAAAAATCCCGATACAGACTCCATCTGCTCTGCTTATTGTTATGCATATCTAAAAAATACTATCGATACATCGAAACATTACATAGCTTCCAGATGTGGAAATCTAAATAGCCAAACAAGATATATTTTTTCAAAATTGAACTTAGAACCTCCAGTTTTTTTAAAAGATATCTATCCAAAAGTTTCCGATGTAATGACAAAGAATGTGTACGCAAATCATTTAAATGATCCATTATCAACTGTTATGAAGAATGTAAAAGAGTTAGGTATAAGGTTAACTCCTATAGTTGATGATAATAGAAAATATTTAGGGATTGCGAGTGTTTTCGAAATAGCTCAGTTTTTTGTCACTGAAGAGGACTCTAATAGACCTTTTTACACATTTAGACTGGATAATTTTGAAAAAACTATCGGAGGATATTTTCTCAAAAAGGGGGAAAAGGATGAATTTCTCGCCACAGTTATGATAGGAGCAATGCCTTTTGATAGATTCGTAAAAAGAATTGATGAAGTAGGACCAGAAAATACCGTACTTATCGTGGGTAAAAGAAGGGATATTATTGAGTATGCAATGAATAAAAATACACCCGCCATCATAGTTACAGGCATATCAAATATTAACGATTTTGACTTCGATTATTCTAAATATTCTGGATCTTTATTCATATCAAATTGTGACACTGCGGAATCCTTCAGACGAATTACCCTTTCTGTACCATGCAAGTCTGTAATGGGAACCACAAATACAATTAAACCTGATGATTACATTGATAATGCAAAGGAGGTTATGCTAAAAGAAAACAGAAGAGGATTACCTGTGGTTGATGAAAATGGCACCCTTGTGGGAATCATAACTCGATCAGATATCATAAAAAAGCCAGAAAATCAGATTATCTTAATGGACCATAATGAACTAACCCAGGCAATAGATGGTGCAGAATCGGCAGAAATCCTTGAAATAGTAGACCATCATAGATTAGGAACAATTAAAACCAAAAAACCTGTCACCTTTTTTGCAAAACCTGTGGGAAGTACCTGCACACTTGTGTATCAACAATATAAAATTAACAATGTGGCGATACCAACCAATATTGCATATCTTCTTGCTTCCGGAATTCTTGCTGATACCGTTATTTTAAAGTCTCCAACCGCAACAGATGAAGATAAAAAGGCATTAGAAGATCTATCCAAAATTGGAAATTTTGACTATATCGAATACGGAAAAGAGATCTTTTCTTCAACGGATAGTTTAAAAAATAGAACAGCTTCAGATATCATTAATGCAGATTTTAAAATGTATACAGAGTTTGGAATCTCTTTTGGGGTGGGTCAAGTGGAAGTGGTGAACATAGGTGAACTAAAAGAAGTTAAGCCAAACTTAATTTCAGAACTCGAGAATATCAAAACTAAAAATAATTTACATTTGGCAATGCTGCTTGTGACTGATATAATAACAGAAAATAGCATACTTCTCACAACAAAATATAAACCATTAGAAAAAATCATCAAATACAAAAAATTGGATGATAATTCATATGATTTGCCTGGCGTTTTATCGAGAAAAAAACAGCTACTTCCAGAACTTCTCAGGGCACTTGAAGACTTGACGAATAGATAATATTATTTTTTTTCACTAAATGTTAAAATAATATTAAAAAACTCAAAATAGACTCTTTTTTAGTATTGACAACATAATTAAAAATAGTTTATAGTTTAACACGATTAAAAAACAAAATTTCATAAAAATGAACAGGAGGCTTCAGACCAGATGAAAACCATTATTAATATTTGCGATAAGATTAGCGGTTTTTTTGGTTACATTGCAGCATGGCTAACTTCAGCTCTTGTACTTGTCATTATTTATGATGTATTCACGAGATATTTACTAAATAGCAGTAAAATTTGGATTCAGGAATTGGAGTGGCATATCTTTGCATTGGTAATCCTATTTGGAGCAGCATATACTCTAAGACAAAACGGCCATGTTAGGGTGGATATAATTTACTCTAAACTATCTCCCAGAAAAAGAGCTTTAATCGACCTAATGGGAGTTATTATCCTTCTGATACCATTTAGCATTTTTATAATATACACCTCAAAAGATTTTGTCATCTCCTCATGGCAATGTGGCGAAGGATCCCCAGATCCAGGAGGATTACCCGCAAGATACCTACTCAAAGCCATGATCCCTTTTTGCTTTATTCTCATGATAAACCAGGGGATATCTATGTTTTTAAAGGCATTATTAACCCTTAAGGGGGATACATCATATTACACAGAAAAAACAAAGCATTAGGAGCAAATGATGAGCGCATTGATATTATTCATAACCGTTTTTGGTGCTTTACTTTTAGGATTCCCTGTGGCTTTTACCCTTGGGGGAGTATCGATGATTTTAGGGTTAATAAACTTTGGACCTGAGCTTTTTAACCTGATGCCTCTCAGGATATGGGGTGGAGTTACAAATTTTGTTTTGGTGGCAATACCTCTTTTTGTTTACATGGGCGTGATGCTTGAAAAGTCAGGTATTGCAGAAGAAATGCTCGAAACGATGGCTTTGCTCTTTGGCAAGATCAGAGGTGGTATGGGAATATCTGTAATACTCGTGGGTGCAATGCTTGCCGCAGCCACAGGAATAGTCGGGGCCACCGTTGTCACCATGGGACTATTGAGCCTTCCTACTATGATAAAAAGAGGCTATAATATACCGTTATCATGTGGAATCATCTGTGCTGCAGGAACATTGGGGCAGATAATTCCACCGAGCGTTGCATTAGTAATAATTGCGAGTGTTTTCAACCTGTCCATTGGAGATATCTATCTTGGGGCATTTATCCCCGGTTTTTTACTTGTGGGATTATATCTTTTATATGTTATTGTTATAGCTATATTCAAAGGTGAACAGGTACCAGCAATGCCTGAAGAGGAACTTGCTAAATTTAAAAGTGATAATATGTTTAGAAGAATATTTTTTGCCTTTTTACTTCCTATGGCTCTTATTGTGGCGGTATTGGGTTCCATATTCGCAGGGATAGCTTCCCCCACAGAATCAGCTGCTGTTGGAGCCTTCGGTGCCACTCTACTTGCTCTTGCCAAAAGAAGCTTAAGTTATGAAAAAGCAATGGCGGTAATGTATGATACGATGAACCTTACCGCAATGGTATTTACCCTTTTAATTGGAGCAACAGCTTTCGGTCTTGTTTTCAGAGGAATGCATGGGGATACGTTTATTATAGAATTCATAGAAAAGACAAATATGAGTCCCACTACATTTTTGATCATGGTAAACGTCTTGATTTTCATAGCTGGCTTCTTCATAGATTACATTGAAATCTCCTTTATAGTTCTGCCAATAGTAGGACCTATTTTCCAGAGTATGGGTCTTGACCTACTATGGATAGGGGTCCTTATTGGACTTAATTTTCAGACGAGCTTCCTTACCCCACCATTTGGATTTTCATTATTCTATCTACAAAGTGTAGCCCCAAAAGAGGTTACAATAAATCACATATATAAAGGGATAGTCCCTTTTATAATACTTCAGGTTATAGCTGTAGGAATACTGATATACTATCCTCAGCTTGCTCTGTGGCTGCCTAGGGTATTATCAGAATAAAATAAAAAGCCGGGAAACCCCGGCTTTTTTATTACATAATAGACGTATAGTATGGTATCTCAGAGATTTTTGCCCAAGCGTCAACTTTTTTACTGAAAGCAGTGAAATGATCAAATACCTTTTTGGATATCGGATCTTTGGATGTAATTTCAGAGATAACTTCCACTGAAGCTTTTCTGAATGATTCCATAACATCTTTTGGGAAAGGTTTAAGATTAACTTTGTGTTCGTGAGTCAGTTTATATAAGTACTCGTTATTTTTGGATTCAAATGTGGCGAGCATCCATGCATTTGATCTATACATTGCGGTGGTGATTATCTCCTGTAAGTCTTTTGGTAACGCATCATAAGCTTTTTTATTCACAAAAGACTCAAGTACTGTACCTGGCTCATGCCATCCTGGGTAATAGTAAAATTTTGCAACCTTGTAAAATCCCATCAGATAATCATGGTATGGTCCAACCCATTCGGTGGCATCTATTACCCCTCTTTCAAGGTTTGAGTAGATCTCACCGCCAGCCACATTTATGGATGAACCACCAAGCTTGGTAATAACTTTTCCACCAAGACCAGGGATCCTCATTTTAAGACCTTTAATATCTGCCACTGATTTTATCTCTTTTCTGAACCATCCCCCCATCTGAACCCCTGTATTTCCAGCTGCAAATGGTTTAAGATTGAACGCTGCATATACTTCATCCCAGAGCTGCTGGCCACCACCAGCATAAAGCCAGGCATTCATACCTTGAGCATTTAATCCAAATGGAACGGCCGCAAAAAACTGAGCCGCCTGAGACTTACCAGCCCAGTAGTATGATGCTCCATGACCCATCTCCACAGTACCAGAACTAACTGCATTGAATGCTTCCAGAGCTGGAACTAGCTCACCTGCACCATAAACCTGAATCTTCAATCTTCCTTCTGACATTGTTTCTATCCATTTTGCAACCATTACAGCCCCCTCACCCATAACCGGGAAATTAGGTGGCCATGTTGTTACCATTTTCCAAAGGTATTTCTGAGACGCGTGAATAGCTGGTGCCCCTATTGTCATTGCTGCACCGGCGGCAGTGGCTGCTCCAGCAGTTTTTAAAAACTGTCTTCTTGTTACTTTTTTACTCATAGTTAACCTCCAGTGTTTAAGTTACGCTTAATTATAATACATCATTTGAAAAAATCAAGTATAAAATCATTCTCTTGAAAAAAATCTTAATATTGTTTAATATCTTTTAAAAAAGTTTGGAGAGGATATGAACCACTCACATTATGTAAATCCACTTACAGAAAGATATGCAAGCTCGGAAATGATGGAGCTTTTTTCCCCTTTGAAAAAATTTATTACATGGAGAAAGCTATGGGTAGCTCTTGCCGAAACAGAAAAGGAGCTTGGGCTTAATATCACAGATGAACAGATAGAGGAGATGCGTAACAATTTAAATAACATAGATTTTGAATATGCCAAAGAGATGGAAAAGAAATTTAGACATGACGTAATGGCGCATGTGCATACCTTTGGTAAAGTCTGCCCCAAAGCAATGCCAATAATTCACCTCGGTGCCACAAGCGCTTACGTAGGGGACAACACAGACCTTATCATCATGAAAGAGGGGCTAAACCTTATCAAAAAACAGATGGTCAACCTGATACACAATCTTAAAGAATTTGCATTAAAATACAAAAACTTACCAACTCTCGGTTTTACACATTTTCAGCCAGCTCAGCTGACAACAGTGGGTAAAAGAGCCTGCATCTGGCTTCAGGATTTTTT
This sequence comes from Calditerrivibrio sp., assembly GCF_049968475.1. Classification (NCBI taxonomy): domain Bacteria; kingdom Pseudomonadati; phylum Deferribacterota; class Deferribacteres; order Deferribacterales; family Calditerrivibrionaceae; genus Calditerrivibrio; species Calditerrivibrio sp. The sequence continues at coordinate 26,488 of NZ_JBMFQS010000006.1, read as the reverse complement.
ACTCGACTTTGCAGATCTTGAATACGTTTCATCCAATCTAAAATTTAGAGGTGTAAAAGGTACCACAGGAACTCAGGCATCTTTTCTGTCTCTTTTCAATGGTGATCATGAAAAGGTTAGAATGCTTGACAGACTTGTTTCCCAAAAAATGGGTTTTGACAAAGTGCTTACTATAACAGGTCAAACATATACGAGAAAACAGGATACACAGGTGCTTAAAGTCCTAGCCGGCATTGCCGAATCTGCCCATAAAATGGCCACAGATATAAGACTTCTGCAAAACCTCAAAGAGGTTGAAGAACCATTTGAAAAGCACCAGATAGGTTCAAGTGCCATGGCATACAAGAGAAATCCGATGCGAAGTGAAAGGGTCTGCTCCCTTGCAAGACTCGTCATCACAAATTCCATCAACCCATATCTAACCCATGCAACACAGTGGTTTGAAAGAACCCTTGACGATTCGGCAAATAGAAGAGTAGTAATACCGGAATCCTTTTTGGCTATAGATGCCATTTTACAGCTTTTAATCAATATCACAGACGGACTTGTGGTTTATAAAAAAATCATAGAAAAGCATATCATGGATGAGCTACCATTCATGGCTACAGAAAATATCATTATGGAATCAGTAAAAAGAGGTGCCGATAGGCAAAAGATGCATGAATTGATCCGCAAGCATTCAATGGATGCTGGTAGAATCGTGAAAATGGAAGGTGGTCAAAACGATCTTCTGGATCGCCTTGCAAATGATGAAAATATCCCCCTCAGCAAGGAAGAGATTTTAAAAATTATTAATCCATTAGATTTTATTGGTAGAGCACCACATCAGGTGGAAGAATTTATTAATGATGAAGTTAATCCAATTTTAGACCAATACAGAGATCTTTTGGGTGTAAAAGTGGAAATAAAAGTATAACTTATGGCTAAATATCTATTTTTTTTGTTAATTGGATCGGCACTGGGCTTTGCCACAAAACAGATTGACATAAAAGGGGCAAATAAGTGGATCTTGAACTTTAGCGTAATTATACTACTTTTTTTCATGGGTATCGGTATAGGAAAAGACCCCGATTTGAAAATAAAGATTTTAAATTTCGGATTTATTGCATTTATTATATCCTCATTAGCAGTTTTTTTTAGCATTACTTTTGTGTATGCAATTGTAAAACTTTTCGGAAAACAGAAATGATCTTTTTAATGATTATTGCAGTGATCTCAGGAGCTATTTCATCCCAATTAAATCTTCTACCTCACTTTTTTTTATCCTATTCATCCGATATTACCGACTACGCTCTTTATTTACTTCTTTTTATTGTGGGGTTTGATATAGGTAGAGATACTGAAGCACTGAAAAGACTATTCACCGCCGATAGATACGCTTTTTTAATTCCCCTTGGGACTATAATTGGAACCCTTTTTGGAGGATTTGTCGCATCCTTTTTAATACCAATAAGTATCAAACACTCTATGGCTATTGCTTCCGGTTTTGGATGGTATTCGCTATCTGCTGTTATCATATCCAAATCTGCAGGTTCAGATCTTGGTTCCATCGCTTTCCTATCAAATGTTTTCCGGGAATCGATGAGCATTCTGGCAATACCTATAATTTCAAAATATTTGGGCCCTTTTATAGCCATACCTCCGGCAGGCGCCACATCAATGGACACCACCCTGCCAATAATTCAAAAGTATGCCGGTGATGAAGCGGCGGTAGTAGCTTTCCTGCATGGTTTTATATTAAGTGCCCTGGTACCGGTATTTGTATCTTTTTTCCTTGAGCTTTAAACAATATCTCTTATTCTTATCTGTAGATATCTATTATTGTTGTACTCATTGATTATAGGAACACCTATGATATTTAATTTATCTGTGATCTTTTGTTCATCCCCATTAAACCATACCCCCCTGATAGTACGACCATCCTGTCGTAGATTTATACTATAATGATTCCCATCCCCCATTTTCCTAAAATCGATAACCTCCACATTTGTGAATAAAAATTTAGGCATCTCATTACCATATCCAAACGGCTCCATCTTTTTAATGTAATCAATTAGCTCAAAATTTATATCTGCAAAACTCAACTCCATATCATAACATATTTTTTTTCTATTATCTATATTTAGATCTTGTAAGATACCTGTATATGCTTCCACAAAAACCTCAAAATCCTCCTCATATATGGATAACCCACATGCCTTCACATGCCCCCCATATCTTATCATCAACCCTGGATATTGCCTATCGATCTCCACCAGTAGTTCATGTAGATTCAGATCATCGGTGGATCTGCCGGAGCCACTTATTATCCCACCATCATCTTTCCTACCAACACTTGTACCGAATATTATCGTTGGTAGATTGAATCTTTCCACAAGACGTGAAGCAACAATCCCTATTACCCCTTTGTTCCAGCTACTTTTATAAAGGCATATACCATATTTAGGAATCTGGGGTATTAAACAGAGTGCCTCTTTGAATATCTCATCACATTCCTTTTTTCTTGCCTGATTGATTTCTTCTAAGATTTTGGCGTATTTTGCTGCAGTATCTTCACAATTTTGCATCAACAGATAATAGCTGGTATCAGCAATATCAAGCCTACCACTTGCATTGATTCTGGGCCCTATTATAAAACCTATATGGTAAGAATTTAAAGCAGATTTTAAACCAGATACATTAATGAGTGCTTTGACACCTTCTGATGGGGTCTCATTTATCACTTCTAAACCATTTTTTACCAATATCCTATTATCTCCAATAAGTGGGACAATGTCGGCAACGGTGGCAATCGCCACATGTTCCAGATATTTCTTTAAATCAACGCTATCAAGACCCCACAATACTTTTAAAACATGTATCAATTTAAAAACCACACCACAGCCGCAAAGATGGTAATCACCTTTCTCTTCTGTGGAGGATAATTTAGGATTTATAACTATATCAGCAGAAGGGATCTTGTCCTGTGGTAGATGATGGTCTGTAATGACAACAAAGACTCCAAGTTGCTTCAAATACTCCACTTCATCCACAGACCCAATTCCACAATCAAAAGTGATAAGCATATCAAAAGGGTTTGACTTAAATTCCTTCTTGATCTTTTCAAGATTAAGCCCGTATCCATCTTTAAATCTATCCGGAATCACCACCTTATAATTTTTAATCCCCACATCATTTAAAAACCTGCTGAAAACAGCTGAAGATGTCACACCATCCACATCGTAGTCACTGTAAAGTAATATTAATCTGGATTGCTTCAATTTTTCAACGATTAATCGAGCCTGATCTATAGATACAAGGTTTGTTGACTTTTCGAGATACTTAGGCTTAGGATTGAAGTACCGTTCAAAATCTCTGATGCCCCTTGATTTCAGTATCTTCTCAATTATCTCCTGCGGTGTCATATTGGAATAAAAAAATTGGGTGAAGATCCCTTCACCCAAGGTAAATCTATCCTTCCAGAACCTTCATGCCAAATTCTCGACCCCATTCAAATGCTTTCTGGAGTTCCTCTTCGGAAGGTGTCATCTGAACTTTAAAAGATTCAAGCGGAAGTTTCATCCTCATAGTTTTCAATATATCTTCACACATCTTTATCCCTTCACCACTCCAGCCGTATGACCCGAAAACACCTGCTTTTCTATTTGACACATTAAGCACAACAAGCTCAGAAAATATATTAAATATAGGTTTAGGGGCTTTAGCATTGATAGTTGCTGTACCCATGAGTAATCCGTGGGACACTTCAATTTCATCTATTATATCATCCATATTTGCTTCTGCAGCATCAAACATTTTAACAGGAACCCCTGTATCCTCAATACCTGCCTTTATCCGATCCGCAAGCATTTTGGTGTTCCCATATGCCGTAGCGTACACCATTGTTATCTGCCTTGTGGGGTTATTTAAATAGTATCTACTTGCTTGATTTTTGTAAAAATTAAGGTAAAAATCCAGATCACCTCTTATTATAGGCCCGTGGGATGGGCATATCATCGATATAGGTAAACCATCTATCTTTTTAAGTGCGTTTAATATATGCTCCTTATATGGTCTCATTATAGACTTGTAATAGAAAACAAAGGCCTCCCGTGCACTTTCCTTATCCACCATTTCATCGTTGAAGATCTTTCCAATCTCCTGAGGACAATAGTGAGCACCTAAAAAGTCACATGGAAACAGAATCTGCTCTTCTTCAAGATATGTAAACATCGTATCTGGCCAGTGTAAAAATGGTGTATGGAAAAACCTCAGCGTCTTTCCACCTAAATCAATTTTATCACCATCCCCCACTGCTCTACCTTTAAATTCACTATTCACAATGTTTTGAACAAAAACTTTTGCCGTTTTGGAATATATCACCTCGATATCTGGATTTAGTTCAAGGATTGCCGGAAGAGTACCGGAGTGATCCGGTTCATTATGATTTAAGATTATGTAATCTATCTCTTTTATGGGCTTTATAGATTCAACCGTTTTTATATAAGTGTCAGTAAAAAGCTTTTTATTTGCTTCGATGAGAGCAGTCTTATCTTTACCTATAACTAAATAGCTATTGTAAGTTGTACCATGTTCTGTTGGAATTACAATATCAAAAATTTCCAGATTAGGGTCATAAACCCCCACCCAATATATATCTTCACGAATTTTAATCCCTTTCATTTGTGGCCTCCATTAGATACATAAGAATGTTTAAAAGTGGGGATAACTCCCCACAGTTCTATTTTTAAACATTCAACAATTTCTAAAAATTATTAATTAGTTGGCTCGAAGCTGTCTTTTGGTGCACCACATTCAGGACATACCCATGACTCAGGGACATCTTCCCATTTTGTTCCAGCTGCCACATCGTTTTCTGGATCCCCCAATACAGGATCGTAAATGTAGCCACATATTGTACAGATATACTTTTGCATAGTTTCCTCCTTATTTTTTTAAATTATAATATATCTATATTGCATCTTGTCAAATAGTTTTTGCATCTGAACCTTTTATTTTTATTTTCCTCATTAATCGTTTCTTTATTTCTAATACATATTCTTCGTAGTTAGAACCTTTTTTTATAGGTATCTGACCGCCAGCCGACTTCATATGACCACCACCGGTACCTATCCCTTTTACAATACCCAAGGCAATCATACCCACCTTTCTCTTGGTCTGTTTACATCTTAAAGAAAAAAATGCCATATCATCTACTTTCCCTATCACAAAAGACCATTTTATATCCCTCATCCTCAGGAAAAAATCAGAAGTCTCCGCTATGAGATCAGCATTTCGCACATCTTTTAGATCACAAAATATCAGGTCATTGTATATCAATGCATTCTCTAAAGCGATCTTGATATTCTTAAAATAATATTTTGGTAATTCTGGGGTCTCTATTTTAGAAAGCTTTTTAAGTGATATATGGGGTAATACGTAGCTCATCATTGATAGATCTATCCTGTTGTTTTGTCTACCTGCCCCCACAGTGTCTGTGCGTATTCCATAGAAAAGTGCCGTGGCCACATCCTGTTCGCATATCAATCCCAACTCTTTGCAGTATTCAACTATTATGGAGCTGGTACTTCCATATTCGAGCCTTACATCGTAAACTTTAACCTGCTTTGTAGGATCTCTAAAATTATGGTGATCCACCACCACATCAGGGAAAAACCCCTTTGGGATATAAACATTTCCAGCAGTGGGCTGAGTATCCACCACCACAAGCCCATCATACCTTGAAAAATCAAGCATGGTTGATGGGTATATATCTATATTACATTGTCTTACAAGCTCACGGTTTTCTGCCCTACCTATGATACCATGATACGCAATTGTACATCTTTTCTGCAGGAGTTTATAAAGGATAAACTTTAATCCAAATGCAGCCGCAAGAGTATCTGGATCCGGGTTGTTATGCGTGAGAATTAGTATCTTTCTTTTGGGTTTTAATACATCTAAAATCTGCTTTATCATAAGCTATTGAAACTCCAGAATGAGGACATTATCTTCTATAGACAGATTATGGGGTTGGTCCTTCAATCGATCTTCCACAACTTTTTTAATAGCCTCTAAATTTGATTTTGTGACCATTTCAAACTCCGCCTTTCCGGTTACAACAGACTTAACCTTTACAGTGGTAAAAAACCCTTTAGAACGCAAATAATCCATAACACCCATAACCTGATTAAAGGATTTGAAGTTTATAAATACCAGATCAAATCTATTTTCATGTTGGTCGGCTGTTATCTGATTTTTTATAAAATTGGAGATAATATACGAAACGGTTGTTTGATAAACCTTGTTGAAAGCCTCCTCAACCCCTTCAGTATTCATTTTGGTAACAGTCGATTCAGCTCTTATCACAGGGTAAGTATCTTTTTTGGTATAAAAATAGGTTTCCGAAACAAGTAAATTGGATGTTTTCGATTTCTCTATTTTAAGCGTTGTATGCAGCAGATATCTACTCTTAGTAATACTAAAAATTGCATAAGCCTGTTCGGGATTGCCTGATTTATCAACATTTACAATAAAATCTTCCTGATATTTCAAAGAAAGATTATTCCCCTCTAATATCTTTTTTGCGTCCTTTGCGAATAGATCTTGAAACTCTTTTAAAGAAGGATCTATTTTTATGTAATATACCAATGTGTTGGGATTTACTTTATTTGCAATATTAACCGATCCTATCTCATCAAACTCTGCCTCCACCTTGTAGTAAACATTACCATTTTCCACACCTCTTTCAAGTATTCTAAATTTTTTTATCAATTTCAGATGTTCCATGGTAATATTTTTTTCACTTTCGGAAGATTCAGAATAGTAGGATGAGATGGCATTGATGAGAGCATTGTTCAGGGCTCTTTTATCGGCTACCCTTATCCCCCCATCCATAGATGAACTGCCAACTCCTATAGATGTAGCAGCCCAGAGGTTGATGGTAAAAAAGACCAACAGAAAACTAAGAACAACTTTTTTCATCTAAGATAGCCTTTAAGGTTTTTTCTAAACCCCGATAGAGTTCTGTCCAGTTTTTCCATTTTAACACCTTATACGCATAATCGGATGAAACACAACAGTTTTTATGTAATTTACTGTTAAATCTAATTAATTCTACACTTCTTTCTTCTCCGGTAAGATAACTGAACACATCCACAACAGTCCTTACAAATTCCCCTAACGATACGTTAACCCCACCCATGTTGAAAATGTCAAAACTTTTTGATCTGTATGTAATCAATTTTTCAAGTCCAATAAGCAGATCCTCGTAAAATATAGCATTGATGAACGATTTCTCCGAAAAATTCACCTCTATGCTACGATTTTCTATAATGGCATTTATTATATTCATCAATAGATGATCCCCTTTCATTCCATACCCATAAAAAGATGGGATACGTAAAATTGTAATGGGAAGATTGAAATTTAGATGCAGTGATTTTAAAAGATGCTCCACAGACAGCTTTATGGAGGCATTCTTAGTGACAGGGTTGGGAGGGATATCTTCTTTTAAAAGTTTATCTTCAGCGGTAAACCCATAAACGTATATCGAACTAAGATACACAAGTCTTTTGATCTCATTTTTTGCTAAGATATACTCCATTGCAATATTCAAAGTACCAAGTATGTTATTCTGATAATATTCCAGACCATCTTCAGAAATATCATGTAGCATCGATTCAAATGCAGTTGTATAAACGATATCTATTCCATGGATTTCTGAAATACTGCTCAAAGTAGTGTGGTTTTGAAGGAAAATATCCCTTAACAGTTTTTTATTTAGAATATCACCTTTTATGTAATAGTAGTTTGGATAATTGATTAAAATCTCTTTATTATGGGCATATTTTTCATCCTTTTCATTATCAATACCCACCACGTTGTACATTGGGAAATTTTCTGCCAGAAGCTTACCAAGATTAAAACCAAGAAAACCCAATGCTCCAGTAATGAAAATATTCCTTTTCATCAGTTCCTATAAACCTCCCTCTGAGTTCCTCCAATCCCTTTTAACTCCAGCAGAATAAATATTACTTTTTCTCTTTTCTTATCGCTGCCTGTTTTTGTTAGGTCAAGATAATCATCCTGTTTATACAAAAACCCTAAGTTCCAGCATTCCGATTTATATAATATTTTCAGGTAAAATTCCCTTGAATTTAGATCAAAGGGTGAGAATTTGAAATTATTGTTTGCAGAGCCGAGTTTTTTATAAACTTCAAAATCAAACTTTTCAAACTTTCCCCCAAACTTCAACCCGGCATTTTCATTATCCCCGGAAGTAATAGCTTTATCGAAAGATTGTGTATATGAAAGATAATAGTTATCATAATTAATCGTAGCTGCTTTTTTGTAGTAATCTATCTTACTGGTATAGTAGTTATATTTATTTTCAAGATCAAAAGATAGCCATTTTGCATAGGTGAGATTGAGCTTCGTATGTATAGGTGAAAACTTATCATCATTAAGAGTCTGATCATACCCCTGAATTACCTCAAACTTTATGCTAACATTATCACTTCTAAAATAATTGGTCATCGTATATCTATACATCTTCTCCTGGGATATCTGGTCATAGTCGATATTGTTGGGAAGTGCCGACTGATCAAGCCTTGGGGTCTGAATATATTCAAAAGTGTTGTATATTGAATGACGGAAAATAGTATAATTTTTGTAGATTTCATTTAAACTCAACCCATAGCCTATGGAGTAAATATACCTGTTAGCTGAATCCTCATCTGTTTCGATTTTGTGTAATGAGGTTTCCTGAATATCTGTTTTATTCAACTTATAATCGAAGTTTCTCCAGTATGTGATATACTGAGTGTAAAATGGTGTAAATGTGGCAATTTTGAGATTGAATGGTTTGTAAAGTTTGACCTTTGTGTTATATCTATCGTAGGAAAATACATTTTTTGTTTTGTTATTTTCACTATAGAAAGTCATACTTTTTTTCTCAACACTATTGTAATCTGCAAGATAGTCCAGTTTAATATAACGTAGATCTATCCCATATTTCTCCGCCTGGATATTTGGCTTTTGATAAAGGTTGTCTTTACGATAATTATCAGTATAATCGTAATACTGCATACTATCTTTATATCTTATTGACAAATCAGAATATTTTGTATAATAATTGAGTCTGAGCTCCGCTATATATTCATTTTTATCTGGATCCATTCCCGGAAGCTTATCCACCATGTTGTAATCTTTGAAATCCCTTTTATATCTAAAATCGGATGCATAATTTATGTTAAATTTAAACTCAAGATTATCAGCAATAAATTTATTCCCTACGCCGTATAAACGCCACCTTGAGCTTTTATCTGCTTCAGAATCCCTATCATCGATAAATTCTCCGATAAGATGTATATTCTCCTTTTTACTTACTGCATAACGAAATTCATTTAAAATCATTGCTCCATTATTGGTAAAAAGATTTACCCCCGTGGTCATATCTTTGTCCACGTCCATTGCCCAGAAATACTTTGGTGTTATAAAGAGCCCTTTGGTACTGCTGAATCCAAATTGCGGCACGAGAAAGCCACTTTCCCTATCCTTTTTTATCGGCCAGACAAAATAGGGAAAATAAGCCACAGGAACATTTTTTAAATTGCCAAAAGAATGTTTGGCTCTAAAATACTGACCTAAATCGATTCTTGCCTTATTGGCGGAAAATGACCAATCCGGAACATCTCCAGAGCAGGCGGATATTGTGGCATTATCCAGCAGAAAGGTATTCCCTTCAAGCTTTTCAAGCTTATCCGCACTGAAATAGCTCCAGGGGGCATAAAACCCCTTCCCTTTTTCAAAATATCCACTCTTATTATCCAGATTTATCCGGGCAAAACTTCCCCTTATGATATTTTCTTTATCTTTGTAAACGACATTTCCAGATAACTCCACAACATTTATATCTTTAAAGTATGTGGCATTGTCGGATGTTACAACCATATCACTGTATAGTATAAGCACAGAACCTTCCGCATACGTGGTATTATCTATGGTGTAAATTTTATCTGACTCTATTGTAACCTTTTCCGCAAAGGATAAAACAGTTTGTAAAAGCAGAATTAAACACAGAAAAAATCTAACCACAAAATCCCTTTACATATTTTCTTAAGTAACCACATAGATAAAACGAACCGATTATTATTATATCAGATTTACCAGAAATGTAAATTGATTTATCCACCGCATCCATTGGATTTTTTATCTTTAATACCTTATCGGCTTTCACACTTTCTATATATATAGTCCTATCATTATTCGGTATCTCTGTGAGGATTATATTTTTAAATTTTACTTTCAGTATGTTAATCATTTTTTCAAAAGGTCTATCTTTTGTACAGGAAAAAATTACAGTATCTGAATCGAAGTTTGAAATGGTATTAATAAGTCCTGAGGGGTTGTGGGAACCATCCAATATAAATCGCCCTATACGCTCCAGCCGACATGGAGGAAGCTTATAATCGTCATAAGGGATATCTCTATTAACTAAATACGAAACAACACTTTTGGCAAGATTAAAATTATAGGAATAAGGCTTCGGCAAAGAAGATCCACCATCCTCCGTCTGGACAGAAATGATTCTTTTATCATCCAACTTTTTAAATATATATTCCATCAAGAATTCAGGGTTTTTTCCCACAAAAACAGGATCGTTGTCCTTAACGATTGCAAGTTTTTCATCCGTAATATGATAAATATTCTTACCTAAAAAATCTGAGTGATCCTGAGAAATGGATGTAATTACCGGAATCTTTTCATCCACAATATTCGTGGCATCAAGCCTTCCCCCCATACCTGTTTCCAGAATGGTAAAGTCTGGATTAAAATCGTCAAATACTTTAAATGCTATAAGAGTCAATGCCTCAAAGAAGGTAAGTCTATATTTTGATATCAAAGGTTTCATCGCTTCAAATGTTTTATCAAAAAATTCTTCTTCTATATCGTTAAGGTCAAGCTTTATCCTTTCGGTTATAGATTCTATATGGGGAGAAGTGTAAAGGGCTGTTTTAAAGTTCTGTTTTTGTAAAATCTGGGCAATAAAAAACGCCGTACTCCCTTTGCCATTTGTGCCAGCTATGTGTATGACCTTCCCAAGCCGCTTTAAATCTATGGCTGCATCCAGCACAGCCATCCTTATCCTATCAAGGGAAAAATCGATAGTTTGAAACTCTTTTGTATAATGGAAAAAATTATCCATAAATGGTAAAGGATATTTTAGTGCAAATTATCCAAAAAATTGTAGTAGTTTATAGATAGTATCCTTCCATTCTTTTCTATGAAGCACCATATCCACCATACCGTGTTGTAACAGGAATTCGGCAGTCTGAAACCCTTCCGGAAGTTTCTGCCGTATAGTCTGCTCGATAACCCTTGGCCCGGCAAAACCTATCAGTGCTCCTGGTTCGGCTATATGTACATCCCCCAGCATGGCAAAACTTGCCGTAACCCCACCAGTGGTTGGATCGGTAAGGATAGAGATATGGGCAAGCCCTTCGTTTGACAGTTTTTTTAGAGCTGCAGAAGTCTTTGCCATCTGCATAAGGGAAAGGATACTCTCCTGCATTCTGGCGCCACCTGAACAACTTATCGTAATTACATGGTTTTTATTTGCTATTGCAGATTCTATAAGTCTTGTGATCTTCTCCCCAACAACGCTCCCCATACTACCACCCAGAAAGGAAAACTCAAAAGCCCCTATATGGACAGTCTTTTTGTATACTGTACCATATCCAGAAATAAAAGCCTCGTTTAAGGAGGTTTTCTTTACGGTATCCCTTATCCTATCTATATACTTTTTAGTATCCTTAAACTGGAGAGGATCCAGAGATTTTAGATTGGCATCTATTTCCACGAAAGATCCCGCATCTATTATCATATTTATTTTATCCATAGCCCCCACTTTGAAATGATAACCACAGGCGGGGCAGGTATGAAAATTATTTATTATATCATCTTTGTAGCTTACTTCACCACATTTATCACACTTTACCCATATATCTTTCTGAATCTCTTTCCTTTTACCTACTGTAACCTTTTGTATTTTTTCCAGCAAAAAACTTCTTAGTCCCATACACAACCTCCAAATATGTTAATTCAAAAATCTGCTTGCATTTTACACTAATTAAAGTATTATGCAATACTATTTTTTAATCTCAATTAACAAAAATAGGTATCTGTCTATTAAATATATTTTCTTCACGGAGTTGATATGTTTAAAATGGTTATGCTCTTCTTGGTTGGGACACTTACAGGGTTTATAAACGTGTTAGGTGGAGGAGGATCTTTTCTGACACTTCCCCTCTTGATATTCTTCGGCCTACCAGCCACTGTGGCAAATGGAACAAACCGGATAGGAATCCTCTTACAGAACATTTCCGCCATTATAAAATATATATCCGCAGGACATTTCCCAGTAAAATTTGCACTTCTCATTTCGATTCCCGTCGTCATGGGCAGTATCACAGGGGCAAAAGTAGCTGTAATGATCAGTGACAAAAGCTTTACCAAATACCTTGCCATCTTTATGTTTGCCATTACAATACTTACCATTTTCAATCCCACAAAAACCATCAAGATACAAAACAGATATCTCTATTCTGTATTATCTTTTATCATTTTCTTTGTAATAGGTCTTTACGGTGGTTTCATACAGGCGGGTGTAGGTTTTTTACTTCTGGCAGGTACCACATTACTTGGATACGACCTTGTGAAAGGTAATGCTGTGAAGGTTTTTATAGTGTTTATATTAACTGTTGCGGCCTTACCAGTATTTATAACATCTGGAAAAATTGATTATATGATGGGGATCTCTTTAGGTTTAGGAAATATTCTGGGGGGGATAATAGGTGCCAGTTTCAGTATTAACAAAGGGGCAAAATTTATCCGAAATTTTGTAACGGCATCCATTATATTCTTTTCAATAATACTGCTATTTTCCAAATGATCGTTTTTCAGCGGCTTTTTTTATGTACCTTATTACTAAATAAAAAATTAAACCTGCAGTAGGAAAAGCCACATACCAATGTTTTTTTAAATAATGCAATATAGCTAGTAGATAATCACCAAACCAGTAGGCTAATACAATTGTAATCGATGCCCAGATGAATGCACTAATTAAATTTATAATGGCAAACTTCTTCCAGGATAGCTTTGTGGTACCTATAGTTATCGGGATGATCGTTCTCAGTCCATACATATACCGCTGGATAAAAATTATATACCAACCATATTTATTGAGCAAAAGGCTTGCCATAGCAAATTTTCTCCGGTGTCTTGAAAACTTTTTTTGAACGTAATTTCTATTGAATCTACCAATGTAAAAAAATATTTGATCCCCTGTAAATCCCCCTAAACCAGCCACCAAAATAGCGTAAAATATATTCATATCCCCCGTATACGAAAGGATACCAGCCATAACAAGCCCCAGCTCACCTTCCATGATACTCCAGATAAAAAGTATATAATAACCGTAATCCAGTATAAGTCTTAAAAGTATCTCTTCCATCAGCTTCCTTAATCGATTTATATTTCCCTCTTTTATAACATAGATAAAAAAACTTGCAATATCGATTATTATGTAATAAATTAGTTAAAAATTCCGAGGGGAAGTTATGTCTAAAGCTTTTTTAGTATTTGAAGATGGTCTGGTATTAGAAGGGAAAAGCTTCGGTGCAGATGGAGAATCCACCGGTGAGGTAGTATTTAATACCTCCATGACAGGTTATCAGGAGATTTTGACAGACCCTTCCTATTATGGGCAGATGGTGACCATGACCTACCCATTAATAGGGAATTATGGTATAAACGAAGAGGACTTTGAATCTATAAAACCTTTTGTTTCAGCTTTTATAGTAAAAGAATATAGCCCCATTTATTCAAACTATAGAGCCACATCATCCTTGGGGGACTTCTTAAAAAAGCATGGTATCATAGGAATTGAAGGGATAGACACCAGAATGGTGGTTAGACATATCAGAGAAGCTGGTTCAATGAATGCGGTTATATCCACAATTGACAACGATATAGAGAGCTTGAAGCAAAAAGCAAAAAATATCCCATCCATCGTTGGACAGGATTTAGTACAGTATGTCACCTGTAGTGAATCTTACGAATGGCTGGAAGGTAGCTGGCAGCTTAATGGATCTTTTTATAAACCTGAGAAGTATTCTAAGCATGTAGTTGCTTTAGATTTCGGTATCAAAAGAAATATCCTGAGGTATCTTGTGGATGAAGGTTGCAGGGTAACTGTGGTTCCGGCCAAAACATCCTTCGAAGTGATTGAAAAACTTAAACCTGATGGGGTATTTATCTCAAATGGGCCAGGGGATCCGGCACCTTTATATTATGCCATCGAAACAGTGGCAAAAGTAACCGAAAAATATCCATCATTTGGTATATGCCTTGGTAATCAGCTACTTGCATTGGCGCATGGTGGAACCACTTATAAGCTTAAATTTGGTCATCATGGTGGTAATCAGCCGGTTAAAGATTTAACCACTGGCAAAGTGGAGATAACCGCCCAAAATCACTGTTTTGCCGTCGATATTCAAAAGATACTCGATAAATTCGAGATAACACACCTAAACCTAAACGATAACACCGTTGAGGGGATCAAACATAAAACTAAGCCGATATTCGCAGTTCAATATCATCCAGAAAATGGTCCCGGCCCCCATGATGCAAAATATCTCTTTAAAAGGTTTGTAGAGCTTTTGTAATATGTTTTTCAGGGTTGCCACAGCTCTACTTGTACCAATATTTTTGTTTTCATTTGCTCTCGGCTACTGGATATACAACAACGAACAGTTTTTAAACAACACAAAGATTAACAAAAAAGTCAAGATCGAAAAAAATGAAAGATTCTCCAGTGTTTACAACAAAATTTTTGAAGGGGTCAAAACCCCTTTTTTATTTGAATACTATTTAAAAAAGGTAAAACGATTCCCGGAAAAGATGCGATTCGGCTACTACAAAGCTGATAATATAACGATATCCGAATTTTTAAAAAATATAGAAGAAGGAAAAGAATCTGTTTTTAAGATTACCATCCCCGAAGGATTCACCATAAATGATATTGCCATAAGATTAAAAGAGAATTCAGACATAGACGTGGACAGATTTCTAATGCTTACCAAAGACAAATATTTTATCCTGAAATTAACCGGCAACCCTTTTAAAACCCTCGAAGGTTTTTTTTATCCAGACACATATTTTCTTAAAACTGATACCACTGCCGAAACTTTTATAGAACAGGCGTATATGAATTTTAAGTCAAAACTTCCCCCAGATTTTGAGGAAAAAGTAAATGCCCAGGGTCTAACATTTTACGAAGGGATTATTTTAGCATCAATCATACAGAAAGAGACATTTGTGGAGTCGGAGTATCCTATTATAGCTTCAGTATTCTACAACAGGCTAAGAAAAGGGATGCCACTTCAATCTGACCCAACTATTATATACGGTCTGGGTGATAAGTTTGATGGTAATTTAAAAAGATCCCACCTAGAGGACGGTAGCAATATTTACAACACATATATGCACAAAGGGTTACCCCCATCCCCCATATGCAACCCGTCGATTGGGGCAATAAGAGGGGTAATGGAACCTGCAAAAACGTCTTACATCTATTTTGTTTCCAAAAAAGATGGAACACATATCTTTTCAATTGACTACCAGACACACTTATTGAATATCAAAAAGTATCAGCTTTCAAGATAAAACTTTTCGGAGGTGGATATGAAGCTTTGCAGATTCTCATCAGGTAAAGAAGAAAAGAAAGGTATTCTGGAAAATGGGAAGATTAAAGAGGTTATCGGATCATTTTTCACCGGCTTTACCGTAACCACAAATGAATATGATCCGGATAAAGTTAAGCTTTTACCTCCTGTCTTACCATCAAAAGTGGTCTGTGTGGGTAGAAATTATGCTGAACATGCTAAAGAACTTGGCAACGAAGTGCCTGAAGAGCCTCTGATTTTCTTAAAACCATCCACAGCTGTTATAGGCCCTGAAGATGGTATAATCTATCCTTCCGCCAGCCATGAGGTACATTTTGAGGCGGAACTGGGAGTTGTAATTGGTAAAAGGTGTAAAGCTGTAACACCTGATCAGGCAAAAGATTATATTTTAGGTTTTACATGTGTAAACGATGTAACCGCCCGAGATATACAGAAAAAGGAAAATAAATTTACCCGCGCCAAGTCGTTTGACACCTTCTGCCCCATAGGCCCTGTTATTCAAACGGAGCTAAACCCCCTAAGTGTGGAGGTGGTAAGTAGACTTAATGGAATTATCAAGCAAAACGGTAATACAAAAAATATGATTCATAATGTATATCAACTTATAAGCTTTATATCAAATGTAATGACTCTTTTACCTGGTGATGTAATTGCCACAGGCACCCCATCCGGCGTTGGACCTATGAATGTTGGGGATACAATAGAAGTGGAAGTGGACGGGATAGGTATATTAAAAAACTATGTCAAACAGTGAGATAAAATGTCATATGTGTGGCGCCTGCTGTATAGCCTACGATATATCCACGTTGAATAAACCCGCAGGCACCCCCTGCCCACACCTGCTGCCCAATGGAAGATGCGGAGATTATGAACACAGACCTCAGGTATGTAGATCTTTTAAGCCTGATGAAATATGTGAATTGATATCGACATGCACATTGGAAGAGAAGATACATATTATACATAAAATTTATGGCTTAAAATGAAAAAGATACGTTACCTTGGTCTCACCGGTGGCATTGCTTCTGGTAAAAGCACAGTCGGGAGACTTTTTGAGAAATTGGGTGCATTTGTGATCGATGCCGATGAGATAAGTAGAGCTGTAATGAAAAAAGGTGGTTCTGCTTATAACGATATAATAGATCACTTTGGAGAATCGATCCTTGAAAAAGATGGGGAAATAGATAGAAAAAAACTCAAAGAGATCGTCTTCAATAATCCGGATAAAAAGAAGAAGCTGGAGGAGATCACACACCCAAAAATACTTCAATACGAAAAAGAACTCGTTTCAAACTTTAAAAGCAAAAATGACAAAGATCTCATAATCACTCAGGCTGCTTTAATAGTGGAAAAGGGAACTTACACACGATTTGACGCAGTAATATTAATCTATGTGGATAAAAAAACACAACTTGAGAGGCTTCTAAAAAGGGACGGCATAGATGAAACCCTTGCCAAAAAAATCATAGACTCCCAGATGAGCTTTGACGAAAAAATGAAATATGCCACCTTTGTAATCGACAATTCCGGTACGATTGAAAACACTGAACGGGAGGTCAGAAGGGTTTTCGAACTCATTAATAAGCTTAACTACTGTGCAAGACATCAGAAAGCGTATGATATTAATTTCACAGGGGTACAATAATGAAAAAACTATTAATTATTCTTTTTACTCCTCTGATTTTGCTATCATGTACAATGGAGCAAAAGAAAAAGTTTAAAGATTTTGAGGCAGAAACGATAGGGTTAAATAGAGAGATTACCCTCTATTCAGACAATGGCCAGGTAATCAAAAGATGGGAAGGTAGATTCAATATAACAAGAGCCGGTAGTAGCCTCTACTTCATTGACAACAATGGAAAATCTGTTATTATAAATGGGACTTATATCGTTCAGGAAAAGTAATGCTAAAAGATCAATTAATTAAAATCATCTTTTCCGCTGCAAACATCCAGAGGTGGAACGACCACATAAGGCCATCTGTGGGATTTTCAGAGTTGGATAAACAGGCACACAAAATGTTTATCGCTTATATCCTGGCAAAACTTGAGGAGAGGAAAAGAGATGTAAATTGGATCTTACTTATAGAAGGTTCTATCTTTGAAATGCTCCAGAGGGTTATCATTACTGATATTAAGCCACCTATATACTATAAAATTGTAAAATCTTACGGAAAAGAGCTTAACAATTGGGTCTTAAATGAACTAAAAAGAAATTCAGGTCTTCAAAACGACGACTTTTTCAAAAAATTTGAAGATTATTTCGAAAATACTAACGACAATTTTGAAAAAAGAATACTAAGAGCCGCCCATTATCTTGCCACAAACTGGGAATACAATATAATTTATGAGATGAATAAGAACCTCTACGGTGCGGAAAAAACAAAAAATGAGATCCTCTCTGAATTAGAAAATCACTATAAACTGGATTCTGTAAAGGAGTTTATAACCACAAACGAAAAACTCAGAAACTTTGTGGATCTCGTTGGCCAACTACGTTATCAAAAAAGATGGGCAAATACCCCCAGAATACCTGAAACAACGGTATTAGGACATATGTACACCGTGGCCATATTTAGCTACTTTGAACTATACGAAAAAGATGTATGCAATAGATTAAAGAGAAACACATTCCTTTCTGGTCTTTTCCACGATCTTCCGGAGGTATTGACAAGGGATATTATCTCACCAGTTAAAAAATCGGTGGCGGGACTTGATGAAATCATAAAAAAGATCGAAAAGGAACATATTACAAATGAACTTTTACCCCTTTTACCCCCTTTCATGCATGAAGAGATGCGATACTTACTGTTTGATGAATTTAAATGTAAGATTTTTGATAGTGATGTTAAATTTGTTTCAAGAGATAGCATATACGAAGAGTATAATAAAGATCACTTTGAGCCTGTTGATGGTTCCCTGTTAAAGGAGTGCGATCTCATTTCAGCCTATTATGAGGCGGCCATTTCCATAGAAAATGGTATAAAACCCACACATCTATTGGAAGTAAAAAGCAATATGGAAAATAAATACCCATTTATAAGAAGGTTAATCCCAAAAAAACAGATTCTATAAATTTATTCATTTGTTACAAACCTTTTGGGGTCAAGCTGTTTGATCGTTTTAATAGGCAATAATCCAGAAAGTATTACAAAAAACACTAGGATGATCAGCAGGTAAAAGTTTTTAGTTAGATCTATATGAAACGCTATCGACCAGCCAAAAGATTTTGTATTTACAACTCTCACAATGATCACACTTAAAATATACCCAAGGACAAACCCATAAACTGTCCCCACCACCCCCACAAATCCGGCGGAAAGAGTATAAATCTTTGTCAAAAGTTTGTCATCCGTCCCAAGGTATTTTAAAATACTAATCTCCCTCCTTCTTTCAAGGGCAACTGCATACAGCATATTACCAACCCCCAAAAGAGAGACTATCAAAGCAATCCCCTGAATGGCATACGTTATGGCAAATGTTTTATCAAATATTTTTAAAACTTTCTTTCTGATAACCTGATTGTCGAAAATATCTAATTCACCTTTTGCATTCACTAAATCTTCAAGTTTTTTTAAAACCTGATCCCTATCGACACCTTCTTTTAAATAAATGCTAATTTGGGTAAATTTTAGTTCGTCCCAGTATTTCTTTTGAAAATAATTATCTAATATTATAAACCCATTAAGATTTGAATAGCTTGTGAAAACCTCTCTGATTTTAAACTTTACCCTCCCCTTCGGGGTATCGATTTCTATCGTATCCCCTTCTTTAAGTCCATATCTAATATTAAAAAATTCAGAAACAGCAACGCTATCTGTCACCACGTAATCATCCTTACCATTGTGATATTTTTTTACGACCTTTTCGTCACCAAACCCCAGCAGTATCTCTTTACCATTAAAGCTCCCCTTCATTGCCCGGAAGGCACTTACTGCAGCCACCCCATCCAGAGACTTAATCTTCTCCAATAGCCCATCATTTAGCGGCTCGAAACAAAAATTTGAGGAGCAGCTTGCTGCTTTTATAAAAATATCCGCCTTAAGGTTGTCATTGATCCACTTTCCAAGTGATATCTTAAATGAATCTATTAGGGTAACCATACTCACAATGAGGGCTGTAGAGATTGCCACACTCACAAGCGCTATGGTAAACCTGTAGGAACTACTCCGTATATCTGCAAAGGATAGAAAACCGGCAGCCTTAAAAATTCTTTTTATAAATCTTTCCATAAGTTGCACAACTCTATCAAGGTATAAAAAAGCAGAAGCACAAAACCCCATCAGTATGAAGAATACTCCAATATATGAAAGATAAGGGTATGGATATGTTTTGTAATAAAAATCTATGAAGCTGAGTGTTATACCTATTGATACAAACATTACACCTATAATAAACCAGTTGGTGTAGTACTTTTTGAATTTTATCTCAAAAGTCCCCTTTTTCACCGTTTCAGAAGGGTTCACCTTTGTTGATTCTAAGGCAGGAAAAATAGAGGATATGAAGGATATAAAAATCCCTGAAAAAAAGGCAAAAAAAGTGTATCTATCTATCGTAAAAAACCCTTTTATGTACACAGGACTAAACATTGTACTGATGGTATCCTCCACCACAGCAGAGGAGTAAATACTCAACAATCCACCTAAAAATAATCCCAAAAAAGAACCCAAGGTACCCAACAGAAGAGCCTGAAATACGAAGATCGAAAGAATCTGATACTTTGTGCCCCCAAGAGTTCTCAAAACCCCTATCTGCTCCCTCTGTTTCACAACCGTGATAAAAATCGTATTAAAAAGCATAAAAAACCCTACCAAAAATGCTATGAAGCTTATGAAATAAAGATTCATCTTAAACGATTTTAAAATCTCCCCACGATTTTTTACCACAGAGGATTTTTCCTGCAAGATGAGGTTTTCTGGTAAAATAGACATCAATTCGTCAACCTGCTTTACATCCAGCATCAGATCAATCCTTGAAATTTTACCAAAATACTTAAATTTCTCCTGGAAATTACCTATATCCTGATAAAACCCTGAGGGAATCTGCTCAGCATCCAACAATCCAGCAACTATAAATCGCCTAACACCATTTGCATTTATCTGTATCTCGTCCCCTTTTTTTAGGTTAATTCTTTTCCCTATGTCATCTGTGATGAAAACAGCATCGGTATTCTGAAAAAATAAAAGCAGATCAAGATCGTTTTTTTTCATATCGATATTGCTATTTTTTATCAGCTTTAATGAATCTACCCCATATATCGATATAATAAGCTTCCGATTTTCCTCCTGCCCATTAATTTTTATTACAGGAAAATTCCGTATCCCTTTCAGATTTAATGTATCTAATATCGATTCGTCAAATGGATTCCCAAATTTGTCCACAATTTCATAATTGGCCATAGGGTTTAATCTTTCTATATCGTTTGTCATACTTTTAATTGCACTCTGAGTAGAATTTAGTATCGATAGAAACAATCCTACCCCCAGTGCCACACCAAATATGGAGATAAAGCTAAACAACTTCTCCTCTTTTAAGTTTCTCATGGCAAATATAAAAATAAGATAGAAATTATTCAGAAAGGATCTGACCATCTTTTATTCTCACTATCCTATCGGTAAACCTTGCAATCTCTTCATTGTGAGTAACGATGACGATAGTTGTCTTAAGATCTTTATTCAAACTCTTAAGTATTTCCAGAATCTTCACCCCAGTGATTGTATCGAGACTACCGGTGGGCTCATCCGCCAGGATTATTTTAGGATCTTTGACAATAGCCCTGGCTATTGCCACCCTTTGCTGTTCGCCACCTGATAGCTGATGGGCAAGGTTGTATATCTTACCCTTCAGTCCAAATTCTTCAAGAATCTTTACAATCTGTTCCTTTTTATCCAACCCTGATATCAATAGCGGTATCAATAGATTTTCATAGACGGTAAGATTGCTAAAAAGATTGAAAAACTGAAATACAAAACCTATATACCTCTTCCTGAAATCGGTCAATTCCTCTTCATCGAATTTAGTAATATCGACACCATTTATAAAAACATCTCCCCCATCAGCCCTATCCATTGCACCTATGATATTTAAAAGTGTCGTTTTACCAGATCCAGAAGGGCCCATAATGGATACAAATTCCCCATCAGCAATATGAAGATTTACCCCTTTTAGTACGGTTGTCTCCCCATATCTTTTCCAAACATCTCTTAAATCTATCATATATTATCACCAAACACATTATTTTTTAGCTCAATACCCTGTAAGCTCCATGTACCCCTTCCCCGTAAGATCCCCATATACCCTACAGGCACCCTCATAATAGTAATTAAATGTAGATTTGGAGGCGACAAACTCCTGATCCTCCACCATCGACTGAACGTATATCTTTTTATTACTTATAACCATCTCCCATTTTATCGGATATTTTGCACCAGTTTTTTTGGAGATATAAAAATCAAGTGGTTTTATATTAATATCCTTGAAATCTATATTAACCTTACCACCATAATTATCTATGAATGCCGCATAAGAGCTTTTATCCACATTTCCATTTCTGTTTTTTATTCTATATACAATCAGTTCGGTTCCGTCATCCAACATCAATGAAAACCAGTCCCACCCCTTTAATTTATCTGTTTTATAATCTGAATTTATCTCCCTATCAAACCAGCTTTCACCAGCTACATTATCTTTTTTACCGTTTAGTTCAACGATCCCTTTGGTTTTTAACCTTGTAATTGAAAAATATAAAGAAGCACATTCTTCACAACCATAAATTTTATTTGAATAACCATTTAAACCATTAATTATAGGCTTTTTTATCGGTATTAATTCAAGTTCAAAAGAGAAATTTGCTCCTTTCCCTTTTAGAAAAAATTTTTCTATGCCGCCAGATATCGAATCATCAAACACCTTCACAAAGAGCCTACCACTATCGGCAAATGCTTCGTTGTGGGCACCTCTTGAGGTATCATCTTCAAAATAATATTTTTTATTATCAATATCTGTTATGGCAAGATGAGAAATATAGATCCTATTAAGCCCAAACTTGCTCTTATAATCTATTTTGTTTAAATTTACCACAAATATCGTAAATTCAAAACCATACTTTTTACCGCCGGTGGCTGTCAGATGGCCGGTGAAATACCACCATTGACTTTTATAATCCCCTCTGTAGTAGAGATCCTGAGGAAGAGAGACCTGATCATTTCGGTTTAATTTTCTAAAATCTTCACCATATACCAGAGTACAAAAGAATAGGAATAATATGATAATGTATCTCAACTTATCACCCTTGAGAGATATCTATTCATATCAAACTTCTGCTTCAGTCCATTTTCTGACATATATCTTACTTTACCAAAGATCTTTCTTTCCTGAAAAGCCCTATCATGCATACCAAAACACCAGGCAATACCTGCATATCCGTTTGGATCCCTACCATCGAGGGCATATTTGTCGTTTAGATAAACAAGGACCTTATAAGCATCTTCAAAAGATTCAGTCCATTCAATTACTTTTTTACCCCAATACATACGCATATAATTGTGTATTTTCCCTTTATGTATAAGTTCGTATTGGGCAGCATTCCAGAATTTATCATGAGTTTTAAAACTCTCAAAATCCTCAAGGGTATAGCGATAATTTCTCATATCATTTTTGTGTTCTATCAGTGTATTAATGGCCCAATCAGGTAAAAAGGAAAAAAGATCGTATATATCATCACAGTAATATGTAAAATTATGGGCTAATTCCCTTCTCACCACAAGCTGCTCAAATAGAGTTTCATAGTTTTCAGGATTAGTATCTATTTTTAATGCTTCTTTCAAGATTTTTATAGGGCTTATAAATCCAAAATGTAGATAAAAGCTCAAATTTGACTCAAAGTCTAAAGCAGGATCCCCTCTTTTTTCTGCAAAAAAATAATACTTCTCATTTAAAAAATCTCTAAGTAGCTTATCTGCCTCACTTTCTCCACCCTTAAAATCAACAGGTTTGAGGTAATGAACTGATTTTAATTTTTCATCAATACTTAAACCATTTAAATCATTTTCTATTTCAAAACTTCTGCCCTGATAATCAAAAATGACAAAATCGTTCAAAAATTTTTCCTTTAACTTATGAATCTTAGGTCTTATCGTATATGCTCCGTATTCAATCTTTGTACTTGCAGCCTGCACAGGCACCACAAGGTTTGTATCAACCTCATAAATATTAACATCATTATTTTTATAAATTTCATTTCTCACATCTTTAAGCCATTTTAAATAGGCCTTATCAGTTATAAGACTGTCAGCTTTTCTTAAATACTGTGGGACAATTTCTGTAAAAGGGCCAATTTTAACATGAAATGATATTTTCAAATCTTTAAATCTATCGACAAGTTCCAAAAGACCGTCTATAAAAAATTTAAAATGTCTGTAATTGGCATCTTTATAGCTAAAATCAACTACCACCAAAACTTTTAAAGGTAGATTTTTATCAATTGCTAAATATTTTGCAAATTCAAGGCTGTGGTTGTATTCCACCCTGAAAGCACCCTGCATCCAATACAGCAAATAATCCCCTCTTTTAGATGACTTTTTTACCTGTCTGACCCTTTCAAGATAATCCATTTGCCTGCCTGATTATATCTTTTTGCATAAGTTTGAATATAATTTTGTGAAATGGGAGCATTAAATACCAGTAAATTCTTCCAGATAGACCCTTTGGATAATAGTATGCTGTTATTGTAAAATCATCATCTAAAATTGAAAACTCCAACCATGCCTTGCCGGGTAACTTCATCTGTGCCTCAAGTAAAATCCTCTTATTATCCACAACATCTACTACTTTCCAGAAATCTATACTGTCCCCTATCCGCAAATTCCCTTTTCTTTTCCCCCTGTTAAGCCCGTAACCACCTGCAAACTTGTCAATCAAGCCTCTAATCCACCAGAGAAAATTCAAGGCAAACCACCCATTTTCTCCACCAACTGATTTGCACACCTTAAAAATCTTACCAGCCTTTTCTTCATCAATTTTTGCAAAATATCTGTCCACATAAATTGCCTTTGACACTTCCGGCACAAAAGGGACATCGCAAACTTGTGATTTACTACTGTCGCACCATCTGCTAATCACCTGATTTTTTTCAATCTCTTCTATGGATAGCCTTACAGCCTCTTCAAATTCAGTAACCTTCACACCAGGGAAAATTTCTTTTGCATTACTATTTTCAATAATACTTTCATGTTTGAGCCCCATGACAAGCTCTCTTGCTATGTCAAAATTGACAGGGGAAAAAAGTATCAACCAATAAGAAGATAGCCTAGGAGTTAGGAATGGAACAGATAGAATATACCTTTTAAGCCCCAATACTTTTGCTGTCTTTAATACCATATCTTTGAAAGTCATAGTTGGCATACCTATATCAATCTGAGCTGTTTTGTAAAAATCAGATAAAATAACAGCTTTTAAATATTTAATTACATCATTGATAAATATAGGTGAAGTGAGTGTATTTACCCACTTTGGTGCAATCATTACGGGCAATTTTTCCACAAGACTTCTAATAATCTCAAAACTTGCACTTCCTGATCCAATTATTACCCCAGCCCTGAACCATATACAGGAAACTTTAGGAGAGCTACTTAAAATCTCACCGGTAATATATCTACTTTTTAGGTGAATACTTAAATTCTCTTTATTACCAAGACCACCCAGATAAATAACTCTTTTTACAGATCTCTTCTCACAAATCTTGATAAAATTTTCCGCACTTCTTTTTTCAGCTTCAAGATAGTTCTTGTCACTACCCATCATATGAACAAGATAAACCGCCGTATCAACCCCTTCTAAAGCTCTTTCAAGAATATCCTTATTAAAGGTATCCCCTTCAAAAACATTGCATCTACTTTTAAACTTTTCTTCTAATTTATTGGAGTTTCTGACTAAAAGATTAATTTCAATATTTTCGTTAAATAGTTCCTCAGCAAGTCTTCTGCCTACAAATCCTGTCACACCGGTTAATAGTATTTTCATATCTAGATTTTATCATAGATATATAAAAAAATAAACATGTAATTGGTAATGCCAACTCAATTGTTTCAATCATCACCCTCGAACTATTTTTATCCATTAAAAGTTTTTTCTTTTATAAAAAATATCAATAATATATTAGATACGTTGAGTGAGAAATTCAATTTTTTTATTCTATTAATTTCAAAAAGCCAAAAGGCAGTCAGGAGTTGTGGTATTTCTTCAATCACTTTTTTCTGGTAGAAAGCCAATTTAGGAGTTTATGAAAAATAAGGTGTATAAAAAAGGCGTATAAAAGATGTAAAAATGTTTATGTTCGCAAGACTAAAGAGGAAAGAGCTCAAAGACAGGTTATAGAAGGAGTATTTTCAATTTAAAAGTAGATAGAGTAGTTTATAGCTTTTTTAGGTCTATTGAGGTAAATTTATGTGGTTAATTTCTCACTCAACGTATTACTTTTTTCATAATTACCTCTGATTTTGTTAATTTGTCAAAGTTTTTGCTTTTTAAGGTATTCTTTTTTGATTTTTTCTCTGTGTTTTAGGACTGTGATTTTAGCTTCTTCTTTTGGCATTCCTGTTTTTTCTAAGTATTCTTTTGAGAGTATAAACATTACGTGTGTTAGCATTATTCCTTCTTCTTGTGTTAGTAGGTATATTAATTCTTCGAAGGAGAAGTTAGCAGGTTCTACAGGTAGGTTTTTAGAGAAGATGTTTCTTAGAAGTTTGGAGTAGTTAATTTTTA